>NZ_KE952827.1:13795-121403 GCF_000466385.1 Aneurinibacillus aneurinilyticus ATCC 12856
TGACGATCCACTCTGGATCATACTGGATAATCAATACCCTTGATTTTACAATTTATTTTTTTTGGCAAACTGGTTATCCATCCAAACAGCACACTTCCAAATGAGAACTGCACTAACAATTAAGGCTACACCAATAATTATCAATTGAATCGGATGCTCTGTAATCTTTAATCTCATGAGGCTTACCTCCTTGATTAAAGCCTTTCCTTTATAATTAAGAACTAACCCTGTTTTACCATGCTATTATAGCAAAAGTATAACGGTATCCTCCTCTGCAAAGCGTAATATGCTTAGCTTCTATCTAACTCGTTCTTTTTTAGATACAAGGATTGAGAAAACGCTTCCTTTTACAGGCGGTTTGCCCGGAGGCTTAATCGCAAACAGTGAAAGAATCGCGGCAACTATACACACTACAGTAACTGAAAAGAATAATGTTTTATGGGAAAATTTTATTAAAAAGGCAAAGACGGGCGGTCCAAGCGCTACACCGATAAACCGTGCACTATTATATAAAGAAGTAATGGTTCCCCGTTCTTCTTCCCCAAACCCTTGTGTAATTAAAGCATCGAGGCTAGGAAGCGCTGCGCCTATTCCAATCCCGCTTAAAGAAAGCGCAAAGATCAAGATGTAGACGCTATTGGAGAAGCTTATCCAGAGTATACTCCCGGATAAGAGCAACATCCCTGAAAACGCAATCCATTTCATTATTGTTTTATTCTCGCCGATAATTTTTCCCGTAATGTAAGACGTAATACATAGTGCTGCTAAAGGGATGGCCAGAATCAGCCCCTTCATTACTCCTTCAATTTTGTACTGACTTTCTAATATAGATGATAAATGAAAAAGAACGCCAAACAAAACAAACATCGAAATACAGCCAATGGAAAAAATGGCGTACAACCAACGTCCTTCAGTTTTAAAAATATATGCAATAGATGCTTTAAAGGCTTTAAAATCCTTGGGCTCTTTTTTCTCTTTTGGTGTTTTCACAAAAAAAGCTACGAGCAATGCAGAAATCAAGCAGAAAACAAGCGTAGCAAAAAAGGGGACATACCATAGGAGTGATGCTAAGAAAGCCCCTAAAACGGGACTTAATACTTTACCAAACGTATTGGATGTTTCAATAAATCCAAGTCCTGCACTTACTTCACTCTTGCTTCGGAACATATCTCCGATAAGCGGCATGACGATAGGAAAAGCACCTGCCGCGCCTATTCCCTGCAGTAAACGGCCTACAAGAATCATGAAATAAGGATGGGACATTTTCCAGGCCGCCCATCCTGACAAAAGACCTCCCAGACCAGCAATAATTAAACCGGGAATAATAATTACTTTTCGTCCCATTCTATCGGAAAGAAACCCTGCTATTGGAATGAAAAGAATAGCTACTACAGAATAAACAGTAATAATCATGCTGGCCTGCAATGGAGAAATCGCCAATTTTTTCTCCATAATAGGCAGGACGGGAATGAGCATCGAATTCCCCAATGTCATGACAAGCGGAATGGATGCAATAGAAATTAAATCCCATGTTTTTTTATCGTCCATGATATTCTCCTGCTATCCTTTTATGAATTCTAACCATCCGCACTTACTGCCAGTACAAAAATTGATAATCGTTTTCTCGACTTGTTGCTTCCTCGTCTGTTTGGATATCTACGCTTGCAGTAAGACTTAATGGTTCAGCATTCATTCGTTCGTTTATATATTGATTTTTATCCTGAGCAAATTGATTTGTAAGAAGAGACGCAGTTTTTGTTTTTTGCTTTTTCTCCATTAGTCATCGCCACCCTTTCTGTATTAGGATTCCACAGTTAGAAAATTTAATGCCTATATGATGTTTTGCTTTTTTCATGGCTGTTCACCTTTTCTGACACAAGAAAGCCTCCCACTCATATTGGGAGGCTTTTGGCCCTGCTTGCTTTTCGGATTAATAATATGTTGGGTATGGATGCAGTTACGCCCGCACCAGTTTTTTGTTATACTGCTCATTTATAATTCATACAATAAAACAACAAGTATTAATGAAAAACGGGTTGAATATTATGTCTCAAGAGTGTTGATTATTTCTTTCTAAAGCGTTAAGAAAAGAGCATTTGCTGAGAGCGCAATACCAGGAAATACAGCTTTCCCCAGCCGAACTTCCCCTGATTGGTCAACCTTTCACTCTTATCGCTTTTTATTTATCACTATTTGTAAGGAGTGATCTGGTTATGTACGCAAATAAAAAAGACCAAAGTATAGGGTTACTGTTAAAAGCATTGCTAAAAGAGCGCTCATTGTCTATGCGTAAGCTCAGTGCACTTACAGGAATCGACACAGCCACTATTTCACGAATTGCAAACGACAAACAGCAGGCAAAACCTGAGCACCTGCAACAATTCGCTCATCACCTTGGTGTCCCTGCATATAAATTATTTAAAGCTGCAGGCTTTAATTTCGAAATGCAACCAGAACAGCAACACTCAGATATTCATGCTTCAGTGGATACGATTCAAGAAATTCTTGCATCTTCCAATTTATTTGATCAACAGTATACAACAGAACGGGTTCAGCAAGAATTGACCAAATACGAGAAGTATGCGTTGACCGAGGAAGGCAAACGCATTATCATGGAAGAATTTCAAGCAAAAGTCGATCAAGTAAGCGGCGCTGGACCGTTTATCGATCAACTGAAGCTTATGCATAAACTTTTTTGCAAGAATAAAATGACACTAGAAGAACGCTCTATAATAGGAAGTGCATTATTGTACTTTGTCTTATCTGCGGACATTATACCCGATTATGTTTTTCCGTTTGGCTATCTTGATGATGCCATCGCCGTCCAACTTGTATTAAATCGACTTCCACAAATAAAAGCTACTGCTCAGCAAGGTGATAATCAGTTATAAGAAAGGAGAGCATGGAATCACGCCCGCTCTCCCTTCTTGCTACACCATATAACAGCCAGCTTCAGTGTCTGATACTGCGTTGTTATGGCCATTTCTTAATACCCATCAAATGATCAAGAGGAATAAAACCAATGTTTCTACTATCATTGCTATTATTTCGATTATCCCCCATCACAAAAATATGGTTATCTGGAACAACCCATTTTCTATCTGACTCAAAATCCATGGTTTCTTTAATATAAGGCTCCTGTATTGCCTCTCCATTTCGGTACACCTTGTGATCTTTAAATTCTAATACGTCTCCTGGCTTACCAATCACTCTTTTTACATAAAAGATTTCTTCGTTTGTATTCCCGTTTATAAGTTGAAAAAACGGATGCTCTACGATGTTATCTTTAAAAGTACGCTCCCTGTTAACACGACTGTCAATAACAACGATATCACCGTAGTCGGGAAGGTTGGAAAAGGTATGCGATAGTTTTGAAACATATATTCGCTCCTGATCATGCAGAGTAGGATCCATGGAATGCCCTTCCACCTTATAAGGTTGAAAAACAAAGATGCTAATAAATATGGATAAGATGAAGCCAATCCCAATTGGCCCCATCCAGCTTCTAAGCTCTTTTACAACTTTCATAAAGACGGATGCCTCCCTTATTTCGATAAACATATTCTACCATATATTTGAACTGCCCCCACTTACCTGACGGTTGAAGCAGGAGATTTAGGAAAAAGAGGAATGTGTCGATTTATCCAATCAGATGTATATGTGTGCCCAATGCCTACATCACTCTTTTGAACATCTTCTCAATATCGTATGTTGAGAAATGAATAATAATCGGACGACCATGCGGGCACGTAAACGGACTGCTCGTCCGACGCAATCGCTCAATAAGAGCCTCTATCTCGGCATGGTTCAAGTAACGGTTTGCCTTGATAGCGGCCTTGCACGACATCGTAATGGCAGCCGCTTCGCGCAGCTTCACCACATCGATTCCTTTCTTCGACGTGAGGACCATATCTACCATTTCCCGTAGAATTCCCTCTTCTTCCCCCCGTGGCAGCCAGCGCGGATGGGAGCGAATAATATAACTGTTCGTTCCAAACGGTTCCATATGCACACCTACACGTTCAAACCATTCACGCCCTTCATCTACTGCAGCTGCTTCAGCTGCTGTCAGCTCCAGCGTAATCGGGATAAGCAGTTCCTGACTCTCTATGGCTTCTTCGTGCAGTTTGTTAAGAAAGTATTCATAAAAAATGCGCTCCTGTGCGGCATGCTGGTCAATCATGAACATTCCATCCTGATTCTGTGCCAAAATATATGTGCCATGCAATTGACCGAGTGCATACATCTCCGGCACGCGCAAATTACGAGCTTCCTCTTTCCTCTCGTAACCCGCTGGGTCTTGCTCCTCATGCTCGACTGATGATGAAACTTGTGGCGCTGTAGCAGGTTCATCCATTGTGCTTGCCGTTTCCTGATGCTCTGCGACATAGTCTGAGCCCGGTTCTGTATGATATAGGCTCGCCTCTGCCTCCTTCTCCTCTTGCTCTAAGCTAGAAGCGGAAAAATCGGGCAGCTCCCACCGGTTTCCTGTTTCCGTAGCCCCAACGCTATCTTCTTTTTGCCCTTCTGCTCGTTCTGTCCTCCATTCCGGATCAGGTGCAGAAACCAAGCGTTTTTCTTCTTTATCCGGTACGAATAGCGTCCAATCCATAGATGCCTGATATTCATTGTTCTTCGGACGTGGACCAGCCGACTCATTCCGGCCTGGTTCCGGAATGAGTCGCTGACCGCTCCACACCTGCTTGACTTCTCGCTCCACGAACGCATACAGCTCCTGGTCTTTGCTGAAACGGACCTCAAGTTTGGCCGGGTGCACATTCACATCAACCAGCGTCGGCTCCATCTCAAGCGAAAGCACCGCAATCGGATATCTGTTAATCGGCAACAAGGTATGGTAACCGCGTAGAATCGCATTCGTCAGTCCCATGCTTCGTATATAGCGTCCATTAATCAATGTCGAAATGTATGAGCGACTTGCCCGGGTGATTTCCGGTTTGGCAAGATACCCGGACAATCTGAAATCAAGCGATTCCGCTTCGATCTGAACCATGCTGCGAGCAAGATTCATACCGTACACTGCCGCAATGACATGAAGCAGTTGGCCGTCTCCTGATGTACGCAATAATTGCTTCTGATTATGTGTAAGCAGAAATGCAATATTCGGATGTGACAGCGCTAAACGATTCATTACATCAGAAACATGACCGACTTCCGTATGGATGGTTTTCATATACTTCAAACGGGCCGGTGTATTGTAGAATAAATCTGATATAACAACCTCAGTGCCGCGGGGGAATGCAACCGGTTCGCAAACTTCTTCTGTCCCTCCCGAAATACGGATGCGTGTACCGCCCTGCTCACCCCGGGCCGTACTCTTAATTTCCGTTCGCGAAACAGCCGCAATACTTGGCAATGCTTCACCCCGAAATCCTAGCGTGCGGATATGAGACAGATCACGCTCCCGTTTCAGCTTGCTGGTAGCATGCCGCTCAAATGCCAAACGGCAATCCGCCTCCACCATGCCACATCCGTTATCTACTACGCGAATGGAAGTTAAACCGCCTTCCTCCAAATGCACTTCGATGCGGGTGCTCCCTGCATCAATCGCATTTTCTACCAACTCCTTCACAACAGAGGCCGGCCGCTCAACCACTTCACCAGCCGCAATCAAATTGGCTAATTGGGTATCCATTACCTGAATGTTTGCCACGGACATCCCCTCCTCGCTTATCCGTTACATATGTTGCTTTAACTCAAACAAAAAGTTCATCGCCTGCATCGGCGTCATATTCAATAAGTCCGCTTCACGCAATTTTTTCAGAGCCTTTTCTTCCGTCTTGTTTACTCCAGGTCTGTCAGCCTTTTTCTCCTGAACAGACCGTACCGGTTCACCAAAAAGGTTAAGCTGTTCGACTTCTTCCACTACCTCGACTGCACCAACCGATACAGGCTCCCGTACAAGAGTAATCTGGGGTTCCGCTACCGGAGCATTCTCCTTTAGCCGGTGCAGTTCTCCATCCTCTGACACAACCTCCCGGGCGACTGCCCCTTCATATTCATCCAGCAACTGATTGGCCCGTTCAATGATGCGTGAAGGCAGCCCTGCAATTTGAGCGCAATAAATACCGTAGCTCTTGTCCGCTGGACCGTGAACGAGTTTACGCAGGAAAATAACATTGTCCTCTGTTTCATTAACGGCCATATGGAAGTTTTTCAGGCGGTCAAGCGTCGCTTCAAGATGCGACAATTCATGATAATGCGTGGAGACAAGCGTCTTACAGCCAATATCATTATGCAGGTACTCAATAACAGCTTGTGCGATGGACATTCCTTCCGAAGTGGAAGTGCCTCGGCCCAGTTCATCAATGATGACGAGGCTGCGTTCACCCGCATTTGACAGCGTAACTTCAATCTCTTTCATTTCAACCATAAATGTACTCTGACCGCCTACCAAATCATCTGCTGCCCCAATCCGGGTAAAGATGCGATCAACCGGTGTTACCTGCACGAATTCTGCCGGTACGAAGCTGCCTATCTGCGCCATAATGACAATTAGCGCCACCTGACGCATATATGTGCTTTTCCCGGCCATGTTCGGACCGGTAATCAACAAAATTTGCTGCTCGGTACCAAGTTCAGTGTCATTCGGCACAAAGGGCTCGCCACGCAGCACTGCTTCTACAACTGGATGGCGGCCATCCCGAATTACAAGCGGCCCATCTACCAGTATTTCCGGCTTCACATAGCGGTTATCCTGAGCCACAGTGGCAAACGATTGGAGTACGTCTACCGTTGCTACCTGCACAGCCAATGTTTGCAATCGTTTCACCTGATGTGCAATTCTTTCCCTAATTTCTACAAACAGCTGGTATTCCAATTCGGAGCGTTTCTCTTCCGCCTCCAGAATGAGCGCTTCCTTTTCTTTCAGCTCCGGTGTAATAAAGCGCTCGGCATTAGCCAATGTTTGCTTGCGCTCATAGCGCCCCTCCGGGAGCGCAGCAAGGTTTGCTTTAGTAACTTCAATATAATAACCGAATACTTTGTTGTATCCGACCTTTAGAGAGCGAATGCCCGTCACTTGCCGTTCCTGCTGTTCCAATCCGGCAATCCATTGTTTACCTTCACGGCTGGCTGTGCGCAGCTTGTCCAAATAATCATGATAACCTTCTTTAATTAACCCGCCTTCTTTGATAACAATCGGCGGGTCGTCAACAATACCCGTATCAATCATATTAATAATATCCGGACAATGGTCTAGCCGGCCTGCCACATCTCGCAATGCTTCCGAGCTGCCAGCCAGCTCACGGAGCGTGCGTTTAAGCATCGGTATTGACTGTAGCGAGGATTTCAGCTGGACTAAATCCCTTGGGCTTGCTGTACCGTATGCAATACGTCCGGCCAAACGTTCCAAGTCATATACTTCTTTTAGACTGGTGCGCAGTTCATCTCGTGCCAGCCACCCATCCAGAAGCGCTTGTACTGCTTCCTGACGGCGTTCAATCTCTGCTTTGCTAAGAAGCGGCTTGTCAATCCAGCGACGCAGAAGCCTTCCGCCCATAGCAGTCACCGTCTGATCCAGCAGCCATAGCAGTGAACCTTTCTTCGACTTCTCTCGAATAGTCTCTACCAGTTCAAGATTGCGTCGTGTAAATTGATCGAGTACCATAAAAGCAGCTGCTTCATACAGATTCACCCGATGCAAATGATCGAGTGAACGCTTTTGGGTCTCTTTTAGATACGACAGTAGGCCGCGGGACGCCGCAAGCATTGCCGGCGTGCTTTCCCGTCCACACTTCACATCGCTGAACAAGGCGGCAAACCCTGCTTGTGTGTCCTCCTTCATATCCATATCTACGGAACGCTTTGTTACAACGATAGAGTACAAGGCCAACTGTTCGGATAGCTCTTCGTCCTCCAGCGTTTCTTCTCCGGTAAGTAGCACAAGTTCTGATGGGCGATACTGCATAATCTCATCGAACAGTTGCGATTGGGTCGGCACTTCCGTTACATGAAATTCGCCGGTAGAAATATCACATGCAGCAAGCGCAAACGCCGCATTACACATAAGCGCCGAAAGCAAATAGTTATTTTCCTTATCCTGCAGAAGCTTCCCTTCCATAACCGTGCCTGGTGTAATAACGCGGGTTACTTCCCTACGCACTACACCTTTAGCTTGCTTCGGATCTTCCACCTGTTCACAAATCGCAACCTTATAGCCCTTCTCGATTAACTGGGCGATGTATGTATCTACCGAATGATGCGGCACACCGCACATCGGAATGCGTTCTTCGCCGCCCCCTTCACGTCCAGTCAGCGTAATTTCCAATTCCCGCGACGCGGTCAGCGCGTCCTCAAAGAAAAGCTCATAGAAATCGCCCAACCGAAAGAATAAAAAAGCATCCTTGTACTGGGCTTTGATTGCGAGGTATTGCTGAATCATGGGGGTATATTTCATAACGTTTTTTCTCTCCTGTACTGGCATTTTCTCTTCTATCATTATAACACACTGTGTTCGTATGCTCGACGAGAAACAGATGATTCCGGCTGAAACGGCGGCAGCTTCCAGACAGGCCGGATATCCGAATATTCATCCCACTGAGTCCGAGATAGGATGTGCTGTGCGAACGGTTCTAAATACATAGCATAATGCGCATACATTTCCGTTTCACGCAATTCATCCCACAAGCGGGGAACAAGCGGAAACAATGTATCACGATCGCCATGGTAGAAGGCATGGTGCAGCTCCTGATTCAGGAATGGCCGTGTCCGAAGCTCCCTGTATGACAGAGCGATTAGATGACTTAATGCCAACACGCCACGCGTCACTTTAGGGGACACAAGAAAACTTGGCAGTGTTCGATATTCAAATCCACCGTGGAACTGATAGCGCATATCTCCCAATTGTCCATAACGTGGTCTGCGGGCAAGCGAACGAGGACTTTCCAGCATAAATACAGACAGTGCCAAATATCCATCCAAGGCACGCAACCATTGCGCATTCGGTACAGCTCCGCTGAAATGGATATGACCGCCAATCGGATACCCGGTCAAAGGCATGCCTCCTGCTACCCATTCGATATGCGGTGAACCTGTTTTCCGAATGGCTATCATCATCGTGCGGTACAGATTACGAAACAGCTCCCTGGCATCAGCCGCGGGATCTGGCCGCAGCTCCGCCAACGGGCGAAGCTTCTTCGTCTCGTCGCCCCGCATACAGACACGATCACAACCGACCGGCCCTTCCTTCGGAAAGCAATCGGAAGCCAGCACCAAATTCCCCGCCTGATTGCGAAGTATAAATTCTATATCAGCTCCCAGCATAATGGGCGTATCAGAGGCACAATACTCCCGGCAGAAATTTTCAATACGGGAAATAAACTTTCGGGCTAATGTGCGGGTCATGTGAAAAGTAGTAGCGACATTAAGTACCCGCATCGTTCCATGCATATCAACACCCAAATAAACCGCCGCAAAGTCCAGTCCCAATGTGTACACACTCCGGATTGCGTATTGTTTAAGGCGGCGAATTTCTCTTGTTTTCTGCTCGGGGTCTATCTCTTCGTATCTGTCCTCTCCTTCTTTAACACGGTTATTCAACCAGAGACGACGTCCAGACGAACGATACAGACTAATCATATCCTGCTGAAATACAATCGCGATATAGCGGCGTATCGTGGCTGTAGCAGACGTGTCAGCTATGCCATGAGGGATTCCGCTATCGGAAAGCATTCTGGCTGCAATGGTAGAATCGGAGGCATTCGCAATCGCTTCCTTTCCGTTTAACACTACCGTATATCGCTCACAAGCGGAAAGCCCTGCTTCGCCCCATTGCACCACGAAATCCGGCTGTTCAGTTACAAAAGGTCCATATTTTCCCAACCATAGATCAAGCAAGGGTGCATCGGGAACATTCGCCTGACTGTACAGCAGAAAACAAGTCATACTTCAGCTTCCTTTCCTGTAAAATAGCCCAAAAAGAAAAAGGGAGGATGTTCCCCTCCCACGGTTATCGTTTTGCATGTGCCGTTAATCCAGGAAGGAGTCTGGATCAAGGTCTGCGAAATCATCCAGCTCCTCAAAGTCGTCGGTAAAGACATCGTCTTTTTCCCCGTCATCGCAAATATCGCAAACCCAGACGCACAGCTTCGTCTCTCCGACGATTTCCACCGTGTATTCACGTTCTACCGTAACTACGATTCCACCACCAGGTCTTATCTTGGCTTCCACACAGTTTGGTTCCTGCGTTACACGCGCCGTTACTTCCACATCTCCACGCAAATTCGGGTCATAGTAGGAAAGGGGAACGACTTCGACAAACTTAGCGGTATCCTTCAACACGGTGGTCTCTGTGTTGTTATTCTAATTGTATAAGATAAGCTCGCGGACATCTTCACTCGTGCTTGAACAAAAACAAAAAGCCTGACCGTCCACCCTGTTTCCCATAACAGGATACTAAGCCAGGCTTTATATTAAATCGCGCCTAGAGAGTAAACTTACGAAGCTCTTCATGCAGGTTTTTGGACAAGTCTGCCATTTCGCATGCACTCGCAGCGATTTCCTGTACGGTAGCCAACTGCTCTTCCGCTGCGGCCGCTACTTCCTGTGATGCGGATGAAGCTTCCTGAATGATGGTCGCAATCTTCTGGATTCCCTGCAGTACATTCTCTACCGTTCCGTTCATATTCTCCAGCATTTCCTTCATGTTCCGTGAGTCTATCTCCGTTACCCGAACATGCTCGACAATCGCATCCAGTGACTCCCCACCCTGACGAATCATTTGCACCTGTTGCCCGACAGCCTGCTGGCTATGCCGCATAGAACGCATGGTTACTTCAGTTTCCTGCTGTATAGCCTGTGCAAGTGTTGTAATCATTCCCGCTGCTGTGTTTGTCTGTTCTGCCAATTTCCGCACTTCATTGGCTACGACAGCGAATCCGCGGCCATGTTCGCCAGCACGGGATGCCTCAATGGTTGCATTTAACGCCAGTAAATTCGTCTGGCTGGAGATGTCCGTAATAACAGTAATAATATTACTGATTTCGACGGAACGGTGTACAAGCTGTTCCATTGTTTTACAAGCTTTTTCTACAGCCTCCGAAATAGCAGGAAGATATTCTATCGCTTGCTGAATCGCCTGCTGCCCTTCATTTGAAATGGTAACCGCAGCTAATGCGTTTTTCATATTGCGTTCGGCCTGTTCTTTACCGGAAGCAACAAATTCGCTTGCCTTTCCCATCATTCGAACAATCTCTTCAGCCTGATCGCTCTGCCTGTTGCTTCCTTCCGCCACTTCCTGAATAGTCTGGGCAACACGTGTGGATGTATGCTCCGACTGTTCAGTCGCTTGCGACAGGTGTTCTGCCGCAGCAGCCACATGATCAACCATTTGCTGTACTTGACGCAGAAAGCTTGCCAGTGTATCTTCCATTACTTGAAACGAATGCGCCAATTTGCCTACTTCATCATTGCGTTTCTTGAATACGCCCTCTTTTTCAATTTGAATCGAAAAATCACCGGCCGCAATTTTTTCGGCTGTCTCTGTTACAACACGAAGCGGACGTAAACTTTTGCGCAAGAAGAACGCAAACAGAACAATAGAACCAACAATCAACAGTATGCTTGTCATCAAAAAAGCCGGGAGGGCAGAAGAAATCACTTCTTTAATAAGACTCGTAACAAATGGAGCGCTTACATCAACCTCTAACAAGCCGATAACCTGTCCGGTCTCATCTTTAATTGGGACGATAGCCGGTAAATAATCACCGTACTTTTCATCTCGAACAATACTGCTTCCTATTTTTTTTCCTTGAAATATTTGTGACGCCTCTGCATAGCTCAGCACTTCAGTCGATTCTCCAATCGGGGAAGTAACGTCCGATCCTTTGGGCTGTCCATCAATCATAATATTTAATTCATTCTTGCCCAGCGCTATCGTACAAACATACAAGGCACCGATTTTTTCCCGTACATCGTTTAATGTATTTCGTATATTCCAATAGTCTTCATTTTCTACCGGGTTGGCAAGGAATCGTTTATATGCCTGCACGTCCACATACTTTACTGCGTTTTCAGCAATTTGTATACTGTTCTCTGCTACTGTCTGCTCTACAGCTTCCATAACACCTCGGTAAGAAAAAAAGGCACTAATTCCTACTACAAGAACGACAAGCACAGTAGAAAGCAGCGAAATTTTCCCCCGTAACCCCACATATTTCACACACCTTTTCCGTCAGATTATTCATACCTTGGCGAAAGATAGCTCCGCTCTTTAGTTATATAATGTAGATTTTTACAGTTGCAAACTCAATGCCAAATAAACGCAATATATTAATATTGAAAACAACCAACTTAAAGAGAAAGGTTCTTTTATACCTAGTTCTTTATGTCCTTCCCTATCGGTTTATAACAAAATATACAAGCCAAAATTCATAATACAAAAATGTTAAGCAGGGTAATTGGCAGCAAAAAACTATGCAAAGAAACATACATTATTCAAAAAGGAATAAAAAGCAGGCGCAAACCTGCCTTTTGCTTAGTTATACAAATCAAACGTAAATTTTATACTCGTAATCGTTGTTTTATCATATATATCAATTCGTTCAATCAGCTTATGGAACAAAGCACGCAGATGCTGAATGTCATCCATCGTAATTTTATGGCGCTTATCCAGCACTTCTTCTAGCGTGTATTTCTTTGATCCTGTTTTCTTGCTCTCTTCAATTTGCTTATGAACAGCTATTACCTGCTGCTCTATCGCTTGAATTTGATTTTTTAGTACAGATAGAACCTCACGTAGCACGTCTTGCTCAAGCACATCACTGTTTGTAGCGGCATGTACCTGCTTCTTCTGCAGCTTTCTTTTTTGTTCCACTAATAACTGTAATTTTTCCGTAAGTGTAGTGATTTTTATCTGATTACGCGAAATCAAAAACCGTTTTGGAGATTTCTTAATTTCATTCATCAGCAATTCAAAAAGCTCCTTCTCCAATGCTTTCGCCGGAACCGGGTCATGTACACAGGCAGATTTTCCATATTTATGATTGCGGCCGCATTTGTAATAACGGTAATGGTAGTTCTCATTGTCAGGCTTTGTGGAACGAATAGATACCATTCCCGCACCGCACCTGGCACAATATAAAATACCGGACAACGGATATTTGGCCCGATTCGAGGTTTTCCCTACTTTTTCCTGTCTTTCCCTCATAATCTCTTGCGCTTGTAAAAATAAGCTTCGCTTAATAATTGCTGGATGTGCATCTTTTGCGACGATTGGATTTCCCGTTTCAATATACTTTCTATTTTTTTTGATTAGATTTTGATTTGCATCATAGACCCGCTCCAGCTTTGCACGTCTCGTTCCATACACCACGTCACCTACATAGGCTCTATTTTCCAGTATTCTCCGAATCGTAGCCTGCTGAAACGGATTGTTGTTAACTGTTTTGTAGCCTTTTTCATTTAATCGATTCGCTATGGCTAATGTACCTATCCGCTCATGCACATACCAATGAAAAATTAAGCGTATCACTTCTGCCTGAATATCATCGATCTCCAATCGATGTGTTTCACAATCGCGCCGATACCCAAACGGAATTTTAGAAGCCGGCCACTTTCCGGAACGCGCTTTTTCGCGAAATCCGGCCGATACCCTACTGCTAATGCGCTCAGACTCTATTTCGGCCATGAAGTTGCTAATCTTGAATAAAAGCTTGGATTCAGCTCTTTTTGAATCGTACCCATCATTTGATCGGATTCTAACTCCAGACGCTTCGAGAATCCTTACGATTTTCAGGTTCTCTTCTTCATCGCGTCCCATACGTGTAATCTCTTTAAACAGAACTACTTTAAAAATTCCCTTTTTAGCATCCTCAAGAAGTCGCTTCATTGCCGGTCGTTCCAATATTGTCGTATAGTATCCGCTATAACCTTCATCTATATATACAAGCTTTGCATCGGTATAATAATCTGTCGTAAAGTTTCGGCACATATAATCTTTCATTAATGAAATTTGGTGGTCAATGGAGTCTCCCTGCTGATCAGTGGAAACCCTCGCATAGATGGCAACAGGTATCATCTCATCACCCTTTAATCCGAATGTAAAAAAGACCGTCATTCCGACGGTTCAATTATTTCTACTTCGACATCATCTCCGTATTTTTCTTTATGGAAAAGAATAATCTGTTCAATGAAGTATGCTGAGATCGGCTCCTTGCCATATTCGACGGTAAGAATTCGAATCATGAGCATCACCCGATACTATCTGTATGAAGCAGGACGCAGTAAAATATCTTGTACGCATTTCTGCCGCCTGTACTTATTTTTTGCAGTTCTTCTTGCAATTAGGATACGTTCATATCTGTGTTGTTGTTGTAGGAATACCAAATGTTGATTTCGTACGTTCCACTCACCTCGACTGTCTCGCCTACCTTGTCAGCCCGGTATGTGTGGTTAATTACCCAAGCTCCCAGGATAGTGACCGTTTTGTGGGATGGGGTAACGGTATGGGTGGCTTCGGAAAACTTGCGTCCTCGGCCACAAACGGCTTTGGTGACGATTTCCCGAGCCTGCTTCTCTTTATTTGTACTCGACATGTTGTTACCTCCTCCATACAACGTTTCCCTACATTTGTATGCAGGGCAATCATCACGGGTGCAACACAAAGTGCTACAAGCCGCCTATATCGCCCTGATCAGCACCACAACTGATAATCCATAAATATGCAGGGCAAGCGCCCGGGGTGCTTGGGTATAAAGTATAAGCATTGCAAGGGAACTTGCTTGCTTTCAAACAAAAACTTTCTTAATCCATAAAAAAAGACGAGAAACAAACGTTCCCGTCTTCTTAGTTTTTATCTTTTTTATTTTTCTATTGTGACCTTTTCGCCCGGTTCAGTTTAATGGCCGCAACCACTGCTTCCGCAGCCATTCACACCTTCAGGCTTTGCCTTCGGATATCCCGTCTCATTGTATAGCGGATCACCACCGGTAGAGACAATAATATTCTCGGATACTTTATTGGCGATAACACTTGTAACAATCTGCAGCAATTCATTAATATCCTGCTGCGTCTGTTTGAACTCAAGCACAATTGGAATCGAATCGAGTTCGTCCTGCAGCGTGTCGATTTCCTGTTCAAGCACCGGAATTTCCTCATAACGGCGACTGTGCTCTAGTTTAACAATTTGTTTCTGCTTTTGTTTAATTTTAGCGATTAATCCTTGCACCCGGGCATTGGCGCTGATTTTTTTCTCGGCCTGCTTAAAACGCTCTACTTCTTCTGAGTTCGCGATTAGCGTGGCCAGTTCTTTTGCCTGCCCCATAATGGACGAATAATCAAATGTACGTTCCTGCTTCTCTTCCATCAGCATTACACCTCTACTTTGGCTACCACTTCACCATATAATGTCCACGTTTGCGGCTCTATTATTTTAACATGAATCAGTTGGCCAACACAGTCCTCCGAACCTTTAAAATGCACAATTTTGTTCGTTCGTGTGCGTCCGGTCATCATCTCTGGATTATTTTTGCTTGGTCCCTCTACCAATAACTCAAGCACTTGCCCGCGTAACGCTTCATTCTTTTCACGTCCCAAGCGATTCACCAATGCAATCAATCTCTGCAGACGGTCCTTTTTCTCTTGCTCGGTCACATTGTCTTCCATGCTGGCAGCCGGTGTACCGTGACGTAGTGAATAGATGAACGTATAAGCGGAATCAAAGCCCACTTCTTCTACAAGCGACAGCGTTTCCTGGAATTGCTCCTCTGTCTCACCCGGGAAACCTACGATAATGTCCGTAGTCAACACAACATCAGGAATCGCTTTCTTGATCTTGCTCACTAATTCAAGATAGTGTTCACGTGTATACTTACGTGCCATTTTCTTAAGAACCTCGCTGCTTCCCGATTGCACCGGAAGATGGATATGCTCAACAAGGTTTCCTTTCTTTGCAAGCACTTCAATCAAGCGATCATCAAAGTCGCGTGGATGGCTCGTCGTAAAGCGGATACGCGGCACATCAATTTTCTGGATTTCATCCATCAAATCACCAAAGCCGTACTCTATATCTATAAAATCCTTACCGTATGCATTAACATTTTGACCAAGTAAGAAAATCTCTTTATATCCTTGACGTGCCAAATCACGCACCTCAGCGATAACATCCTCCGGACGACGGCTCCGCTCTTTACCACGTGTATACGGTACAATACAGTACGTACAGAACTTATCGCAGCCATACATAATGTTTACCCATGCACGCAGCCCTTCTTTTCGTACTTTCGGCACATTCTCAACCACGTCGCCCTCTTTCGACCATACTTCAACAACCATTTCTTTATTGAAGAACGCATCCCGCACTAATACAGGCAAACGATGAATGTTATGCGTACCAAAAATCAAATCGACATGCTGGTAGCTCTTAAGAATACGGTTAACAACCGCCTCTTCTTGCGACATGCAGCCGCATACCCCAAGAATGAGTTCCGGTTTTTCTTTTTTGAGATGCTTCAGGCGGCCTAGCTCGCCGAACACTTTGTCCTCTGCATTTTCACGAATGGCACATGTATTGAACAAAATAACATCTGCTTCTCTCTCATCTTCTGTTGCCTCAAAGCTCATCGCTTGCAACAAACCGGTAATCGTTTCGGTATCATGTTCATTCGCCTGACAACCATATGTTCGAATCAGGAACGTACGACCTTTACCCAGTTCGCGCAAATCATCAGCTATGCCTTCAAACTCATTGTATGCGATGCCGTTTTTCGTTCGCTTCTTGGCGTCTTTCATGCTTGGTGCCGTACCAACGAAGTATTGACTATAGTCCTTCTCCTTCTTCGGAGCGGATTTTAAGTCCACGGAAGAAGATGCGTTATTTTTTACTCCTTGTGTCATACAAACCTCCTGAAAAATAATAGTATAATACGATAAGAATTATACAAAACTGTAGCTTTAAAAACAAAGGAAAAGTCAACAAACCATTAAGTATAATATAAAATGGTGTTGTAAAAAAAGGAAGGCTTATTAATTTTATTTTAATTATACGCAGTATTTTAATACTATATATTCCATTCGCAAATACATCATACACCATGCCAAAAAAGCCGCCTGACCGGCGGCTCGTTTTCTATGCTTGCTGTGCACTGATATGCACCATAATTTCATTCTCTTCCACTTGAAACGGAATACTGATAAACCTATGTACGGAACGAAATTTGCTTTCACCTTCATTAATAATCGGCGGAGTGATGTTCACCTCATATCCGCTATTTATTAATTCCGTACAGCAAGCTGCTCCGACCCAATTCCCAAATTCGGAAAATGCGCTCCAGCCCATGTCATCGATTTCCTGTACTTCCATACCGCCAAACATTTTGCCGATAATGGCACAAACCGATTTCTGTGTCATACCAAGAATTAAATCTACCTTCAGCGTTCCTGTCATACCTACAATGACAGACACTTGCCCGGAAAATATCGGGTTCATCTGCATCGATGGCTTGCCCGGCATCACCTGCATGCCCAGATGATTTTCCAATACGCCACGCGTACCGGACAAAATCGCATTGATCTGATTTGCCTGCATACCTCCCCATCTCCCTACCTTATATTGTTACGCAAGAACTTTTTTGATGGCTTCAATTACCCGCTCTTCCTGAAACGGTTTAACGATAAAATCACGGGCACCAGCCTGAATCGCCTGTACAACCATGTTCTGCTGTCCCATAGCCGAACACATAATAATTTTTGCACTCGGGTCCATCTGGCGAATCGCCTTTACCGCTTCGATACCGTCCATCTCAGGCATAGTAATATCCATCGTAACAAGATCAGGGGAAACCTGCTTGTACTTCTCTACTGCTTCTGCACCGTTGGCTGCTTCATCTGCCACCGTATATCCATGCTTTGTCAAAAAGCCTTTAATCATCATTCGCATAAAAGATGCGTCATCTACTATCAAAATGCGTTTGCTCATCTTCTTTCCTCCTTGAGCCTTAGATTCCCACTATGTTTCCATAATGCCTATGTATCCCAATAATATGTTACTAGGCAATTATACCCAGTTATTTGAAATGTTTCAACCAAAAAAAATACAAATAAAAATCAAAGTTAAAAATTCGATATATGTTTTGCCCATGCCGCTTATTGGCTAAGCAATGAAAATATTAACACCCATGCGGCTTCTTCAGGCGGATATACTACATATACGCCCCGAAAAAACCTGGAGGTGACCATGATGCCAAATAACCATGACATTTTCCGCAACAAACGGGACTTTGCTCGTGCCGAATTTTCTACGGAGTTGTATAAGCCACCCGGAAAACCGCGCGCCCGGGAAGCACATACGCAAGCTCACCAATCAACTCCACATAATGCCGGCTTTAAAAACATCAAAGTACCTTTTCAGCAGAAAGCGGGTCTACCAGGAAACCGGGCATAAAATAAATGGGGGGCACGCACATACGTACCCCCCTTTGCTATGTATTATTTTTTCTCGACAGCCAAAATATAAGGTGGACGGTTATCTGGATTGATGTATTCATATTTCAGCACAAGATAATCACGGGTAGAAAGCGTTCGCATATAGCATTCTAATGCCTCCGCTTCTTGTTCTCCCCCCGCATGCCCTACATAAACAACAAGCAAAACCATGCCGCCTGATATAAGGCGTGAAAGTGCGGCCTGAACAGCTTCAAGTGTAGAATCGGCTTGTGTAATAATGTGTTTATCTGATCCGGGCAAATATCCCAAGTTGAAAATCGCAGCCTGAATCGGCTCATCGCTTTCGGCAATAGCTGTATGGGAAGCATGATGCAGTTCCACCCGATCGCTATATCCAGCGGAGCTTAGACGTGATTCTGTAGCCTGGATCGCCGAATTCTGCACATCATAGGCGTGCACCCGTCCTGTATCGCCGACCAGCTCTGCAAGAAATAATGTATCGTACCCATTGCCGGCGGTTGCATCAATGACCGTGTCGCCTGCTTTTACTCTCTCTGCTAATAATTGGTGTGCCATCTCTGTTATGCGTGGCAATCGAGCGGTTTTATGTGTATGTCCGGTACTCATAGCTCAATTACCTGTCCAATGTCTGCAAGCTGCCAGGTTCCGGTAAATCCACCAGTAGCCGCTTCTTTTTCATAAGCAGTGCGATCAATATCTGGTGACAGATGAGTAATCAAGAGCTGCTTAACTCCGAGGCGCTGTGCTGTTTGTGCTGCTTCCCGAGCTGACAAATGACCACGCTTCCCCTTAGGTAAATACGCTTCAATGAATGTGGCTTCGCAGATAAATAAATCACATCCGTCTGCAAATCCATACCAATTCGTTTCCGGTCCTGTATCGGCTCCGTATACGATCGTTCTCTTGCCATCTGTAATTTTCATCGCATAGCAAAGCAGAGGATGGTCCGTCCGCAGGAAAGAAAATTCAACGCCTGCAATCGTTAGCGTATCTTTTTCTTTAACTGTACGAAGTTGAGTATACTTTTGATAATTCATTTTTTTAGCCCAGTCTTGCGGTTCTGCTGGCCCAAATATTGGCATCGTCCCGCTTCGTTTTCTAAAAATTTCGGCCATCATAACACCATACTGTAGAATCGGCATGTCGCAAATATGGTCATGATGATAATGCGACAATACAACAGCCGTTAGCTCCTCGATATGAATGTGTTTCATCATCTGAGCATAAACACCGCTACCACAATCAATTAAAATCTTGCCTTGCGCGGTTTCCAATAAATAGCCGGGGGTTGCACCTCCCGGACCTGGAGTCGGTGATTGGTGCCCCAACACAGTAAGCTTCATATCTTTTCCTTCCTTTCGGTCGGTTTTCGTACATATAAATATAATAGCAGAAAGTTGGCCCACAAAAAAACACCGATTGCCATACAGCAATCGGTGTATCTATTGTTTGCTTACATAAATTCAGCCATAAGCTGTTGGAATTTCGCTTCTTCGATTGTCAGGTCTTGTTTTACAAGTCCTTCCTCTTTGAAGCCAGCAACCATGCTTTCATATGAATCACGGTCTTTGTTCTGGTAAATCAGACCGTTCACCAGACCATCTGTTTCCATCAGCACACGCATTGCCGCAATGCGGTCATGCGCATCATAGCCTTCCACATCGCTCAGATTCTTCACATGCTCTTTGAACCAGTCGTACGTATTTACTTTGTTAAATGTAACGCACGGGCTGAATACGTTGATAAGCGAGAATCCTTTATGTTTCAGACCTTGCTCGATTAGGCTGGTCATGCCTTTCAAATCGCTGGACATCGTCTGCGCCACGAAAGTTGCACCAGCTGCAAGCGCCAGCTCAAGCGGCTTCATGGACGGTTCAATGGAACCTTTCGGTGTAGACTTTGTTACAAAGCCTTCAGCCGAACGCGGAGATGTTTGCCCTTTTGTCAGGCCGTAAATTTGGTTGTCCATAACAATATATGTGATATCCATGTTGCGACGAATCGCATGGATGGTATGACTCATGCCAATTGCAAAACCGTCTCCGTCACCGCCAGATGCGATAACTGTTAGTTCACGGTTTGCCATTTTCAGACCTTGCGCAATCGGAAGCGAACGTCCGTGAATACCGTGTACACCATATGCATTAATGTAACCGGAGATACGACCGGAACATCCAATACCGGAGACAACGGCGAGATTTTCAGGTTCAAGCCCTACGCTTGCTGCGGCGCGCTGAATCGCTGCCTGTACAGAGAAGTCGCCGCATCCTGGACACCAGTTTGGTTTAACACTATTGCGGAAATCCTTAAATGTTGCCATCTTACAACAGCTCCTTGCATTTATTGTAGATTTCGCCAGGGAGGAATGGATTACCATCATATTTCAGAACACTGTTGATTTTCTCGGCCATTCCTACGTGCAGTTTGAGCTGGTCCGTCAATTGACCTGTTGCATTGTGCTCGATAACGACTACTTTTTTCGCTTTTTCCATCAGTTCCTTCATTTCGTCTGCAGGGAATGGATGAATCAAACGAACATGAGCCTGATTTACTTTCACGCCTTCAGCAGCAAGACGCTCTTTTGCTTCAGAAATCGCACCACGAATACCGCCCATAGCTACAACAAGCAGATCCGCTTCTTCATGCGGAGCATCTTTGTATACCGGCGTATCCACTTTCAAATTATCAAGCTTACGCAGACGCTTATCCATTTGTTTCACGCGGATAACCGGGTCCTCTGTTGGACGTCCCGTATCTGTATGCTCAACGCCTGTCACGTGATGAATTCCATGTTTTTGTCCCGGAATAACACGTGGCGAGATGCCATCTTCCGTTACTTCATAGCGCTTAAACATTTCGCCTTCAGTTTCTGGAAGCTCCTGTCCGCCCATATATTTACCGCGGCGGATTTCTACGCGGCTCTGATCAAGCGGTTCTACTGTTTGCTTACCAAGAGATAGCTGTAAGTCTGTCAACAAGATGACAGGGACTTGGTACTCTTCCGCAATATTGAATGCTTCTACTGCATCATAAAATGCTTCTTCTGCCGTACTTGGTGCCAGTACCACTTTCGGAATTTCACCATGTGTATTATAAATCATTGCGTTTACGTCAGATTGCTCTTGTTTTGTCGGCATCCCCGTGGACGGACCACCACGCTGTGTATTAACAACAACGAGCGGTGTTTCTGTAATACCCGCAAGCCCAATCGCTTCAGCCATCAGAGAAAGACCAGGACCTGCCGAAGCAGTCAATGTACGAACGCCACCATAGTTGGCACCAATAGCCATCGTTACAGCAGCAATTTCATCCTCGGTCTGAATCACGGTGCCACCGAATTCAGGCAGCTTCTTAACCAGATATTCCATTACTTCGGAAGCCGGAGTAATAGGATAAGCCGGCATGAAGCGGCAACCTGCGGCAAGTGCTCCCATTGCGATAGCATCGTTTCCGATCATGAACATGCGTTTCTTGCCATCTGCGGCTTCTAAACGCAAGTCTTCAATCGGACCGCCTGCTTCTTTATTTACATACTCGGCACCGCGTGCGATTGCCTCCATATTTTTCTCAACCACTTTTTGGCCTTTCTTACCAAACAGCTCTTCCACCACTTCTGCGAAGGATTCAGCCGGCAGGCCTAAAAGAGCACTGGAAGCACCAATCGCTACCATGTTTTTCATAAGAGACGTTCCGAGTTCCTCGGCAATCTCAGTAAAAGGTACAGAGAATAGACGAACGTCCGCTCCCTCAGGTGCTTTCGGATTGAACTTGGCATCTCCAATGATAACGCCGCCTTTACGAAGCTCCGGGCTGTTCACATCGATTGTCTCTTGGTCAAATGCCACAAGAATATCGAGGTTGTCCGAAATTCCGCCCAGCGGCTTTGTGCTTACACGAATCTTATTATTCGTATGCCCACCTTTAATACGGGAAGAAAAATGGCGATAACCATACAAGTAATACCCGAGGCGATTCAACGCAATCGCGAAAATCTCGCCCGTACTGTCAATCCCTTCACCTTGCTGTCCTCCAACTTTCCAGGAAAGTTGACTAATCATGAACTCCACCCCTTCAAAGACGATAGATTGCTCGTTCTTTTCAGCTGAAAAGTGTACCATTTCTTAAACAGATACACCACAGTTTTGAGCCCTCTTCCATTTGTCAGGTCACCTACTATATATGTATCTATTTAAAAAATATGAACAAATTGTGTACTTCAAACTTTATTCATTGTAGTCCTCTCTACTATAAAAAGCAACCCTTCACCCAACATTTCTTAAATAAAATTACCGCTCCTCGACATGTCCGAAAAAAACGCAGAAAAAAAGCCTGCTTATTCGCAAGGAATAAACAGGCACAGCTGATGAAAGTTCAATGTGGCTCTTCAATTATCGAGGTTCAACAATCAACTTAATTGCAGTTCGTTCTTCGCCCTCAATAAGAATATCCGTGAAGGCAGGGATACAAATAAGATCAACACCACTAGGTGCTACGAACCCTCGTGCAATCGCTACTGCTTTAATTGCTTGGTTAAGTGCGCCCGCACCGATGGCTTGAAGCTCAGCTGCGCCGCGTTCCCTCAGAACGCCGGCCAGGGCACCAGCGACAGAATTGGGATTGGATTTTGCTGAAACCTTTAATACCTCCATCTCAAGTACCTCCTTAGATAGATTGATAATTACCACAATTACTCTATTCGGCGAAGGTACAATTCATTCCTGTTCAATGGAATTTTAACAGAAAAACGGGCTGGAAATTCTAAAATAATTACTCCATGAATGGATGATCTTCATCAATAATAATGCGCTGAATAGAGTTGGCACGTCCGGTGTTTTTTTCCATATCAATTATTACCCCGTTTAATTGCGGTTTAAGCATGGCAACTTCGAAACGAACAGGCAATCCGGTTAAAAATTTTTTCAAAACCGCTTCACGATCCATTCCTAGAATACTATCGCGCGGACCGACCATACCGACATCTGATAAGTAGGCTGTTCCACCGGGCAGAATTCGCTCATCTGCGGTCTGTACATGCGTATGGGTGCCAACCACGGCACTCACTTTTCCATTAAGAAACCATCCCATAGCCTGCTTCTCCGAGGTTGCTTCCGCATGCATATCAACAAAGATATATGGCGTACGTTTCTTTACCTGTTCAACAATTTTTTCTACCGTGCGAAACGGGCAATCCGACGGAGGTAAAAATGTTCGTCCTTGCAGGTTAATAACAGCTAACTCACCACCAAGCGTTGCCTTTACGAACGTATATCCTCTTCCCGGTGTTCCTTCAGGAAAATTTGCGGGACGCACCATACGAGGTTCATTATCAATAAAGTCAAACACTTCTTTGTTATCAAATGAATGGTTGCCGAGGGTGATCGCCCCTGCACCCCACTCGAAAAACTCATTCGCAATTTTTTGGGTAATTCCCCGTCCAGATGCTGCATTTTCTCCGTTCACTACTGTAACATGTGGATTGTACTTCTTCTTAAGGCGTGGCAGCATTTCCTTAAGCATGTCCCGACCAGGTGATCCCACCACGTCACCAATAAATAAAAGTCTCATATGCCTAGCTCCTTTCTCATTCAAAGCAAACAAAAGCTTCTGCCGATCACTCGGAGAAGCTTTTGTGTTTTATTTTGCATATTCAACTGCCCGCGTCTCTCGTATAACGGTGACTTTAATATGTCCCGGGTAGTCGAGCTCGCTTTCGATTTTCTTCGTAATATCGCGTGCCAGGCGATGCGCTTCCAAATCATCAACTTGGTCCGGCTTCACCATAATCCGGATTTCACGACCTGCCTGGATTGCGTACGATTTCTCAACGCCATCGAATGATTCGGAGATCTCCTCCAGTTTTTCCAGACGGCGGATGTACGTTTCCAACGTTTCACGGCGCGCTCCTGGACGTGCAGCGGATAATGCATCAGCTGCAGCCACCAGCATTGCGATAACCGATGTTGGTTCACAGTCTCCATGATGTGAGGCAATTCCGTTGATAACAATTGGATGCTCTTTATATTTTTTCGCTAATTCTACCCCAATTTCAACATGTGAGCCTTCAACTTCATGGTCGATCGCCTTGCCGATATCATGCAAAAGACCTGCACGTTTTGCAAGCATCTGATCTTCGCCCAACTCTGCGGCCATTAATCCGCATAGATGCGATACTTCAATAGAATGCTTCAGCACGTTTTGTCCGTAACTCGTACGGTACTTCAAGCGACCAAGAATTTTGATGAGATCGGGATGCAGTCCATGAATTCCTGTCTCAAACGTAGCCTGCTCGCCATATTCACGGATGCGTTCATCCACTTCACGACGCGCTTTCTCAACCATTTCTTCAATGCGCGCAGGATGGATACGACCATCTGCCACAAGCTTCTCCAGTGCGGTTCGTGCGATTTCACGACGAACGGGATCAAAACCGGATAAAATGACGGCTTCTGGAGTATCATCAATAATTAAATCGATACCAGTAAGTGTCTCCAGAGCACGGATATTACGACCTTCACGACCAATAATCCGTCCTTTCATTTCGTCATTCGGCAACGAAACAACAGATACGGTCGTTTCGGCCACATGGTCCGCGGCACAGCGTTGAATGGCCGTAGTAATAATGTGGCGGGCTTTCTTCTCCGCTTCTTCCTTCGCCTGCTGTTCGATGTCTTTTGCCAGCATGGCAGCCTCATGGCGCGCTTCATCTTCTACTTGCTGCAGAATAATACCGCGTGCCTCTTCGCGTGTCAGACTCGAAATCCGTTCCAATTCAGTTACTTGAGCTTGCATAAGTTCTTCCGTTTTCGCATACATTTGATTAATTGCCTGCTCACGGCGCTCAAGCTCTGTTTCTTTACGCTCGTACATTTCTGTCTTCCGGTCAAGCGATTCCTCTTTTTGCAGTACGCGTTTCTCAAGGCGCTGAATCTCGTTTCGTCTCTCGCGTAATTCCTTCTCGGCATCCGTTCGTAGCTTATGCACTTCGTCTTTCGCCTCAAGCACTTTTTCTTTCTTTAGTGCTTCCGCTTCTTTCTCAGCTTTGTCTACAATTTGACGTGCGGCTTCTTCCGCGCTTGAAATTTTCGCCTCGGCCAATGATTTACGAACAAAATAACCAATTACCGCTCCGACCACCAGAGATGCAAGTGCAATGAGAATTACAGGTACTAAGTTCATCTTTCTGTCACCTCCTTGCATCTGAGGTCTTTCTTCACTTTTTTCCCTTTTTTTAAGAACTATCAGGTTTAGTTAAAAAACGAGATCGAACACTCGATCTCTCCTATGCAAAACCTATTCGTATACTCTCATCGAGGCTAGCGAAAAGATAGAGGACCACGATAAAGAAAGAATATACAAGTCCATTTTGCCATCATACCGCAGGAATGTCAAGAATGGGCAATTCGTATTACACTCCCTCATCCAGCTTATCATTTTTGAGTTTTTCGAGCGTTTTTTTGATGATATCATGCGAAAAACCTTTTCGTTGCAGAAAAGGTCCCACTTTATTCCGCATCCCCTGGAAAGAATCAAAATGCTGGTGTGCGTATTTTTTACGTGCAAGTACTAGGCAGGCTGCCTCCTCATCCCCTTGTTCGATCCCTGCAAGCGCGGCTTCAATATCATCTGGGTCAATGCCCCTTGCCTGAAGCTCCTGACGCAACAAGTGTCTGCCTCGTGGCTTTAGTCGGAGCCTTTCTTCCACCCACAAACGGGCATATTCCTTGTCATCAATATATTTCCGTTCAATAAATCCTGTAACGGCCTCCTCGGCAGCGAGAATTGGAAAACCTTTTGCCAACAAATATTTTCGTACTTCTTCTGCTGTACGCGGCCTGTGACTAATATAATTCAGCCCGTATTGAACCGCCCGGTTTTTCTCTTCCGCTTCGAGCAATTCTTTCATATCCGCCTCATCAAGTTCACACCCTTTACTCAGTCTATATTTAATTAGCACGTCTTCATGAATGGCGAAAGCATACTCACCATTAAGATATACATTGATGCGATGCTTATTTTTTTTCTGGCGCTCCAAACGTGTAATCATGCTCGGATTACGATTTTCTTCACCCAACTGCCATCCCTCCCGTATACATATCAAGGTTGATTCTATTATAAAAAAACTTGCGAACGTTGTCGGTCTTCTTCACCCGTCGTTTCATGCGCTCCATATAGGATAAAAAATAGATGCTGCTTTTCTTCTTTACAATGGCATTTACTTTCTTATCCATTAAAAAAGAAAGTTCACCAGCCTTGTCATAAGCCGGCAAACTTTCTTTATCATCAACACGTGACAGAAAGGCGTTTATTCAAAATCCAGCACAAACTCTTCGTCCTTGTTATCCTGATCAGCCGGTGGCAAAGACACTGTCTGATCCAGATTGTAATGTTCACGGATTTTCAATTCAATCGCGTGCGCGATATCCGGGTTTTCTTTAAGAAATTGCTTGGAGTTCTCACGGCCTTGTCCAAGGCGCTCCTCGTTATAAGAATACCATGCACCACTCTTGTTCACGATATCAAGCTCTGTACCGATATCCAGCAGGCTTCCTTCGCGGGAAATACCTTCACCGTACATAATGTCCACTTCAGAAATTTTAAATGGAGGCGCCACTTTATTCTTCACGACTTTAATCTTTGTGCGATTTCCTACCATGTCATTTCCTTGCTTCAGCGTCTCAACGCGACGCACATCAAGCCGAACGCTGGAGTAAAACTTCAGTGCCCGTCCGCCCGGTGTAGTTTCCGGATTTCCGAACATAACGCCAACCTTTTCGCGAAGCTGGTTGATGAAAATAGCAATGGTTTTAGATTTGTTAATAGCGCCTGCAAGCTTTCGTAAAGCTTGGGACATCAAACGTGCCTGCAAACCAACGTGCGAATCACCCATCTCTCCTTCAATCTCTGCTTTTGGAACAAGGGCAGCTACCGAGTCGACAACAATAATGTCAATCGCACCAGAGCGCACCAGCGCTTCCGCAATTTCAAGTGCTTGTTCACCCGTATCAGGCTGGGATAACAGCAGCTCGTCAATATTAACACCAAGCTTCCCCGCATATACCGGATCAAGTGCATGCTCTGCATCAATAAACGCAGCGGTGCCTCCTGTCTTTTGCACTTCAGCAATTGCGTGCAATGCTACCGTCGTCTTACCTGAAGATTCAGGACCGTAAATTTCGATAATCCGTCCACGTGGGTATCCTCCGATACCAAGTGCGATATCAAGCGCAATGGATCCGCTAGATACAGTAGATACCTGCTGTGTCGCGGCCATTTCTCCCAGTTTCATTACGGAACCCTTACCAAATTGTTTCTCGATTTGGCGCAGGGCCATATCTAAAGCAGCTTTGCGATCGGACAAAGCCATCGCTCCCTTCATTTATATTCATAATCAACCATTGTTGTTTAAGTATCTCTTCGACGTATTTTATTGTACCTCTTTTTTTGTCGTTTGCCAAGCATTTTTTACGAACATTTATTCGCTTTTGTTTTTATTTTACATTTTTTTACACATAATTGTCAACCATAACTATTTTAAAGTTGACAATAAAACCTCATTCCTTTTACTCTGGAACAAAGGAGGAATGATGATGAAACAAAAAACGGCAGCACCGACTATCGGGCTAATTCTGGCCGCTATGTTCGCTTCGCTTACCGCAATTGGTGCCTTTATTAAGGTTCCGGTCCCTTTTGTTCCATTTACGCTGCAAATCCTATTCGTCTACTTTGCAGGATCGCTGCTTGGCAGTCGGGTAGGCGCACTAAGCCAACTCGTCTACCTCATCGTAGGTCTTGTAGGAGTACCCGTATTTACGGAAGGTGGAGGCATCGGCTATGTACTAAAACCCACATTCGGCTATCTGGTAGGCTTTGTTCTAGCCAGCTATGCCATTGGTCGGCTTATCGAACGAACAGAAAATCCGACATGGAGCGATTTCGTTATTGCTCATTTTACCGGCTTGCTGCTTGTATACGGGGCGGGCACCGTATATCTATATGTTGCAATGAACGTACTTATCGGCAAAGCATTTACAGTCTGGCAAACATTTCTGTACGGATTTCTGCTTGCTGTACCGGGTGATATCGTTCTCTGTCTTATCGCTTCTGTCATCGCGGTAAAAGTACATAAACAAATTTACCCATTAAAACATCGGTTACGAGGAGAGATAAAAGCATGAAACAAGGACACGCTTTGTTTGTTACGGGAACGGATACAGGCATCGGTAAAACGATGATTACCGCTTGCTTGACCGCACTCCTTGCCAGATGCGAATACGATGCGGTTCCTTACAAACCGATACAGAGCGGCGGTATTCGCATGGGCGACACACTTATTGCTGAAGATGTAGCATTCTATCAATCCATTCATCCATTGCCGTATGGACAAGATGAGCTTTGCACCTATTGTATGGAACCCGCCGTGTCGCCGCATCTGGCAGCACAGCAAACCAAAGTATTCATTGATCCGGACTGTATTGCCCGCCAGCTTCAGATTTTACGTAAAAATCATGATTTTGTAGTCGTCGAAGGGGCAGGGGGATTAGCTGTTCCCCTATACGAAAGCGAACAGGGCATATATATGACAGACGATTTGATTACACATCTGCATCTTCCCCTGCTGCTTGTTACCCATCCTGGGCTCGGCACAATCAACCATACGGTGTTAACAGTAAAATACGCACAAGCACACGGTATCCCTATCCTCGGATTCATCGTGAACTACATGCCACAACAGCCGAACAGCATGGAACGGGACAATGTGCGTATGATAAGCGAGTTAACCGGTCTGCCTGTGCTCGGCTCTTTTCCGCAGATTACTGATACTGCACCGGAAGCACTTCGGATGCAGCTGGATGAATTACGCACACACATTAACCTTGCGCTGCTCCTTGAACGCTTAGAACAGGCGGAAGCAGAACTTTTGCAAATAAAACGTATGGAGGAATGAAAATGACTGTATCGATTCGCGATCTGGAAGCATGGGATAAAGAGTACGTATGGCACCCTTTTACACAAATGAAAGCGTACCGCCGGGAGAAGCCGCTAATTATCGAACATGGCGAGGGAAGCTATCTGTATGATATTGAGGGAAAAAAATATCTTGACGGCTATTCTTCTCTCTGGGTTAATATACACGGCCACAATCATCCGGAACTTAATGCGGCCCTTGCTGAACAGGCAGGCAAAATCGCACACTCAACATTGCTCGGAGCCGCTAATGTTCCATCTGTACTGCTAGCCAAAAAACTGGTGGATAGCACACCAACGAACTTGACGAAGGTTTTTTATTCCGATTCCGGTTCCACCTCTGTAGAAATCGCCTTAAAAATGGCTTATCAGTACTGGCAACTGAAAGATCCGGTACGCTTCGCCGGAAAGAAAAACACATTCATTTCATTGCGTGAAGCATATCACGGTGATACGATCGGTTCGGTCAGCGTAGGGGGCATGGAAACGTTCCATCACATTTTCCATCCCCTCCTTTTTAAGCGGCTGGAAACCCCCGCACCGTATACGTACCGCTTGACGGAGAACAACGACGAAGAAGCATGTAAAGCAATGTGCCTTGATTCGCTCGAAGCAATACTAATGGAGTCGCACGATGAAGTGGCTGGCCTAATTATCGAACCGCTCGTACAAGGAGCCGCGGGAATGATTACTGCACCAGCCGGCTTTCTGCGCGGTGTTCGCGAATTATGTACCCGCTATAATGTATTGATGATTGCCGATGAAGTAGCTGTAGGTTTCGGGCGAACAGGCACGTTATTCGCTTGTGAACAGGAACAAGTCGAACCGGATTTTCTCTGTATAGCAAAAGGGCTTACAGCCGGATATTTACCGCTGGCCGCAACGCTCACTACAGAGGAAATATTCGAAGCTTTCCTCGGTGAACCGGAGGAGTTGCGCACATTCTTCCATGGTCATACATACACAGGAAACCAGCTCGCCTGTGCAGTAGCACTCAAAAATATTGAACTCATTGAACGTGAAGGTCTGCTGGCCACCCTACCAAATAAAATTGAGTTTCTTGCACAAAAGCTTCTGCTGTTCCGTGAATTGCCTCATGTAGGAGATGTGCGGCAGCAAGGGATGATGATAGGCATTGAACTCGTACAGGACAAAGCAAGCAAAAAAACATTTCCTGCGCAAATGCAGGTGGAACATCAAGTTATTCTGCACGCGCGCATGAATGGAGCGATTATTCGCCCCTTAGGCCCGGTGATCGTATTGATGCCCATTCTATCAATGAGTATGGAAGAGTTGGGACAATTGATTGATATTACATACGAAGCGATCTCAGCTGTTACTTCACAAGCATACGCTTTACAAAAATAATCACTGGCACATCCATTACTTGTATACAGATATACAGACATCAAAAAAGCCCTTCCACTTGTTCAAAAAGCGGAAGGGCTCTTCTTTTCGTGTCTACAATAAATTAACGCTTAGAACGCGGCTTGGCAGGCTCGATGTTGACCCTTTTTCCCTTAATGCGGGAATGCCGGAGCGATTCATATACGAACGGGGCAATCTCCTGGTCTACTTCAATAAACGTGAAATTCTCAAAAATATCGATACGGCCAATCGTCTTACTGGAGGTACCAACCAATTCGGAGATTTCTTTCACTAAATCCGGTGGACGTACATCAAGACTGCGGCCAATGTTCATGAAGAAGCGAACTTTGCCTTTGGATGCGCCTGTATCACCAAAGTCATACATTTCTTCCTCAGCAGAAGAAATAGAAGGTGCAAATGCAAGCGAGAGAGCCGCAGCCGTCACTTTCTCCAGCGGATATTCTTCTTTAAGCTGTGTCACCACTTCCAGGAATGGCGTCATGTCTTCGTCACCTTCCACCAAAGCAATCAACTGCTCTTTCCAGATGCTCTGCTGGCGTTCCATTACTTCTTCAATGGACGGAACATTACGTGACTCAAGGGAGGTTTTAGAGATTTTCTCAATGGTACGCAATTGTTTCATTTCACGAGGTGTTACAAGCGTCATCGCGATTCCTTTACGACCGGCACGCCCTGTTCGACCGATGCGGTGCACATAACTTTCCGGATCCTGAGGGATATCATAGTTCACTACGTGAGAAACATTACCTACATCGATACCGCGTGCAGCTACATCAGTAGCAACAAGTAATTCAATTGATGAGTCGCGGAACGATTGCATGACTTTATCGCGTTGAGCTTGACTTAAATCTCCATGCAGCCCACTTGCGAGATAGCCGCGCTCTTGCAGTGCTTCGGTTAGCTCGTCCACCCCACGTTTTGTGCGGCAGAATACGATACCTAGTTCAATTTCCTCGCTATCAAGGATTCGGCACAAGCTTTCAAGCTTGCTACGTTCAAATACTTTATAGTATACCTGCTCGATTGTTGGTGCAGTTACTTCCTTACGGCTAATCGCGACTGTTTCTGGATTGTTCATATACTTACGGGACAGGCGCATAATTTCCTGTGGCATCGTTGCGGAGAAGAGAAGGGTCTGACGTTCGGTCGACGTTTCTTTGATAATAGCCTCGATGTCTTCCTGAAAGCCCATGTCAAGCATTTCGTCTGCCTCATCAAGCACCAGCATGCTCACTTGATCAAGACGAAGCGTTTTGCGGCGCAGGTGATCAAGCACCCGGCCCGGTGTGCCAATAACGACCTGCACACCTTGTTTTAACGCACGAATCTGGTGGCCGATAGACTGGCCGCCATATATAGGCAGTGTACGTACACGTTTGTATTTAGCTATTTTACGTAATTCACCTGACACTTGAATCGCGAGTTCACGTGTCGGCGTAAGCACAATTGCTTGTACAACATTACGGTTTGTTATTTTTTCAATCAGCGGAAGACCGAACGCAGCCGTTTTGCCTGTTCCAGTCTGTGCCTGACCAACCAAGTCACCGCCTTCAAGAATTTTCGGAATACATTGTTCCTGAATCGGTGACGGCTCCTCGAAGCCCATATCATGAATGGCTTGTTGGATTGTTTTATGCAAAGCAAAATCAGAGAAATGTGCCATTTAAAAACCACCTTTTTTTATTCGTTCAAGCATCGTAAAAATTGCATGTTTTGCTGCACGGGACTGAATAGCGCTCCGCTGTCCCGATAGGCGAAATGTCTTAACTTGTGTCTGTGTGCCATCCGCTACTCCGATATAGACCAGACCTACAGGCTTATCTTCTGAAGCAACAGGTCCGGCTTCACCTGTAATGGATACACCATATGTACTACCAAGCCGCAGGCGAACTTCCTCTGCCAGTATATGGGCGGTTTCCTCACTCACTGCACCTGCCTGTGTCAATATATCCTTGGGAACAGCCAGCAAATGGTGCTTCACATCATTCGTATAACAAACAATGGAACCTTTTAACATTGCAGAGCTTCCCGGAACAGAGGTTACCATATGGCTCACCAATCCCCCAGTAATGCTTTCAGCAAACGCTACTGTCTTTTTCTGCCCAATCAATTCCCGTACCAGCACAGATTCAAGCGAATCATCATCATACCCATAAATAAATTCGCCCACACGCCCTTCAATCTTCTGCTCAATAACCTGAATCATCTCTTCAGCTTCCGATATATGTTTTGCTTTCGCAGTAAGGCGCAGCGTTACTTCGCCTTCTTTCGCCAACGGTGCAATTGTCGGATTGGATTGTGCGTCAATCAAGTCCATTAATTCTTCTTCAAGCGCCGACTCTCCAATACCGAAGAAACGCAGAACTTTTGAGTGTACAACATACTGATCACTAATAAGTGAGAGCAAGTGCGGCAAGCCATATGTGGTAAACATCGGATATAGCTCGCGCGGCGGTCCAGGCAGCATCATAAGATATTTGCCTTTGTGCTCGATAACCATACCAGGTGCCATGCCATGATCATTCGGCAATACCTTGCTTCCCTCAACTACTAATGCCTGCTTACGATTATTTTCCGTCATTTTAATACCACGACGATCAAAGTAAGCAACAATGTGATCCAATGCCGTTTCATCGTGTACAAGCGGCCGATGAACCGCCCGGGCGACCGTTTCTTTCGTCAAATCATCCTTCGTAGGCCCGAGCCCTCCAGAGAAAATAATCAGGTCCGAGCGCGTAAACGCTTCTTCGATTAGCCGATAGAGACGATCCGCATTGTCGCCCACCACAGTATGGTAATACACTCCAATACCAACTTCGGCAAGCTTTTGCGAAAGAAACTGTGCGTTCGTGTTAGCGATTTGCCCAAGCAACAGTTCCGTTCCCACCGCAATAATCTCTGCTTTCATAAGCAAACTCCTTCCAAATAAGTCACCCACCAAATATGATGGATGAACACTAAGCAAGCGGAATGACCTTTTTGTTCTTCAGAAAGTATTCTACACCGGAGACAATGGTCATAATGACTGCAGCCCATACCATAATTGTTGCAAAAGGGAAGTGCCATGTTTCAAACGGGAAATTCTGCAGGATTAATGCAGCAACGGCTACAATCTGTAGCACGGTTTTCCATTTCCCCAGCTTGCTTGCGGCAATAACCAGACCTTCCGCAGCCGCTACCAGACGTAATCCGGTCACAGCAAACTCGCGACTGATAATCACTACCGCTACCCAGGCATCCAGGCGCTGCATCTCCACAAGCGAAATCAACACAGCGGAGATAAGTAGCTTATCTGCCAACGGATCGAGAAATTTGCCCAAATTGGTCACCATCTTGCGTGAACGGGCAATATATCCATCTAGGCCGTCTGTTATGGCGGCAATAATGAAGACGATTGCAGCAATACATTCGCTATATGTAATATGAACGCCCCCGACTTTAAACGATCCGAGATTATCAAACTGGACGAGCAGAAAAATCATAACCACTGGCACGAGGAAAATTCGTGCCAGCGTAATCCGGTTGGCTAGGTTCAACTACATAACCTCCCCCGCAAGGTCAAAATCGTATGAATGAGTAATGTGTACGGAAACAATCTGCCCTAATTCTCCCCTATATCCGGTTACGAAGACTTCACCGTCAATTTCCCCTGCATCATATTGGGAACGCCCGATGTATACATCATTTTTGCCATCGTAGCCTTCAATAAGAACCGGAACCACTTTTCCGACGAATCGGCCGTTACGTTCGTTCGCAACCTCACGCTGTACCTCCATAAGCTCGTTGGCACGGCGTTCAATCACATCCTGCGGAATTTGATCGTTTAACCGTGCCGCCGCGGTATCCTCTTCTTGAGAATAGGTGAATACGCCGAGGCGATCAAACTGGACTTCGCGCAAAAATGCTTTAAGATTTTGGAACTCTTCTTCCGTCTCCCCGGGAAATCCGACAATAATCGAAGTCCGAAGCGCAACATCCGGTACAGCTTCGCGAATTTTAGCAATAAGCTCACGCGTATCACGCTGACGCCCAGGACGCAACATACGTTTTAGTACACGATCTTCGCTGTGCTGCAGCGGCATGTCCACATACTTACACACTTTTGGATTAGAAGCAAACTCTTCAATCAGTTCGTCCGTAAAGTATCCAGGGTACGCATAATGAAGGCGAATCCATTCGATACCTTCCACTTTGGATACTTCATGCAAAAGCTTATGCAACACGCGCTCGCCGTAAATATCGAAACCATAGTTGGTCGAATCCTGAGCAATTAAGTTGACTTCTTTAACGCCCTGTGCCGCCAGCTCCTTCGCTTCGGCCACAATTGACTCAATTGTACGGCTACGAAAGGCCCCGCGCAATTGGGGAATAATACAGAAGGTACACTTATTGTCGCATCCTTCTGCAATTTTGATATAAGCAGAATACGTTCCTTTCTCTACTTTACGCCGTGCAACGTTCTCATAAGAGAATGCCGGATTACCAACAAAAATCGGTTTTTTGCCAGCCAATGAATCTTCGATAATCTGATTGATTTTATCAAAATCGCCAGTTCCGACAATGCCGTCAATTTCCGGCATCTCCTCCATAAGCACTTCTTTATAGCGCTGAGTCAGGCATCCTGCTACGATAAGAGACTTGAGATTGCCGCTTTCTTTCAAATCAGCTACTTCTAAAATTGTATTCACCGATTCCTCTTTCGCAGCATCAATAAAGCCGCAAGTATTAACGATTACAACATCGGCCTCCTGCGGATTATCTATGAGAATGTAGCCTCGTTCATCGATAAGTTGTGACATAATATCTGAGTCGACGACGTTTTTCTCGCACCCGAGCGTTATGATCGCTACTTTCTCTGCTGTTGCTGTCTTATCCACTCTGTTTCCTCCGTCCAGTAGACAAAAGTGTCTAATTTTCCACTTATCAGTATAATATACTGAAAAAAAGGTGTCAAAAGAAAAGCCCCTGAAAATCCAGGGACTTACTTACGCACAATCTTAATTCGTTGTGAACCACTTGTCTGCTTCGCTGTCGATGTATCGATCGCCTGCCCATTCACCAGGACTTCTACATCACGTGCCCGTACAATACGCAGCAGCGCTTCATTGCCTTGGTCCTGCGGCACTTCGAACGTCACGCTTTGCCCCTCTTTGAGCGTTTGCTGACCAATGGTGCCTTTTTCACCAGTAATATCCATCCAATGGTCGCCGGATTTAGCCGTAACTTTAACTGTAATTTTGTCTGCTCCTGTTAATTCAAAGTTCATTGTCGAGCCAGTTTTCGGCAGCTGGGAAACTTTGCCTGAGGCAGCAGGCTGCTGAGCCGGTTGCTGGGCTGGTTGCTGTTTTGTATCCGGAGTTTCCGGCGGTGGAACAATAATATCTTTTTTCTGTTCTTTTGATACATTCTCTTTTGGTACTGGCGGTACAGGCTGTTCCTTGTTTTTTGAAAAATAGTATATAGATGCCCATACGACTCCGATGACAAGAATGGCAAACAGGTACAGAAGAATTCTTGATACCCATTTACTTCCGTCGCCTTTCTCCTTGCTTGCCTGTCGATTCTGTCTAAGCGGTGGCGGCGCTTCTTCCACCTTCGGAGGCTCTGGCAATTCGGAAGCATATTGGCTAATCAGCTCATCTGCATCTAATCCAACGGCCTCCGCATAGCTTTTTATAAAAGCTCGTACATAAAATTGGCCGGGAAGCACTTCAAAATTCCCGTTCTCAATCGCTTCCAGGTAACGTCGTTGTATTTTTGTTACCTCCTGTATTTCAGCAAGCGACTTTCCTTTCTCCTGTCTGGCTTTTCGTAACACTTCTGCGAGCTCAGACAAATCATCCACCTCCTGCCCTCTCCGGTTTTATTCATGGAATGTCAAATCCGGAGAATCCTGTTTCTACGTTTTCGTATGTAATTTCTTCATCGGGATGGTTACGCAACTCAATAACATAGTCAAAGTCTGCTATATCATATTCCGTCTCCCGTACAAAAATATCAGGGTGCTCAATCACTTTCGTATATGGCATACGCAAAATCTCTCGCATCAACATGGCATGCCGCTCGGTACTGCGCATTGTAGAAACAATGCCGTCAATCAGGTATACATGCTGCTTTCCGTTCATTTCTTCTACGGTCAGCTGATTCCGTACAGTTTGACGTAGCAGTGTAGAGGAAATGAATGTCCAGCGCTTATTGGCGGATACGCAGGCAGCGACGGTAGATTCAGTCTTGCCGACGCGTGGCATTCCGCGAATACCGATTAGCTGGTTACCTTCCCGCTTAAAGATTTCGGCCATAAAATCGACCAAAACCCCGATTTCTTCACGCACAAAACGAAAGGTTTTTTTGTCTTCCGCATCCCGTTCAATATAACGGCCATGACGCACCGCAAGCAAATCTAGTATTGTAGGCTGGCGCAACTTGCGCAGCGTTATATTATCAACTTTCTCTAATATACTGCCCAATAATTCGATTTTCTTTGCATCATCAGTTTGAATCAACATGCCACGGCGGCGATTAATCGTTCCATTCAGGGATTCCACTCCGTTGATCGTAACGATGTTAATGGCTAGCATTCCAAGGATGGAAGCGACATCTCCCAATAGTCCGGGCCGATTTTTATGAATTTCGTATTCAAGATACCAATCTTGCTTCTCTGTTTCCATCTTGAGTATAACGCCCTTTCCCCGCTTGATTCTTCCATAACGACACTATTCTACACTAAAAAATGAAATTCTTCCAACATAAAAAACGCGTTTGTATAAAAAAACACGAAAAAAGGAAAAATCCCCTCCAAGCAAGAGGGGAAGAACAAAAGGTTACTGTTTTTTGTTCTGTACAAAATTAACCATGGCACCCGCCATAGCTTGGCGTTGTTCTTCGTTACCAGCATCCCAAAGCTCTTTCAGGAGGCGCTCCTGTTCATTTTTAGGATCTACATGATTGGATAGATAGTTACCGATTTGATATGCCATATTTTCCATCGTTTCTTGCTCCATACCGCTGCTCGCCGCCTGCGCTACACGGCTTGCTAAGAATGATTTCCAATCTTGAAAGTTTTCCAGGACTGACATGTCGTATTCCTCCTTCATGATCATGTGAAGGGCATTCTGCCTTCTACGTTTAACATGCATCACTCAGAGGCGTTTTATGCATATATGTCTAACCGTTCACTACCTGTCCTTATTTTGCTTCGTTAGCAGTACCAAGCCCCATTCGGGCTAATAATCTGTCCATTGATATATCCAGCTTCATCACTAACAAGAAACGCAGCCAAAGCAGCAATTTCCTCAGGTGTTCCCATACGACCGGCAGGAATATCTTCGACTATTGCATGTAGTTCGTCATCGTTAAATGAATTCGTCATCATATCGGTACGAATCAATCCGGGTGCAATGCAATTTACTGTAATTCCAGAAGGTGCTACCTCCTTGGCCAGCGCCTTCGTAAAGGAGATGACCGCCCCTTTTGCGGTTGAGTATAATACCTCATAACTGGCGCCGGTCATCCCCCAAATAGACGATACTGTAATAATGCGTCCAAAGCGCTGACGTACCATATGAGAAAGCGCAAGCCGGGTGCAGAAAAATGGTGCCCGTACATGGATATTCATAATTTTCTCCCATTCTTCCGCAGTTACATCCTGAATCATGCCATAGGCATCCACCCCTGCGCTAAGCACAAGCACGTCCGGCGCCTGCGGCAATTGGCTGTACAAGCTCTCCGCTCCGTCGGCAGCAGCCAGGTCGGCCCTTGCAAGTGATACAATTACCCCTTCCAATCGGCATTGCTCCGCCAGTCGCTCCGCTTCCTGTGCCGAAGCATGATAATGCAGTGTCAAATCATATCCGTTCCTGGCAAGCTTCAAGGCAATAGCGGCTCCAATGCCTCGGCTTGCGCCGGTTATGCAGGCATACTTATGCTGTTTCAACCTCTCCCTCTCCCGTCTACATCCATTACTGCTCAGGCGAAGTTACAATGGACACCGAGAATTGATTAAAATCAATATGCTCTTTCAATCGCGCACTCACATCTTCAAACGTCATCGCTTCAAGAATATCGGCGCGGGCGAACAAATCAGTGCCCCCGAATCGATATTTCGTAAAAGAATTGGCAATAAATTCGACAGAATTGAGCGCTCGCAGAAACTCCCCGGTTTTTTTCTTTTTCGAAAGCGTAAACGCTTCTTCATCAATCCCCTGTGCTAGCACACTTTTTAATTCAGTATCAACCATGGATACTAATGCATCCGGATCCTTTGTGTCACCGCCAATCATGGAAAAGCCATACTGGGGTTCGCCTGAATAGTCAGCCCCGAACCCGCTATTAATCAATCCAGCGTCATACAGCTTTTGATACAAATCGGAACTCGGACTAAACAAAATATCAAGCAAAACTTCCGTGGCCACTTCCCGTTTTAATAGTTCCTCTCCTGTCAAACCGACCTGTTTATCCTTAAATCCGAACAAACACTTCGGAATACCGACGGGCAGGTGAACAACGGATCGTTGCCGGGCCACAGTAGCAGGTTCATCGGGATAGAAGCGTTCTATCGGCGCCTGCTTATCATACGCCTTTTTAGCCTGATTCTGCCGCACAAGCTCCATCATCTCCTCCGGTTCTACCGCCCCTACGATAAATAGGAGCATATTGGACGGGTGATAAAATGTTTCATAGCATTCATAGAGAAGCTCTTTCGTAATCTTACTAATCGATTCAACTGTGCCAGCGATATCGATTTTCACTGGATGATGATGATAGTAGTTGGCAATTAGTCCAAAATAGACACGCCAATCCGCATCATCATCATACATGCGAATTTCCTGACCGATAATTCCTTTCTCTTTCTCTACATTTTCATCAGTAAAATAAGGTTTCTGCACAAAATTAAGCAATGTTTCTACATTGCGGGCTACATCCTGTGTGCTTGAAAACAAGTAGGCTGTACGATCAAAGCTTGTAAATGCATTAGCCGAGGCTCCATGGGCTGCAAATTCCGCAAATACGTCCCCTTCTTCCTCTTCAAACATTTTATGCTCAAGAAAGTGTGCGATGCCGTCCGGTACTTTTAACCGTTCTTTACCGGGAACCCGAAATTCATTATCGATTGAGCCGTAACGGGTTGTGAACGTTGCATACGTTTTGCTGAACCCTGATTTTGGAAGAATGTACACTTCCAGACCATTGTCAAGCTGTTCATAATATAGTGTTTCATTCAGCCGTTCGTACCGTTTCGTTTTCATTTCGCCTCCTCCTTGCCACACAGGAAATAGATTGTATCAATTTCCACCTTTTGTGCTACCCGTGCGATATCTTCTTTTGTGGTCCGGGAAATCCCGTCCAGAATCTCTTCCAATGAACGACGACGACCTGACAGGCGTCCATTATAATCCATGCTGGCAATCGCAGCCGCACTGTCGCGTGTCTCGCGAAGCTGATTCGTAAGCATCGCTTTCGTCTGATTTAATTCAATATCTGTAATTTCACCACGTTTCATCATGTCCAGCTGCTCCTTGATGATGGTGAGCGCTTGCTCGTAGTTAGCCGTTTCAATCCCAGACATAATCATGCAAAGCCCCTTCTGGGTTTCAAGCTGTGATACCGCATAATAAGCAAGCGATGCTTTTTCCCGTACGTTCATAAACAGTTTGGAGTGCGGAAATCCTCCCAGCACGCCGTTATACATCATGAGGTGCACGTAATCATTATCCGCATATCCAATTTGCGTTCGCATACCGATGTTCAGCTTGCCCTGGGCAACGCTCATCTCTTCCGTAACCGTGTGCTCTTTCGTTACAGCCTTTTTGTATGTTGTCGGCGGCACTTTCTTTGTGCCTGAAGCTGTAAGGGGAATATACTTGTGCAAATAGCTCGCTGCCTCATCAGGCTGTACATCCCCGATTACATACATATCGACCGGATACGAAGACAACACGTCCTGATAGAAGGCATACAAATCTTCTGGAGTAATCTGTGGAATCTGTTCACGAATACCGTACGCGAGAAGGCGGTACGGTTCTTCCTTGCACATCTCTTCGGTTAAACGCTGGTTAGCGTACCGCATTTTATCGTCGATTAATCCTTCAATTCGCTTGGTAAGTGTTTCTTTTTCCAGTTCAACTACTTTTTTTGCAAATGCTCCGCTTTCCAAAAGCGGGCGCGTTAATACTTCACCTAAAAAACGGATTCCTTCTTCAAGCAACGGCCTGGAGTCGGCCAGGAATTTTTCATTGGCAATCTCAAGATAGAGCTGAATAATTTGCTTCTCGCCACGTTTCATAACTCCGGCGTTGAAAATAGCTCCGTATAAAGAATCTAAGTGGCGCTGCAATTGCGCCGGGTTCGGATATTGTTCCGTTCCACGCTGCAATACATTGGGCAATAAGGCACCTTTAGTGACCAGCTCCTCCGTAAGCGGCAGTTGGATATGTACGAGAATAGTCGTCGTTTTAAACTTTTGCGTCGGCAAAATATGAACGCCTATCCCCTCTTGTTCATGGCTAATAAACGATAATTCGTTCATGCGTTCGCTCCTTTCCGCTTTCCTTCTATTGTACCCGATTTAACAAACGATACCAACCACGCTACATATCGGATTCATATACATGTCTTTCCTCCTGCTTGCTTTCCTCATCGGTCATCGCATGAAAGCGGCCGCACATCCCATCCAAACATAACATACCCGTAAGATTTGAGTCCTGGTACGGCATCCCTTGGTCACTTCCGCAATATGGACATTTCCACATAAATAAACTCCTTTCTGTATCTCCTGCTTAGCTACCAAACCTATATGCTATTAGTCTGCACGCCAAAAGAAATTTATATGATTTGAAATTGCATAGCCCGCCCAAAATACGCACACATCATCATCAAAGCATGGTGCCTAACACAAAAAAACTGCCTTCACAATAAGAAGACAGCTTTTTTATCATTATCGCCCTGTATGCGTTAGAGGTGTTGCCATAATGAGAGAGTCCAGCATTCGAATCCATCCGTGAGCCGCACATACATCCGCTTCCGCTTCGATTAAGTCTTCCGTTGTGTTGAGCAATCTGGCAAGTTCCGGAACATCAACTCTCCCTTTTTCCCACACAATTTGCAAAAACTCGTTTCGAAACATGGCAATGCCTCCTTTTTCCTTTGCTTGCTTAGTATGTTCATTATACACGTTTGTTCCGGTATATTTTGTCTAATTCTGTCATCTAATCCAGAAGAAATTTTCGTTCTCATCCGGCAAAAAGACGCATATTTTTCGGAGATAAACTAGAGGAGGACATCCTAGCTTTTCTACAAAGCTGTGGACAAGAAGAATCGAAACTTCATAAATTACACTTGACTTCCTTCTTTTCCTACCTCCCACCACAAACATGTGTCGATTTATCAAATCGGATGTATATAAAAGTAAAGAAACCGCGTTGAACGCGGTTTCTTCGTTACTTACTCTTGATCTTTAGCGATCTTATTTTCTTCATACGTAATCCAATCGCTCCAGCTTCCCGGATACAATCTTGCATTCTTATAGCCGAGACGTTCAAGCGCGAACAGGTTGGCGCAGGCTGTAACACCTGATCCGCAGTACACAATCACTTCCCGATCCTGCGGCAATGCAGCAAAATGCTTGCGCAGCGCCTCCTCATCTTTTAACTTTCCATTCTCATCAATAACCTTCTGCCAGTCATAGTTCACTGCGCCTGGAATATGTCCTCCAACAGGGTCAATTGTTTCTGCTTCGCCCGTATAACGGTTGTGTGCACGGGAATCTATGAGCACCGCCCGTTCCTTGTCCATGCTTTGCCGTACATCTTCCATACTACGTATCCATTCCTCCTGCACATGCGGCTCATATATCATCTGTACAGGGGCGGGAATTTCATGTGTAACCGGATATTCGGCCGCCTTCCATGCGCCGTATCCGCCATCGAGCAAAGCTACATGCTTATGGCCGATGTATTTCAGTACCCAGTAAGCCCGGGCTGCCATCGCCCCTCCTTGAGCATCATATAAAATAATGGATGTATCATTGCCTATTCCCATTCCACCTAGCTTGGACGCGAATACATGCGCCTGTGGCCAGGGATGACGACCGCCATGTTCTGCTTTTGGTGCCGACAAATCCTTCTCTAAATCAAAATAGCGTGCACCAGGAATATGTTCCTCTTCATACGCCTCTCTTCCTTTGTCCGGGCTGCCAAGTACAAAGCGGCAATCTGCTACGGCAAGATTTGCGTCATATAAATGTTCCTTAAGCCATGAAGCCGAAACGAGCGTATCCATCGTACTCTCCTCCTTTTCCCTCCATCTATGGATACCAAGGGTGTTGAATGTTCAAAGTGGATAATCAACACCCTTGATATGTACTATTCGCCGCTAAACACCGGCCTACGCTTTTCCTTAAATGCTTGTACACCTTCACGATGATCCGCTGTGGCTGCCATGACGGCCTGCGTGTTTCGCTCCATCTCCAGCATGGCCTCCAAATCAGCCGTAAGTGCCTGGTTCGCCAGCCTTTTAATCATGGCATACGTGCGGGAAGGCCCTTTTGCTAACTGTATCGCTAACTTTTGCGCTTCTTCCATTACTGTATCCGTCGGATAAATTTCGTTTACCAAACCCCACTCTTGCGCTTTTGTCGCAGAAAGTGCTTTACCGGTAAATAGCATCTCCTTTGCACGGTACGTACCGAGTGTACGCGGCAGGAAAAACATCCCGCCTCCATCAGCTACAAGCCCGATTTGTGCAAATCCAGCTGAGAACTTCGCATCCTCCGATGCCAGAATCAGGTCACAGGCAAGGGCAAGACAAATCCCTGCACCGGCTGCGTAGCCATGTACAGCCGCAATAATCGGCTTCTCTAGCTTATTCATGGACCGAACAAGGTAATTCAACTTGCCTACAAAATCATGGATGTCAAGCGGTGTAAATTCGCTCATGCTTTTTACGTCTCCGCCTGCACAAAAAGCCCGTCCCGCCCCTGAGATGACAAGCGCTCTCACTTCCTCATTACGCCCAGCCTCCTCCATAGCCTGTATTAGTCCATCCAGCATTTCTTCACTGTAAGCATTTAACACTTCAGGCCGCTGCAAAATGACCGACATGACTCCTTGTTCGACCTCAAAACGAACCACAGACGTTTGCACACTCATACGTGCTGCCTCCTCTTCTTTTTGCAGGATTTTTTATACCTGGAGCGAAATGGAATAGTTATACATGCAATTTTCATTACTGAATCATTAGAATTTACTGTTTTTTATCGTAGCAGACGATTGTAAATAAAGTCAATGTTTGTTCACAAACCTTTCTGTATGACTTACTATAATAAGAAGAAAGTACGCTATAACATGCAGGTAAACAAATCGGAGGTGTGCGCCATATCCGGCGACAATGATGAGCGAGAAATACGTATATTTATTCCATGAAGGCAACGCAAGCATGAATGAACTCCTTGGGCGAAAGGGCGCCAATCTAGCAGAAATGAGTGCGCTTGGCCTGCCTGTCCCTCCTGGATTTACGATTACTACAAGTGCCTGCCGCCGTTTTTATGATGAAGGCAAAACCATTCACCCTGATATTGTCCGGGACATCTATCATGCTCTTCACACGCTAGAGGAAACATCGGGCAAACGATTCGGCCATCCGAGCAATCCGCTTCTCGTATCGGTCCGTTCCGGTTCATCCACATCCATGCCTGGTATGATGGATACTATCCTGAATTTAGGTCTTAACGATTATACGGTCGCTGCTCTCATCAAGCATAAAGAGAATAAGCATTTTGCATATGATTCATACCGTCGCTTCATTCAGATGTTCAGCTCTATCGTGCTTGGCATAAATGATAGTCTGTTCGAAGATGAACTAGAGAAAGTAAAGCGGCAAGCGAACGTGAAACAGGATTCCCAGCTTACTCCTGATCATCTGCTTGATTTAATCTTAATCTATAAAGAAATCGTCCTGAAAGAAACGGGGCACAAATTCCCTCAGGACCCGAAACAGCAGCTCCTCGCAGCCATTGGTGCTGTGTTCGATTCATGGTACAATCCACGAGCGACATTCTATCGTCGTATTCATAAGATTCCTGATCATATCGGTACCGCTGTCACAATTCAGCAGATGGTATTTGGCAATCTCGGCTCGAATTCAGGTACAGGCATTGCGTTTACCCGGCATCCTTCTACAGGAGAAAACGAGCTATTCGGGGAATTCATGTTCAATGCGCAAGGCGAGGATATTGTTGCAGGCATCCGTACACCACAACCAATGACTGTACTAAAGGAACGGTTGCCGGAAACATTCGACCAATTCGATAAAATTGCCTGCAATCTTGAGAAGCATTACCGCGATGTACAGGATATAGAATTTACTGTAGAGGAAGGCGATTTATATGTGCTACAGACGCGTTCAGCCAAACGAACAGCAGAAGCTAACATTAAAATCGCGGTGGATATGGCAAACGAAGGAGTCATTGGACGTGAAGAAGCGATTATGCGCGTCGATCCGGCTGCCATCGCTCCACTCATGCAACACACCATCGATCCAACCGCCGAGCTAAACGTTATTGGAAAAGGGCTTGATGCTAGCTCCGGCGCTGCAACCGGTATTATCGTATTCGACGCGGAAGAGGCAGAACGCCAGCACCGCACCGGCCACTCTGTCATTCTTGTACGTCAGGAGACAACACCTGAAGATATCCACGGCATTCTAGCCAGCGCAGGTGTATTGACTACCCGGGGTGGCGTTACGAGCCACGCTGCCGTTGTAGCCCGCGATTTGGGCACTCCATCTGTTGTCGGTTGTGAGTCCTTTAAGGTGGATATGGAGCAGCGTGAGTTGCATACTGACACTGTCATATTGAAAGAAGGAGACATTATTACCATTTGCGGTTCAACTGGACGGGTTATCCTGGGAGAAGTCCCACTCGTGCCCCCGAAGTTCTCCAAAGAGTTCTGCACGCTTCTAGAATGGGCAAATGAGTTCAAGACGATGCGTGTGTACAGCAGTGTCAACACACCGCAGGAAGCGGAGCTAGCGCGCAAGATGGGCGCGGAGGGCGTCGGCTTGTGCCGAACCGAGTTGATGTTCATGGATCCGGAACGCCTGCCAAGGGTAACACGCATGATACTTGCCCGAAATCAGCGCGAACGAAAAAAGGCATTGAATGAATTAATCCCTATGCAAAAATATGATTTTCACGGAATTTTTCGGGCCATGGCAGGTAAACAGGTCACTATCCGTCTCATCGATCCGCCACTGCATGAATTCCTGCCGAATCCATCGGCACTCGCGCTGGAATTGGAACGCGCACGCGTGGCAGGCGATACAAAACTAATAGAAGAAAAAGAAGCTCTCCAGCAGCGCATAGAGATGCTTCATGAACTGAATCCATCATTTGGGCACCGCGGCTGCCGCATAGGCATCACATACCCGGAAATCTATGAAATACAGACACGTGCTATCGCCGAGGCGGCACTCGAACTGAAAGCGGAAGGCCTGGAGGTGTATCCGCGCATCATTGTGCCACTCGTAAGCGACTGGCGTGAAATGAAAAAGGTACGGGAAACCGTAGAAGAAACATTGCAGCAAGTATTTAGCATATACCGTGACCGAATCGACGTCCCAATCGGTGTATTCATCGAGTTGCCACGCGCATGTATGACAGCGGATAAAATAGCGCAATATGCCGATTTCATTACGTTTGGTACGAATGATTTGACACAATCAGCCTACGGTTTCAGCCGGGATGATGCAGAGGGCAAGTACCTGGCATACTATCTGGACAATAATATTCTGCCGGAAAATCCATTCGTATACCTTGATACGGAAGGTGTTGGACGATTGATTGAAATCGCAATGGAACAGGGGCGTAAGAATAAGCCAAACTTAAAAACTGGCGTATGTGGAGAACATACGAGCGAGAAAGATTCCGTACTCTTCCTGCAAAACGTTGGTATGAACTTTATTTCCTCTGTTCCACAACGGATCCCTAGCGCTAGAATCGCCGCTGCACAGGCAGCCATCCGAACACGATTGCGTTTATAAAATAAAATTTCCAACAGCAAAGTCTTATTATCGTTTGGATTAAGATAAAGCAAATATGGAAATAAGAAAAACTTGCCCATTTTTAAGTAGTACGCCTGGCAGAAAGCAGACCCCGCTTTCTTATCCAATAATAAAGAGACAGGGCATATGTCAGCCCTGTCTCTTTTTATTTCTCCGCTAGCGGCTTTAATTCAAAACCTTCTTCAAAAAGCTGCGCATATCGGATTTCAGGAAAATCAACATCTGTATGCGTGTAATAACGAGTGTCGATAACGATGCGACCGTCTTCCGTAAAACCAAGATTATCGAGATACTGCTTAGCCTCTACAAGCCGTTTTTGAATATCCGTCCATGACTCGAACTGCCAGCAAATCTCCAGTTTGTCATTAAATACGCTGAAATGCACACCCGTCTCAGTTAAAAACGGTGCAACTTTCGTATGCATGATATCGCCGCTCCAGACAATGATATCCCCGTTCTTCAGCAAAATGCCACGCGCATACTTTTCATCGCGATAAATACTCTTCGCATCGCGCCGCGTCGGATTTGTATATAAAAACAAATCATCCAGATTCCCCATTGAAAGCTTCCTCCATTAAACTTATGAATCCGTTTCTTCTTCCAGCCAATTATAAAACGGAAATTCTTGCGGCAACGCCCCAGACGCCGCTGCGGTAGACAGGCCCTGCGGCAGCGTCTGTCCGCTCCGCTGCTGATGTTTGCGGAATTTCAAACTATATTCCCGTGCCTGCTTCGGCGTTCGAATGTTATTGCGGTGCCACTCAAACAAAATGCGATCAATATAGCGAAAAAACAACTTACCGGAGATAACCGCTTCCCTCAGCGCTGCTATAATCAACGCTTCACTGTAACCATCCTGATCAATCCACATAGCCAAATTCTCGCACTCAATCGGCGATAGGGGCCGTCCGAATTCTTCTTCAAACATGGCATACAGATTCTTCACGCTTCCGCTCGTTCTCGCTGCATCCGGTATATCCTCCGATATAACCTTTCCTTCCAGACAAGCAATCACTTTCTTATGTAATGGCGTAAAGCAATACCACTCTGAACGAACGCGCGTTGACGGGTCCACTGTCTCTTCAATCGAAATATACCCTTGTTGCACGAGCCTTTGTATCCGTTTTATCACTACGGATGCCTCTGTAGACAACCTTTCCTCCAGCTCATGCATGGTCGGAAACGGCTTCCCTTCCGATTTAAAAGCGAGGAGATGAATAATAATCATCATCTCTTCATCCAGTAATCCAATTTGCCTGTAATGCTGTAAAAGCAGATTGGGCAGCGAAGTTGTCCCCGCTTCCAGCATCTGTAATAAGACGTCACTCATCGAAATCCACCTCTCATGTATGAACGATTATAACAGGATACATCCGACAAGTTTAGTCTTGTAAAAGTTGCATTTTTCCTTTATGGCCTTATGGATAGAGACGGTTCAAAAGACGCGGGAATGGAATGGTTTCCCGTACATGCTCCGTACCGCAAATCCAACCCACGGTGCGTTCCAGGCCAAGCCCGAAGCCGGAGTGAGGAACTGAGCCGTACTTACGCAGATCAAGATACCATTGATATGCTTGTGGATTAAGATCATGTTCTTCATATCTTTTCTTCATAAGGTCTACATCATCGATCCGCTGACTGCCACCGATAATCTCACCATATCCTTCCGGTGCAATCAAATCAGCGCACAGGGCAACATCCGGGTTGGCTGGGTCCGGCTTCATGTAGAAAGCTTTAATACTGGTCGGATAATGAGTAATAAATACCGGCTTATCGAACTTTTCGGCGATTGCTGTCTCATGCGGCGCACCAAAATCTTCGCCCCACTGAATTTCATGTCCATCTTTCTGCAGCATTTCGATCGCTTCTGTATAAGTAATGCGCGGAAACGGTGCTTTCACATTCTCAAGCTTGCTTGTATCACGTCCAAGGCGTTTTAAAGCAAGAGGACAATTCTTTAATACATACTGCACAACATAACTGACGAAATCCTCTTGGATGCGCAAGCTCTCTTCATGGTCAACAAATGCCATCTCCGGCTCGATCATCCAGAATTCGATTAAATGACGGCGCGTCTTCGACTTTTCCGCACGGAACGTCGGACCAAACGAGAATACCCGGCCAAATGCCATCGCTGCAGCTTCCATGTATAACTGCCCGCTTTGAGATAAGTACGCCTCCTCATCAAAATATTGGGTATGGAACAAGGTAGTCGTTCCTTCCGCCGAGGTTGGTGTTAAAATCGGCGGGTCCACTTTATAGAAGCCACGCTCTTTAAAGAATTCATATACTGCTTGAATGACGGCTGAACGAATAGAAAGAACGGCCTGCTGACGCATGGACCTAATCCAGAGATGACGGTGATCCATCAGGAATTCTACTCCGTGCTCTTTTTTGGTAATCGGATATTCCTCTGCAATATGAATGGGTTCTACACCTGTTACCGTAAGCTCATACCCCGATTTAGCCCGTTCATCTTCACGAACAACGCCAGTAACATATAGTGAGCTTTCCTGTGTGAGCGATTTAGCTGCATCCCATATTTCCGGCGTCACTTCCTCTTTAACCACTACCCCTTGAATGAAACCGGTTCCATCACGTAGCTGCAAAAATTGAATTTTACCGCTTGAACGCTTATTAAACAGCCAGGCTCCAAGCCTTACCTCTTCTCCTACGTGCTTTCCGATTTGAGCAATCGTTGTCAGCATATTTTCATCCTTCCTTCGTATATAATGATAAAATTGTGTATATAGAATGTTATGGATAAAAGAAGATAAACCTACAGAATTATACTACCCTGTTTATCGTTTTGCAAATGCTCCTGCTCCTTTTTTTTCGACAGTAATTCACAAGAATTTCTCAGCCTCAGGGCGGAGGTACGAGGAGTTGAATATTGGTACAATAACTATATCATATACAGTATTTTCATGAAGGGTGGGTCACAAAAAAGAAAGAAAAAATTTGGAATGAATGCGCAAAATCGGTGGTAAATATCTTATATCATTCCATTCTATTGTAGAAAGTAGGAGATGCGGCGATGAAATTTTCTAGAAAACTCGCGGCCTTTGTTCTGACGCTCGGCATTATCGGCGTAGCCAGCGCTTCAATTTTTACACAACCAGACGTGCATGCAGATGATAGTGCGCTTCCTGAACAATCTGCGCAACAAACCGCTTCTGCTCCGGCACCGGAACAGAATTCCCAACCGGTCGCTTCTGATACATATACTAATGAAGCACTGGGCTTTTCTCTTCGGCTGCCTGATTCATGGATAGGCAATTATACTGTAGAGCAGGTAGAGAAGAACATTGATGGATTCCCTGCCGCTATTTTTTCTAATCCAAAGCACTCATTCGAACTTATGGAAATCGCGAAAATTCCTGTCCACGTATGGCAATCTGAAGGCTATGATGATTCCCTTTATATGAAACTGGCCGAGCAAAACGATACCATATATGCAGCACTATTCCCATCGGAAACACTGTATGAAGGAGATCAGGAAGTTACCGAGATAACGGATATGCTAAATGAAATGTTCCAACAAATCAAAACTACATTTAGCGTGACACAATAGAGTTATAGAAGAAGCGGCATCATATGTCGCTTTTTTATTTTTTATATTTACTGATGAAAAAAAGAGTATTTCGGATAAGATATGAAGTACTTGAATACATACCGTATTCACACAAAGCAGGCCATCCCCTCCCGATTGCATAACAGGAAAAGATGGCCTATACTTTTTTGTCCTGACTTCTTTAGCTTTCTTCTACGAACTTTTTAATACGGGCAATACCTTTTTCTAATTGTTCCAAAGAAGTTGCATAAGAAATACGAATATGATTCGGCGCGCCGAAACCGGAACCCGGGATAAGCGCTACGTATTCTTTTTCCAGCAGATCCTGGGCCCATTCATCCACGTCGGTATAGCCGCCTTTTTTCATTGCTTCGCTTACGTTGGCAAATAGATAGAAGGCTCCCTTCGGTTCTACACAATGAATGCCTTCGATTTCATTCATCAGTTTCACGACCGCTTTACGGCGTTTATCGAATTCGGCCTTCATCATCTCCAGCGGCTCCTGTGAGCCTTCGAGCGCCGCTAGTGCACCATATTGCGCAAATGTCGTTGGGTTGGACGTGCTATGACTGGACAGGTTCGTCATCGCTTTAATAAGCGCTTCGTTTCCTGCTGCATAGCCAATTCGCCAGCCTGTCATGGAATACGGCTTAGACATACCATTGATAACGACTGTTAAATCGTACGCTTCCGGACTCAGACTTGCAATACTTACATGCTCACGTCCGTCATAAATCAATTTTTCATAAATTTCATCGGACACCATCAGGATTTGCTTCTCGATGCAGACCTGCGCCAATCCCTCTAACTCTTCACGCGTATATACGCTACCTGTTGGGTTGCTCGGCGAGTTAATAATAACTGCACGTGTCCTATTTGTAATGGCCGCACGTAGCTGGTCCGGTGTAATTTTGAATTCGTTCGCTTCAGCCCCTTCAACGAATACCGGCACACCATCTGCCAAAGTAATCATCTCTGGATAGCTAACCCAATATGGAATCGGTACGATGACTTCATCGCCCGGATCTACAATTGCCTGGAACAAGTTATAAAGCGCATGCTTCGCTCCGTTACATACAACGACTTGTGAAGGCTTATATGTAATATTGTTATCGCGCGCCAGCTTCTCGCAGATCGCTTTCTTCAGTTCTACAATACCGGCAGCAGCCGTATATTTTGTCTGACCCTCTTCCATCGCTTTTACTGCAGCGTCGATAATATGCTGCGGCGTATTGAAATCCGGTTCTCCGGCTCCCAGTCCAACCACGTCATATCCTTCGCTACGCAACTCTTTTGCTTTTGCAGTAATGGCGAGCGTCTTGGACGGTGTAATTTGTGCCACGCGCTTCGCTAATTTCATAAGTGCTCCTCCTCTGCTTCCTACAAACATCTACATTATTTTGTTTTTTCAATACCTTTTCATTTTACAACTCTTATATTAAAAAGGGAAGGAGAGATGCCCATAGCTCCATAATATTATAGGTCCATGAAAGAAAAAGCGAAAAAAATACAGACCTTGTTTTTCGATGTTGCTCTTATTATAAAAAGGATAACCCGAAACCATTCGGATTATCCTTGTGTTATCTGCTTTATCCCGATCTAACGGGGCAGTAAGCCTCCTCTAATGGAAGGCTTTACTTTATGCTTTCATACGTCGAGCCTCAATTTCTTCGACCTTGCTCTGCTTTGGAAGCGCACGGGCTTCTTCAAGCATGATACGAAATTGTTCGCCGTTCAATACTTCTTCACTTAGCAAATGATCAAGCGCATGCCGGAACACCGCAAAGTGCTCCGTTAGCACTTTACGCGTGCTATCAAGCAGGTCATTTAAAATACGCTGACGTTCTTCATGCAACGCTTCTTTTCCGACCATATCCATCTTCACGATTCCGAGCCTTGACAGTCCGCTGTCAATAATCGTATTCACTAAATGCAACGCCTGTTCAAAGTCGTTGCGCGAGCCGGTACTGCGCCCCCCGTACAGCATCTCTTCCGCCACCGCGCCACCGAGCGCAATCATAATCTGTTGCTCAAGATTCTCAAGTGTATATAAGTAGCGATCCTGCTGCGGGCTTTGACGCACGTAACCCAATGCCTGTCCGCGTGGACGCAGCGATACTTGCGATACGGATAACGGGCGTACCACTTCAGATACAATAGCATGACCAAGTTCATGATTGGCTACGCGTTCTCTCTCTTCCGCGGTTGATTCGCGATCCGTTTGCTCGCCCATCATTACTTTATCAATAGCATGGGAGAAGTGACTCTGGGTAATCACTTTACTTTTGTCGCGGAACGCATAAATTGCCGCTTCATTGGTTACACTTTCTAACTGAGCACCAGAAAAGTTAAACGTATCCCGCGCAATAGCCTCAATATTTACATCATCAGCAAGCGGTTTGTTTTTCACATGAATCTCAAGGATTTGCTTGCGTGCTTTCATATCTGGCAGATCAACCACGATTTGACGGTCAAAACGTCCTGGGCGCAGCAACGCATCATCAAGCATGTCCGCCCGATTGGTGGCAGCAATCATCAAAACGCGCGGATGCTCAGACGTTGTAATCCCATCCATTTCCGTCAATAGCTGGTTCAGCGTCTGATCATATTCGCGGTGCTGACTGCCTTCACGCTTGCCACCAAGCACATCGATTTCATCGATAAAAATAATAGCGCTCTCCTGATTGTTCTTTTCCGCCTTCTGCTTTGCTTCCTTGAAAAGATCACGAATGCGTTGTGCACCGACCCCAACATACATCTCTACAAACTGGGAACCGGAAGCGGCAACAAACGCAGAATTTGTATAGTTGGCGGCCGCTTTGGCCATAAGAGTCTTTCCTGTTCCCGGAGGTCCGGTCAGCAGAAGGCCCTTCAATGGGCGAATGCCGTACTCTTTCAGCGTGTCTTTGTGAATCAGAAAGTCAAGCGCCTCTCTCAGCTCTTTTTTCGCGCGTTCTTGACCACCGATTTGGTTAAATTTCACTTTTGTCTTAGGCGTTTCTACCGTAGTTTTTTTCTGACTAATAGACATGCCACCCTGTCTCATCACAAAAAAAACTAGAAAACTGATAATCATCGCGGCAATAATCAACGGAGCCACATTCACGCCGATGAAAACGAGAAACGCGATCATAACCGGGATTACACCGATGATTATTTCTTTACCCATTCCGGCTCACCTCTCGTTCACGCGGCAATACCGCATAATACGGGCTCTTGCCGTCATTTAAGTAAATATATACATACTGATCGTCCATATAGGAGCTAACATTTTTCAATTGATGTTTCTGTTTGATTTGATTCAAAACGCCGGGAATCTTTGAATACGTGTGAAGTTCCATTGCTTCGGCAATAGCGAATGCGTTCTCATCCCATATCTTCTTAAGGCTTTTGTTCGGAGAGTCAAATTCTATTTTGACCGATTTACCATTGGCTTTCTCAGAGGCGATTTTCTTTACTTTTTTGTAATCATCTGCAAATTTATCAGAATTGTTAAACGACACATTCAGAGTGATCGCATCACGTGCGATTGTAACGTCATTAAGCTTTACACCTTGCATGGTGGCAATTTCTTTGGAGATTGGTTTTTTCACAAATTGATTCTGAAATACATACCAACCCCCAAACAACAGCAAACTACTGAATAAAACAGATAAAAAGATGGGCAATGGGCGTACTTTCATTCTCTACCCACCCCTTTCTACAGAAGTGATATATTGTTTGTATATCACGTAGTATATCATAAATATGTTGGTTATGGGATAAGCGTTTTTTTCCTTCACAAAAAAGACAAGCTTCTGCGTGAAAAACAAAAAATAGAGCGAAGATTCTCTCCGCTCCATTGTATCATGTTTCTTCTTTTACGTATTCATCTTCGGCAGTTTATAGCGTTTCATCAACTTACCATTATACATATCAATGTAATAATAGTAGAAATCATTCCCCTCGGTGAACAGTACTTCCCATACTTTCTTATTATCTTGCTTAGCAGGAATGATATGGGAAAGTTGCATATTCGGATGGTCTTTGTTCAACGCTTTAAGTACGTTTTCTTTTGGAATAAGGCGCGACATTTTCTCTACCTCTCCTTGATCTCCATGAAACCAAGCAACCAGCTTTTCGCCACTTTCCGTTTTTCCTTCAACCACAATATAATCCTGCTTACCATAATACGTATTCACAAAGGTTACTTCGTTCATCTGCGTTCGCGTCAACGCCAGTTCAGACCCTTTTTCTTTTATTGCCCGTTGCTGTCCTTGCAGGTGCAAATACACTGCCAAAACTGAGCACAGCACAAGCATAACCAACGCAAGCACCCCATATAACCACGATTTTTTCATTCAAGTTCCCTTACCTGTATTTCATATTTGTGTAGCATGCCTTTCACGTCTAATGACGGAAGAGTCATCAAAAAATGCTAAACATACTGCCCAGTCTCCCGGAAATACTAATCGTACGCGCAGGAGGAGGTGAGCGTGCGTGAAGCAGCCGCACCTTGCGCACCCTTTTGAACAATTGCCGGATGAAGTAGCAAGGCTGCTCGCGGATGAACGGAACCCATCATGGATGCTTCTTTCTTCTCCATACCGATGCGGGGAAGAGATGGGGGTTGCATCATTCCGCCAGCCTAACCTTCATTCTTGGATTACTATGGAATAGCCGCAGTCACGGCGGTGATTGTAATTTAATTCCCCTACCTATCCATCTCATTCTTATTTTCCCTGCCATACACAGCAGGGATTTTTTTATTTTTTCTCCAGCAATTCAAACATACGGTTTGCATTCTCGATTACTGTTTCTTCCTCCATCGTGAGGCACTTGCCGTCTTTAACCAGCTGCACCCCTTGAACATATACGTCCGTTACATCTCGGCCACTTGCCGAATAAACGACATGCGAGATCGGGTCGTTCGCCGGTTGGAAATACACATCATGTGAATTAAGCATAATGAAATCCGCCTGCTTGCCTACCTCAAGCGATCCGATTTGTTCGTCCATAAAAATGGCTTCTGCTCCGTAAATCGTCGCCATGCGCAACGCTTCAGACGCCGGAACGAGCACCGGATTTTGGCGGTGACCCTTATGAAGCAGCGCCACCATCCTCATCTCTTCAAACAAGTCCAGATTATTGTTGCTAGCTGAACTATCCGTGCCAAGCGAGACGCAGATACCGCGCTCCATCATGTCCGGCACACGGGCAATACCGCTGCCAAGCTTCAAATTGCTGATAGGGTTATGCGATACTTTGACATCATACTTGGCGAGAATGTCCAGTTCTTCATCTGTTAAATGTACAGCGTGTGCTACAAGTGTTGGACGATTGAACACGCCAAGCTTCTCTAAATGGGCAACTGGACGTGCACCATAATCATCTACATTTTGTTGTACTTCCCATTCCGTTTCGGACATATGGATATGCACAGGTAAATCCAATTCATGGGCACGCGCAACAATTCGCTCTATGTAATCCGGCGGGCACGTATAGGCTCCATGTGGCGACATCATCGTCATGATACGTCCATTCGCGGTTCCGTTCCATTTAGCGGCGAACGCACTCGCCTCTTCCAGCTTCTTGGTTTGCTCTTCCGCTGAACATAAGCCGATGACTCCGCGGCACAAACGAGCACGCATTCCAGATGCGGTAACCAATTCTGCCACCATATCCATATGGTCATACATATCGACAAACGTCGTTGTACCTGTCTTCAGCATCTCGATAATAGACAACGAAGTACCCCAACGCACATGTTCTTCTGTAAATTGGGCCTCAAGCGGCCACATTTTAGTCTCCAACCACTCTTGAAGCGGAAGGTCATCCGCATAGCCACGCAGCAGTGACATAGCGGTATGTCCGTGTGTATTTACAAGCCCAGGCATCACAATACGACCTTTAGCATCGATTACCTCTTCATATGCATCAAGTTTATCCGGCGTCTGTCCGACATACGTTAACACACCGTTGTCAAAAGCGATGGCGCCATCATAAATTACTTGATTCGTTTGGTTGACAGTCAACACTGTCGCATGTATAACGATTGTTTTCATAGGGCATAGAGCACACTGGCCCCCAGTGCGCCTTTCCTCCTTATTCTTCATTTTTATTCCGCCTTAACGGGCAGTAACTCCCCTATCCCAAGACTTAGAGGGATTAGAAAAGTTTAGGTGGGGGATGCGGCCCCCTCCGAGTAAAGTTTTACTTTATAAATAATACGCCAAGCTATGCAGCTCCATTGTAACATCTGCATCATGGACACGTACCCATTCCGGTACACGCAGGTTAGTAGGCGCAAAATTCAAAATACCAGCCACTCCCGCATCCACTAGGTGCTCGACCACCGACTGTGCCGCATCCGCCGGCACAGCAATAATACCAATGCGGATATCTTTCTCTTTAACTGTTTGTGCCAGTTCTTCGAGCGGCTGAATGGTTAAGTTTGCAATTTTTTTGCCGACCTTCATCGGATCGGCGTCAAAAATTGAAATAATCTTCATGTTATCCTTTAAGTACGCATTATAGTTGCTAATGGCATGCCCGAGATGTCCCGCACCGACCAGCAGCACATTAACCTGCCGGTCAAGCTTGAGAATGCTTTTGATTTTTTCCACTAAATAATTAACTTCGTAGCCTATTCCTTTTCGGCCGAATTCACCGAAGTAGGCAAGGTCCTTGCGAATTTGTGCCGGGTTTAAATCAAGCGCTTCACCAAGCTGATGCGATGAAACCGTACGAACGTTCATTGCCTTTAAACTATTTAAATATCGCAAATAAACGGGAAGCCTTTTAACAACGGCTTCGGAAATCTTTGGCACTTTCACTCTCGGTCCTCTCCTTCTTACCTATATCCCACTTATTAGAAATTCTTTTGCGTGCTTGCTTTTGCAATATTCTATTCTATGCAAGCCAATCAGAAATCTCCGAAAGCAATTGTCCTGTCGGCTGGATGAGCACGTTCGTCTCAGGTAAGGATTTAAGGAATACCCTTCCGTAACGCGCATCAATAACACGCCTGTCATAAATAAGCACAATGCCTCGGTCCGTACTCGTACGGACAAGTCGGCCAAACCCCTGTTTGAACCGGATAACCGCCTGCGGAACGGACAGCTGCATAAATGGGTTCTTCTTCTGCTCTTCAAGCTGCTGGTTACGCGCTTCAACGAGCGGATGATTCGGCGGCACGAAAGGAAGTCGGACAATAGCCAGACAGGACAGATCCTCTCCTGGAATGTCCACCCCTTCCCAGAAGCTGCTTGTGCCGAGCAGCACACAGGCAGGAAGTGAACGGAACTGTTTGGTCAGTTTGCTGCGGCTCGTGCCATCCATTCCGTGACCAAGCACAGTGATATCCGCTTCCTTCAATCTTTCCTTCAACGGTTCATATACATTACGAAGCATTGCATACGATGTGAACAGTACAAGCATACGCCCTTTTGTCGTTACGGCTACTTGCGACAAGGAATCAATTAACGCCTCTATAAAGTGACGCTCGGTTGCTCCTTTGATATTCGGTATTTCACTTGGGATACATACGAGCGTCTGTTTTTTGTAATTAAAAGGAGAAGCAAGCACCGCGGTATCCACGCTGTCTTCCCTCAATAAATCAGCAAGCCCGAACCTCTCAGTCGCATAGGCGAAAGAGGAATTAACGCTTAGTGTCGCGGAAGTAAGGATTACGCTCTCTTTTTTATCAAAAAATTGTTCGCGCAGCAGGCTAGATACATCGATCGGCACCCGATGCAAAAAGATGTTTTTACGTGTGCTACGTGTATCCAGTTCAATCCAGTACACATGGTCTTCATCCTCTGTTAATAGCATATCATGCAGCAAGGAAGCATATTCGAGACAATCCTTAACCATCCCGTTTAAATCGGTCACAAGGCTCTTCATGCCCAAAGGCACATCGTCACCGTGGATATTGGCATAAATCGCCTCCAACTTTTTTCCAATAGCAAGCAATAAATCTACGCTGTTGCGCACGGCTGAGACTACGGCGCGTCCCCAGCGATCCCTAAGATTTTCCTGCTTGTAACGCATAACGGTATGCCCGATTTCTTCGCCTTCCTTTGCCCTCTGATGTGACCATTGGTACAACAGAGTATACATCTCACGAACGGTCTCTTTCCCTTCGCGTATCTGCTGATAAGCAGTCTCGATAGCATGCTTGCTCTCTTCATAGCTAGCTTCGCTCCATCCGCGTACAGCCTCTTCAACCTCTTCGAGAAGCCCTACTCCCCGGTCCGGATGCAATCGGTGTAACATCCCTTCCAGCTGATAAGAGGAAATCGAGTCCCCAAGGTGGCGGCTCGCCACATCATCAAAATGGTGTGCTTCATCAATTACCGCATATTTATAGGAAGGAATAATCCGATGCTCAGCACCCATATCTGTGAATAGGAGCGAATGATTCGTTACGATGACCTCAGCTTGTTGCGCTTTACGCCGTGCCTGATGGTAGTAGCAGCGCGAGAACCACGGACACTGACGATTCAAGCATGAACCAGCATCGCTTTGCACCTGCTTCCAGTATACCTGACCGCCGGAAGGTAGGCTTAACTCTTCCATATCCCCTGTCTCCGTCTCCGTCAGCCAAACGAGCATCTGCGATTTGCTGAGCTGCACATCATAGTTATCGTGCTCCTCCTGCAAACTATGTGAAAACTTTCGCAGACATAGATAATTATTCCTGCCTTTTAATACAGAAATACGGGGCGCATCATTGCTAAAAATCGCTTGCAAAATCGGTAAATCGCGCGAATACATCTGTTCCTGCAACTGAATGGTATGTGTTGAGATGACAACCGTCTCTTCCTGTTGCTTGGCCCAGAATACAGCCGGAATCAAGTATGCAAGCGATTTTCCTGTTCCTGTTCCTGCTTCAATCATAAGATGGCGGCCGGAATCAAACGAATCGTATACTTGCTTCATCATCGTAACCTGGGCAGGGCGCAACTCGAATCCCGGCATATGCTCTTTCAACATGCCCCGTTCCCCAAATAAAGCATCCACAAAATCGTCGAAATCCATCGTCTCTTCGAGAGAACGGCCAGAATTTTTTTCGACTGTTTTTCGCTTCTTTAGGCAAATCTGATGCACAACTTCCAAATCCACAGCTGGTTCATATGCTCCCTGGCGAATCTTCTGCTGCTCAATATCAGATAGAAGCGTTTGTACATCAGAATGAAACGGCCGGCTTACCCGCTGAAGTTGCTGAAGGGTAACAAGCGGCATGCTCTCCAATTTACCAAGCAGGTGCAGCAGAATACGGGCTGTCGCTTCCGCATCGGAATCAGCCTGATGCGGCCGATCGTGCATGATATCGAGCCCGACAGATAAGTCAGAGAGCCGATATCCTTCCTGGCCTGGTAACAGCAAACGCGACAGTTCTACCGTGTCAAGGAGCGGCCCCGTAAACGGACGGTATCCGGCTTCATGCAACGCATTTTGCAAAAATGATAAATCGAAAAAAACATTATGAGCTACAAAGGTAGCTCCGTCTAGCAGCTTTAGCAACGAAGGTAGTGCATCTTCGATAGGTGGAGCATCCGCTACCATCTCATCATTGATGCCTGTCAATTTTTCTATAAAGGGGGGAATATCGACCCGCGGATTAACCAACGTAGAGAAACGTTCGGTAATTTCTCCATCACGAACGAGAACGGCGCCGATCTGTATAATCCTGTCTCCCTCTTTTGGCCGATTGCCTGTTGTTTCAAAATCGACCACAACAAAAGTGTTCAAATGCTTCACCTCAAACTCTTCCGCTTCATCACGTTTTCGCAGACAAGGATCCACTTATTATTTTCTATTACTTACGAAGGAAGTGCAATAAAAAAAAAGAAAAACCGGCTTTTACGGAGCCGGCATCCACTCTTTCCATCGTTCGTACGCCTCTTCGTATGCGCCATCAGTGTAGTGTAAAAGCCCAGCATACAAGCCGCTTTCCCGAATGCCACCCGCCGCATGACTTGCTGAAAAATGCGGTAGCGCTTCTTCTCGCTTACCCTGAAGCAAAAGAACCCGTCCTTGCAAATAATGCCCCAGCGTACGCACATGCCCGGCTTCCGCAGCCAGCAAACCATCAACCAACGCCTGCGCTTCCGGGATTCGCTGCTGCTTAAGCAACGTCTCTACCATTCCCGCCCAGGCCAGCGGCTGGTTATATTTTCGTGCAATACGCTCAAATATACGCCCCGCACGCACATGCTCTCCCTCATAAAGTAGCATCCATGCATACGAACAGGCATAATCCGGCTGTTCCGGAGCCAGTGTCAAAGCACATTTTAAACAGGAAAGTGCCTGTTCTACCTGTCCGTTCTGCCATAATGACCAGCCCAGACCATGCCAAACAGAGGGATCATTTCGATAATCAGGCAGCAACTCCCGATAACAACGAGCCGCGTCCGCAAATCGCTCCAGTTGTTCGTATGTACAAGCAATCCTTTTACGATGTCTTGCCTGACGTGCAATTCCCTCCGCCCGTCTCAGCAATCTGCAGGCTTCCTCCATCTGTTTGCTTTTGGCGTGGCTGGCGCCCGCAAGAAGCAACACTTCCACATCATCCTTTTCTTTTTCCAAAAACAAGGCACACACTGCCGCAGCTTCTTTGTACCTCCCGAGCTGATATAAGGTTAATGCCTGATTGTATGCTGCATCCGTTAAATCTGGAAATGCAGCAAGAGCATGCTCAAACCAAAGCAATCCTTGTTCCGCATTGTTTTCCACTGCGGAAATGCAACCCAATGCATTATACGAAGCAGCACGGATAAAAGCATGCTCACACGTTTCACTAAGCAGGCGGAACTGCCGGTACGCCATGTCCAGTCGTCCTAACATGAAAAAGCCAAAAGCAAGATATAAACGGGCCACAGCAACATCGGGCGCTTCTTCGATTACCTGATTGAACGATTCGACCGCTTCCCGGTACATAGATAACATAAAATAGCCCTGTCCCCGACGGAATTGGGCAGCTAACGGATATGGCAGATAAATCTCCTGCACGTCTTCTGTTTCCCCATCCGCTGATTGTAGCTCTGAGGTGCCACAGGATTCCTCATCCTCCATGTTTTCGAACATACGCTGAACTTCCACCAGCTGCTCTTCAAAGTTCAGCCATTCCTCCACTACCTTATCGCTAATTTGGCGCAATTGCAGAACAGTATGATACAGCTTTGTCTTCTCCTCTTCCTGCGCCATCGCCATGCGTTCCTTAATCTTCCCGATCCTCTCATTCAACCCGGCAAAATAATAGGACAGTAGCATGCTTCCGCCACCTTTCACGTCAACGGTTATATAGTTTCAGTGTGGCACAAAGGCAGGATAATTATAAAAACAAATAAGAAAAAGAAATGTTTGGCATACGTTCCGTTCGTTCTTCAAGTGATACGATCAAAAGGAAGGGCAGAACTGTGTCCCGCCCTTCCTTTTACATTTTATTTCGCTTTGTATTCAATAAATCGTAGCGTGAATTTCTTCACCAAGCATTTCGACGATGCGATTATTTTCATCCATAATGGCGACTTTCGGCTGGTGTGTTTTGACTTCCTCTTCACTCATCATAGCGTAAGAAATAATGATAACAACATCACCCGGCTGTACAAGGCGAGCCGCCGCACCGTTGAGACAAATCACACCGCTGCCACGCTCTCCTTCAATTACATATGTTTCCAGACGAGCTCCGTTATTATTATTCACAATCTGCACTTTTTCGTTGGGCAAAATATCTACCGCATCCATAATATTGCGGTCAATGGTGATGCTTCCAACATAATTCAGATTGGCTTCCGTGACGGTTGCCCGATGGATTTTTGCTTTCATCATCGTACGGAACATGCTGCTTCCTCCTGACTTGCCGCAAGTATAATGTTATCGATAAGGCGTGTATGTCCAAAGCGAACTGCAAGTGCGACAATACAATCTCCACGCAGCTCTTCTATCGGCATAAGCCCAGGATAAGTGCGAAGCTCAATATAATCAATGCTTGCCAGCGGGCTTTCTTGGATGACCTTCTCTATAGCTGTACGCAATGTCTTTACGTTTCGCTCACCTAATCCGACCATACTCTGCACTTGCTGTAAAGCACGCGATAGGACAAGCGCTTGTTCTCTTTCTTCTGGCGATAAATACACGTTGCGGGAACTGAGGGCAAGCCCGTCTGCCTCGCGTATAATCGGACATGGTACCACTTCTACCGGCATGTTCAAGTCGCGGACCATTTGCATCACGACCGCTATTTGCTGTGCATCTTTCATACCAAAAAATGCATAATCCGGTTGTACAATATTGAAGAGCTTAGCCACTACTGTAGTCACGCCGTCGAAGTGACCTGGACGGGATGCGCCGCACATCGATTCGGTAATGTCTTGTACGGAAACAGTGGTTTTGCTCCCAGACGGGTACATCTCTTCTACCGGCGGAAAAAACAAAATATCCACACCGCGTGATTCGGCAAGATGACTGTCTCTTTCAAGATCACGCGGATAATTCTCCAAATCTTCATGAGGGCCGAATTGCAGCGGATTAACAAAAATGCTCATCACAACTACATCAGCTGTCTCTTTCGCCTTATCAACCAAACTTAGATGCCCTTCATGCAAATATCCCATCGTCGGAACAAATCCGATCGTTTGTGGACGTACTTCTTTTAGGGAAGCGCGTAGCTCTTGAATGGAGGAAACCGTTCTCATATTTTGACACCTTCTCCGTATAATCTCTCCAACATTTCTTCCTTCATCGTAAAAGTATGTTCATCCTGCGGAAACGCCCCGCACCGCACCTCACCTGCATACTGTGTAATCGCCTGTTTGATTAGGCTACCGGCATCCCCATATTTCTTGACGAACTTCGGCACATGCTCACTGCCATAAGACAGTATATCGTGGTATACCAATACTTGCCCGTCACAACCAGCACCAGCGCCAATGCCAATGGTCGGGATAGAAAGCCTGTGTGACATGAGTTCTGCCAACTGCTTGGGTACGCATTCCATCACAAGGGCGAACGCACCCGCTTCTTCAAGCGCCAAGGCATCGTCAAGCAGTTTTTGTGCAGCTTCCGGCGTTTTTCCCTGTACTTTGTAGCCTCCCAGTTGATGAACGGATTGTGGCGTTAGCCCGATATGTCCCACTACCGGGATACCTGCCTGCGTACAGCGGCGCACAAGCGGTACAAGCTCTGCTCCTCCTTCAATTTTAACTGCTTTCGCTAATCCTTCCTGCATGATACGTCCAGCATTCCGCAATGCTTCTTCAACCGTGCCATGATAAGTAAGAAACGGCATGTCCGTAACAACAAACGCACGCTTGGCCCCTCGCGTAACCGCTTTCGTATGATGGATCATGTCTTCGAGAGTCACAGGCACCGTCGACTCATAACCAAGCACCACCATACCGAGTGAATCTCCGACGAGAATCATATCAATGCCGGCTTCGTCAGCTAATTTGGCAGACGGATAATCATACGCAGTCAACATGACAATGCGCTGGCCTTCCCGTTTCATTTCTTTTATAGATGCGGTCGTAATTGGTGAATTTCCTGCCATTTTCATTCCTCCCTGACGCTTTGAGCGATTTGGTAAGAATAAGGCTCGTTAAAGGCATATAAAAAACGCCTTCAACAGAGAAGAAGGCGTACGGAAACCATGATTGAATACGAGATCAAATCTGGTAACAACTTATTCCCTCTGTCTCGGTCCTCATCGGCTCAGAGCAGATTTTTGATATTGTACCGTTCAGCAATGGCAACAAAATAAATATTCGGGTGTCCTGGTACCGTTCCATACGGATACAGCCCTGACACCCTCATTATAAAGGCAAAAATAACACCTGGGCAATCTTTTTGTACACTTCTCCTGAAAAACAGGAGCGAAGAGTATGTTCAAAAAGGGGGACAAACAGAGCCGTGAAGTTCAAGGCACGGCAATCCCGAGCAGCGGAGAGGCAGCACAACGTAGAAATCCGTAGATTTGTTTCCAGGAATTTTTGAACATCCTTTTTACGCATGAATTTCTACGTCTGCGGAGTATACCTTTGTTACAGCGCCGTCCTCCTGACGTACCAACAACACGCCTGCATCATCAATTCCTTCTGCATACCCTGAAAGAGAGCCTTGCAGCGTACGAATTGTTACCTTTTTACCAATCGTAATAGCGCAGCGCTCCCACCGTTCCTTCACCGGGGCAAACCCTTGTGCAAGATACAATTCATATAGCTCTTCTAGTCGGAACAGGATTTGCTGAATAATCGGCACGCGCCGTAAAGCTTCGCCCTTCGCAATTCGCAGTGATGTCGCAACATCACGTACTTCATCCGGAAATTGCTCCGGTAGCGTATTTACATTTAACCCCATTCCGATAATAAGAAAATGAATACGGTCCGATTCCGCATTCAGCTCGGTCAGAATACCACATACTTTCTTTCTATCAATCAAAATATCATTCGGCCATTTAATCTGAGCATCAATTCCACAGAACTCACGAAAAGTTTCAACAATGGCGACCGCTGTCAGCAGCGTTAGCTGCGGACATTTTTGCAACTCTAATGTAGGGCGAAGCAGCAAGCTCATTGAAATGCCCGCTCCGGGCGGCGAATGCCACACACGGCCTAACCGCCCTTTGCCTCCGATCTGCTCATCCGTGACAACCAGCGTTCCTTCAGGGGCCCCCGCCTTAGCCAGTTCTTGACACTTATTCTGGGTAGAATCTATCGTTGCATAATAATGTACATAATGTCCAAGCCGGCGTGTCATAAGACCTGCCTTAATCTCCTCGGCAAGCATAATGTCCGGGGTCGAAACCAATCGATATCCAGAACGGCGGACGGCATCGAATACGTATCCCTCTTCTCTCAGCTCTTCGATATGCTTCCAAATGGCGGTGCGGGAGACACCAAGCCTGCGGCTGATTTCCTCCCCCGACAAAAAATCTCCTTCCGCCTGTTTAAACATTTGCAACAAACTCTCACGTATCTTCATTCAATATCATCCTCGCTCGAAGTAATAACGCCTGCCGCTCATTTTCTATCCGTTCTTCGTTTACTTCCAGCGCAAGCGTAAGCAACAAATCGCGAATCCATGGACCGCCTTTACGATTCATCTCTGTTTGCAACTCTGCACCGTTTACAGCTAAATCCTGCAGCACCTTTATACGCATGGATTCATATAGCCGCTCTATCTCCTTTGCCGTCGTTTCATTCTCATATATAATTGCATATAACGATGCAGCTTCATATAGCGCTTCGAATCCATGTTCCAGTATCCAGCGCATCCGCTCACCCGCTGTATGAGAATTATGCAGTTTCCTTGCTATATTCGTTATCTGCTGGCATGCTCTAATTACTTTCTTCTCGCAGCGCAGTGCACGCAGAATCCTCTCTACCTCTGTTTCCCGATTACAAATAAGAAACAGATAAGCCCATCGCGGTACGACTCCATTCACTGCGCATATTTGTTTTTGTTCTTTATCTGTAAGATCATATTTATCCTCAAACAGTTGACAGAAGCCTGGCATTGCAGAAGCGAGCCCTGTATGCAGTATGCCCGTTACGATCCGCTCCGGATATGGACCGTCAAGCGCCTTGTTCCATTCAGAGCTAATCCTCTCAACCGCTACATAATGAATATCTTGCGCATGCCTTCGTATTGCTTCATATGTATAAGGATCGATGGAAAAGCCAAGTTGGCTTGCAAAGCGCAAACAGCGCAGCATACGTAATGCATCTTCGGCAAACCTCTCGTCTGCCTTGCCCACCGCGCGTACGATGCGGTCATGCAAATCTTGCCTCCCACCAAACGGATCTACTACATCTCCACGCAAATCCAATGCCATCGCGTTTATCGTAAAATCACGGCGTGCCAGATCCTCAGCAATATCGCTTACGAATCGAACTTCATCCGGCCGGCGATGATCAGCATACCCTGCTTCTGTACGAAAGGTCGTTACTTCCAGCGGTACGCCGTCCTGAAGCACAGTAACCGTTCCATGGGCAAGCCCTGTCGGTATTGTTCTGGCAAACAAAGCTACTACTTCATCCGGCCTGGCAGAAGTCGCAATATCAAGGTCATGCACCGGTCGTCCAAGCAACGTATCTCGCACGTACCCTCCAACAAAATATGCTGTATATCCGGCTTTCTCCAGCACGTATAACACTTGCTTTCCTGCTTCAAGTATATGGCTCGGCATCACGGCTTGGAGCACGCCTCCGTTTCTTCGGTTAGTACACGTCGGTAAATCTCCTCATACTGCCGTGTAATATCCTTATGACAGAACGTATGATATGCGCGCTCAATGGCCTGACGGGAAAAGCGTTCATACATGACAGGATCGGAAATCAGCTCAATCGCTTTGTCGCCCATACCATCCACATCACCAATCGGAAGAACAAAACCGGTCTCCCCATCTTTAACCACTTCCGGCAATCCCCCGGCATCGCTAGCGATGACTGGCTTGCCGCACGCCATCGCCTCTAGTGCCACCAGACCGAAACTCTCCTGGGCGGACGGCAGCAGCATAACATCTGCCATTGATAACACGCAGGCAATATCCTCCTGCTTACCAAGAAAAATCACATCTTCCAAAAGACCAAGCTCAGCTGCCAGCTCCCGAACTATCGGCAACTCAGGTCCCTCCCCAATCATCAATAGCTTGGCTGGTATACGCTGTTTAATACGATGGAAGATTCGCACGACGTCGTCCGTACGTTTTACGCTGCGAAAGTTAGAGATATGGATAAATACCTTCTCTTTATTTGGTGCATATTCCTCACGAACATCACACATATCGCGTGGATAATACTCCCGTTTATCAATGAAGTTATAGACCAAGTCAATCGGCTTTTCAATTTGCAACACTTCCCGCGTTTGGTTGATTAAGCTTTGCGACACGGCTGTTACTGCATCACTATGTTCAATACCAAAGCGAATAATATCCTTTAACGTATGATCATATCCAAGCACAGTAATATCTGTTCCATGAAGAGTAGTCACCACTTTCAAGCGATCTCCTACCATCTTCTTAGCTAAATATGCAGAAATTGCATGCGGAACTGCATAGTGCACATGCAATACATCCAGATTTTCAGTCTGTGCAACCTGGGCCATCCGGCTTGCCAGTGTCAAATCGTACGGGGGATATTGAAATACCGAGTAACTATTTACATCTACTTCATGAAAATAAATGTTTCTGTAATATTTACCAAGACGAAATGGCATACCCGACGTAATAAAATGTACAGTGTGCCCTCTTTCTGCCAACAACTTGCCTAATTCCGTCGCTACAACGCCGGAACCGCCCACAGAAGGGTAGCATGTAATTCCGATTTTCATCGTTCATTCCCTCTCATTATAGGAAGTCTTTCAATAACAATGGTGTATGGCTGACAAACCCTTCGGCATATGCTACACCAGCGGATTGGCCAAATACGTATTCTCTGGCACGTACCCGCTCCAAATACCCTTGCGTTAAAGGGGTGGCTACCGATCCGGGTTCCATCTCAAACTGTGAGCGATAAGCGCCAAGTGCCGCCATCTTTACGTCCATCTCTTCGCTAATATCCACTAAAAATTGCGGTTCAGTCTGTCCATTAATAAAGTAGGCAAGCACATGCTCTACCCTATGTGCAGTCAGTATGTCTTGCTCATTCGTTTCATATTTACGGATTTTGGCATTAAATACAGCTTCACGGACCAGTACACTGCACATGCCATGATCCGGATGCCTATCCTCCCAATATGGCATCAATACGATACGCGGCCGATATAAACGAATCGTATGCGCAATGACTTGAATCTGCTCTTGAACCGGCATAAGTCCTCTATCCGGAAGACCCAGATTAAGCCGAGTATGCAATCCGAGCAGGCTGGTAGCCTCGTTCGCCTCCTGCTGACGCCTCTCTACGTTTCCATTGGATGACATTTCGGCATACGTCAAATCACAAATGCCTATTTTTTTTCCCTGCTTCACCCATTTGTGCAGCAAGCCGCCGGCACCGATTTCCACATCATCCGGATGTGCGCCGAAGGCTAACGCATGCAAAGGCTCTGGCCTATGATCCGTCATGCGAGATCCTCTCCTTTATATTTATGAACCGTCTCCCGCCAGGAAAAATTACCTCGTTCCAGCGCATGAATTAGCATCTCTGCGGTCGCAATGTTAGTTGCAAGCGGAATGCTGTGAACATCGCATAGCCGTAGCAACGCAGTAACATCAGGCTCGTGCGGCTGCGCGGTCAACGGATCACGCAAAAAAATGACAAGATCCATCTGATCCTGGGCAATTAGCGCGCCGATTTGCTGGTCGCCGCCCATTGGTCCGGATAGCACTCGCTGAATATGCAGCCCTGTCGCATCCATAATTTTTGTTCCTGTTGTGCCGGTCGCATATATGGTGTGCTTATTCAGCGTATCGCGGTAAGCTATTGTAAAGTTAACCATCTCGTTTTTCTTATTGTCATGGGCGATTAACGCAATATTCATACGGGATCCCCTCTTATACCATAATATTTTCCAGACCGTATATCAGACCGGTATGTTCCATGACTTTCTTAATGGCAAGGTTAACACCAGGCATAAACGACTCACGGTTAATAGAATCATGGCGAATGGTCAACGTCTGCCCTACCGCTCCAAAAATGACTTCCTGATGGGCTACAAGACCCGGCAGACGAACACTATGGATACGGAACCCGTTATAATAACCTCCACGGGCACCTTCAATCGTTTCCTTCTCTTCCGGGTGTCCTTGCCTTAGTTCTTGACGCGCTGCCTGAATCATTTCTGCTGTCTTGACTGCTGTGCCGGATGGAGCATCAAGCTTCTGATCATGGTGCTGCTCAATAATTTCAACATGCGGCATATATTTGGCTGCTTCCTGTGCGAATTTCATCATTAATACTGCTCCAATAGCAAAATTGGGCGCAATGATAGCACCGATACCTTGTGTCCGGCATAGCCTGTCTAACTCTTCAATATCTTCCGGCGTAAATCCGGTTGTACCGACTACAGGACGAACCCCGGCTTCGATCGCCGTTACCATATTTTGTTTCACTACATGCGGAGTTGTAAAATCCACTAATACATCCGGTCGATACGTCTCTAGAGCCTGTCTTACATCCGGCACAAAAGGAGCTGACAAGGCACCCAGCCCAAGTATATCACCTACGTCTTCTCCATTGTATTTCGGATCAACTCCGCAAACAAATTGCAGTGTTTCATCCTTCATAAGCATTTTTACCGCTTCCGATCCCATCCGGCCACGCGGGCCAGCTATCGCTACGCGAATTTTTTCCATTGTTATGTCTCCCCCTTCTTTTTTCTCTGCTATTACTTTTTCCCGACAACGTGTAAGTAGTGTTTTTGCTTCGTTGAATTCGGGTCAAGACATACTATCCAATTTTCCCCTGTGGCCATTGGCTTACATTCTGGTTTTGCTCATTGTATACAATATATGTACTCGCCATTTACTCTGTGTCGATTTTTGTCCACCGATCCTTGTCACGCGTATTAAATTTATGCATCATCGCATGAAAGGCCTTTTCCAGGTTAATATTAAGTGAATTAGCAAAACAGACAAGGATGAAAAGACAATCTGCAAGCTCCATATCGATTGTATTTTCAGCTTCATCCTTGCGCTTCGGTTTCTCGCCATAATAATGATTCACTTCACGCGCCAATTCACCTGCTTCTTCGGTCAATCGGGCCATCAGCGCAAGCGGCGAAAAATACCCTTCCTTAAACTGACCAATGTATTCGTCAACGGTACGCTGCATCTCAGCAATTGTCATGGCCTGCTTCTCGTCCGGCATATTGCACCTCCCTTTTGCGGCTATATGTATGTTATGTATTTCTTATGTTACCGCAGAGGTGGAAGATTGACAAATTTCCCGGTATAATATCCATAATCTAGCACGTATCTGGGAGGAACTACATGAACTATCATCTGCGTAATATTTTTGCTATTTTGCTCGGCTCTGCGATTATGGGATTCGGCATTAATTACTTCAATATCGCTAACCGACTTGCAGAAGGTGGCATTACAGGGATCACCCTGCTTCTAAAATATACACTTGACTGGGACCCGGGCATCACGAACCTCATATTGAACATTCCTTTGCTGTTCGTTGGCTGGAGGATGCTTGGTCGTCAATCGGCGGTCTACACGATTATCGGAACTGTTAGTGTATCGGTATTCCTGACTATTTTCTCTTCCTTTCGCCATCCAATGGAGAATGATACGCTACTGGCAGCACTGTATGCAGGGGTAACGGTAGGACTTGGCCTTGGACTTGTATTCCGCTTTGGCGGAACGACGGGCGGAGTGGACATCCTGGCACGGCTGGTGAATAAATATTTGGGCTGGAGCATCGGCCGCACGATGTTTATTTTTGATATCTTTGTTATCGCTCTATCGCTTTACTATCTTAATCTTGATTTGGCAATGTATACACTGGTTGCACTGTTTGTGGCAGCCCGTGTCATCGACTTCGTACAGGAGGGTGCATACGCAGCTAAAGCGATCATGATTATCTCTGATCATGCGGTGGATATTTCCCAGCGCATTATGCAAGATATGGGGCGGGGTGCTACGCTGCTGAAAGGGCGAGGCGGCTATACGGGCCTTGATAAGGAAGTGCTGTATTGTGTTGTCAGCCGAAATGAAATCGTCCGCTTCAAAAACCTTGTGCATAAAGTCGATCCCCATGCATTTATCATTATTAATGATGTGCATGAAGTGTTCGGTGAAGGATTTACACTTGATGAACAAAAACAGCCCCTGCAAAAGTAGCGACCAGGCGAGAGACAGGAATGACCTGCATTTTTCAGTTCCTTTACATTGCATACATTGCGCAAAATACGAATAAAAATAAAGCGCCCTTTTCTCAAAAAGCGATATATTGCAGGCAACTGATCCCATTCTGGAAACACCACGATGTTTTGTCTGCACGCTTTTCAAGTAAAATGGCGCATTTCTAATTCGGCTTTAAGGTTCCCTTCGTTTTCGCTGCTTCGTATCCTGTTCTGCCTTATATTTTCTCCACCCAACATAACCAAGCGAGGTTAGAATGACCGAGGCGAAAAGCGCAATAATAAGGAACGGAGAATCTGGAGGCATTCCTGGTGCAAAAACAGACCTGTCTTCTCCAACAAAAATAGCATCTACAAGACGATTCAACTCGGTGAGTGCATTCGTCACTGCCTCCCAATTATATTCCGCCTTTCTTGTCTCCTGCAGCAAAAAGCTGTAAATCGAATACAGGGCCTCCATCTGTTGTGCGGACGCAGCTACCGTAATAGCAGGCTTTAATGTCTGATAAAGCTGTAGATTCTGAGAAAAAGCTCTGGAGAATTCCGCCTGTTTGCGCCCTGCACCCAGCAGCATCATCTTGTTGATATGTTCCTGATAAGAGCTATAGTAATTCCTCCATAACGGTTGCTTCTCATGTGTCAAGCTATCAATTGCCAGACGTACCTGCAGGGAGTGCCATAGTAGACGATTCGGCTCCACTTCCGCGGCAGCGAACGAACGTTTAGCTTTAATAATCGTATCAGACAGCGCGTTGACCGCTTCGATCGATAAGCCCTTGGGCGGTTTTGTCTCCGCGAACAACGCTCCCAAACTCGCAAGTTTCTCCTTCGCTTCGGGATACTTACCTTCCTTGGTTAACTGGTATACATCCTGCGACAACACATCCATCTTTTCATATACCGACATCGTCTGCTCCGGTACTCTGGCGGAGAAGACGCGATGATCCAGCACAGACCAACCCGTGTAAAGAACCGCGCAGAGGAACATTATACCTACTAGAACAATGATTTTTTTCACGACTCGTCCTCCCCCTCTTACCACATATGTATGAAAGAGAGGACAAGGATATGTTTACGATCTTTGTGCACGTCGATAGAATCGAACCAGAGAATAGACAAGCCATAAACTAAACAGGCTCAACCCTACGGTTGCCCATCCAACCACATTGTGGTATACCTCCAATTCATCCGCAAGCCACGGATGAATATCCAGAGTATAGTCAAGCAAGTCATTCAGCAACGTCCAGGCTGCCACATACAAAATATGACGTAAACGTAATGTATAAAACCTTGCATACAGTAAAGATTCTACCGCCATGCCGCCGTGCGACGCCATTAACATATAATGCTGCCAGTTCAACTGATCACCCAGTGCCGCGCCAGCTATAATGACTGCCACTGCCCATACCCCGTATTTAAAATTTGTTACGGCGGCAAACGCTTCCAGCGATGGTATGCTGCGTCCTACAAGCATTGCAATAAGCACCAGCGTAAATAATGTGCTCGCGGTCGGGCTATCAGGTACAAAAATCCGAAGGAATGCAGGAGACGTCATCTCCAGCTGGTAGGCATACCACATAAAGCCATACACCGAACCAAGCCCGTTAATTATGATCATCATCCAGAGAAACCAGCGGGCACGCAAAGAAGCAATAAACCAATTCCATACTGTTACCATATTGTACTCATCCTTTATGTAATAACTAGCCTTTCTATTTTATCATTTCTATGGTAGTGTGAAAAAGCCAGACGGAGAAATCCGCCTGGCTTTTTGTTTACTACTTCACTGTTTTCAAATATTCAATCATAGAGCTCATCTGTTGGTCGGACCAACCGGCACCAAGCGCTGGCATTCCACCGCGTCCGTTCTTCAGCACTTCTGCCACACCTTCCGGCTTGAGCTTATCAACAACACCAGCCAAACTCGGAGCCGCTCCACCTTTCAAATCTTGACCATGACACATCATGCACTGATTTTGATCAGCCAGAGCTTTGCCTTCTTCAGCCGTTCCGCCGGTCGGAGCGGTCGCACTTGCGCCGCCTTTATCTGCTTCTCCGCCTTCCGGTTTCTTCTCCTCGGTAGCAGGAGCAGGAGTAGAGGCTCCGCCACCAGCCGCTTCACCTTTGCCATCACCTTTCAGGCTGGCAAGATATTTGACAAGCTGGTCAAGCTCTTCCGGAGAACCGTTGAACATACCAGAAGGCATTGCGCCACGACCGTTTACGATCACATCATGAATGGCTTTCTCGTCAAGGCGTCCGCCTACGTTCCATAACGGCGGTGCACCACTGGCACCACCTTCCATATTGCCGCCGTGACATCCTTGGCAGCTTGCCTGTTTCGTCCAAATCGCATCCGCTTTGAAATCAGCCGGTGGCTTCGCAGCCGCAGCGTCGCCAGCACCTGCCGCCGGCTTTGGATGCAGACGATTGTGTTCATCAATCGCAGCCCATGTAAGGTAGAAGATGCTCACAATTGCCAACAGCATAATACCGGTTGCCACAGGACGCTTCGAAGGTTTGCGCTCTGGAGACGTATCCAGCCAAGGAGCAAGCACCAATGCTCCAAATGCAATTCCTGGCACGACCACTACCCCAAATACAACCCAGTTGCCTGACTGCCAAGGATACTTCAGCAATTGATAGAGAAACAAGAAATACCAGTCCGGAAGCGGTATGTACGACGCATTGTTCGGATCTGCTTTCGGTTCCAACGGTGATGGATGGCTAATGGTAAGAATAAGAAAAGCGATTAAGACAACCGCGGCAACCATCCATTCTTTCAATAAGAAGTTTGGCCAGAATGCCTCGGATTTGCCTGGAAATTCTGCATAAGACGGAGCGATGTTCGGCATTCGCTTTGCGGGTACACGCGAGTCACCGACATACTCTATCGTCTTGTCGTGCTTTGCCATTGAATTACCCCCCTTGTCAATGGATCGAACTCCATCTTATAGCGGTCCGGAGATCCCCTGTCTCCGAATCATGATAAAGTGTGCGCCCAGCAAAGCGAACAGGGCGCCCGGCAGGAAAAATACGTGAATCGCAAAGAATCGTGCAAGCGTCTCGGCGCCGACGATCGGACCACCCTGCAGCAGCGTCTTAATGAAGCCGCCGATAAATGGAACCTGCTCCGCAATCTGAATACCTACCTTGGTCGCAAAATACGCTTTATTGTCCCATGGCAGCAGATAACCTGTAAAGCCCAGTCCAAGCATGACGAAGAAAATCAACATCCCAACAACCCAGTTCAATTCACGCGGACGCTTATAGGCTCCCTGGAAAAATACGCGTAATGTATGTAAGAACATCATTACAATTACTAGACTTGCACCCCAGTGGTGCATACCGCGAACGATTACCCCAAATGCAACTTCGTTCTGCAGGTATTTAACCGACTCATACGCATTGATAATATCCGGTACATAATACATCGTCAGAAACATGCCGGACAAAATCTGAATAACGGTAATAAAAAAAGTAAGTCCACCAAAACAATAAACAAACGCCGAAAAGTGGTGGGCCGGGTTTACATGTTCAGGCACCTCATGGTCCGCGATGTCACGCCACATCGGGGTAACATTCAGACGCTCGTCGACCCAATCGTACATTTTGCGGATCATGTTACATTATGCCCCCTCTGCAATCTTGTTTGCCTTCACTTCACCGAGCAGTATTTTGCCGTCTTTCACTTCGACTTCATACTGATCAAGCGGCTTCATAGGCGGTGTGCCCGGAACGTTCTTCCCGTTTTTCTCATACCGGCCCAAATGGCACGGACAGAAGAACTGTTCCTTGTGCTTTTCATCCCCATTCCAATTCACCGTACAGCCTAAATGCTTGCAAATCGGTGAAAGCGCAATCACTTGATCGCCTTGCTTGTAGATCCAGGCCGTTAAAGGTGTTTCTTGTTCGCCTGTCCACACGTCCACAATCTTCTTTTTGAAGCTAATGCTTTTCGGCTCTTCGGTAATCTCGCTCAAGCTCGCTACAGGAACTTTACCGCCCGCAGCGCCTGCTTTCTGCAGGGCCGGATCGATTGCGAACTTAACCATTGGTGCTAACATCCCAGCTGCTAGAAACCCACCGACTCCAGTGAGACAATAATTGAGGAATTGTCTTCTGGATACCCCTTTGTTGTTACGTTCACTCATGCTCTCTAACCTCCTATCCTTATGATAACGTCCGGATGGACGGCAACATTATCACACAACTTTACTAGGACATAACCATCATAAATGGAAGGGTGCCTACTGTCAAGAATTTGCAATACAGGAAACACTATAGTTTCCAGTGTCTTTTTGCTTATTGTTATATAATTTGTCACAATTCATTTCAATTCATTCCGCCAAAGTGCAATACAGCTTTTCACAACACGGTTACTCTCACTTAACGCTTTTTCAAGAAAGAATTTTGTATCCGTCTTCTCTTCGGGTGGCGCTGAGATTACATAGGCTTGTACTCCTTTTTTTATAAGTTCTATTGACAACGTGCTATCATTTGTAACAACTATACAATGAGGAAACCGCTGAATAAGTGCCTGAATATTCTGTTCGATAAGTGCAGTGGAAAATCCTTCATTCATTTCCTTTTTTCTTGCGATAAATAAAGTTTGGAATAAAAGCAAACGTCCTGTCAGTTGTCGCTCTGTATAGCCGCATACTCTCTCAAGCCAGAACTGTTCCTTAATCCAATTCTCATCCCACTTCTCTTCAAATGAAACACACACCGGATACAGCAGCGTGTCCACATATTCCTCCATCGCAATGATCTGTTCCATATCTTCTACTTTCCAACGCATTGTTACATCCTTCCTCCTCTTTATGTAATCATAAGAAAAACTCGCAAGCATTTTTCAAGTGATATATCGGCAGAAAGCGGATATCGCTTTCTTAACCATTGAAAAAAACCCGGAAACTCCGGGTTTTAGCTTACCATATCCTTTGCTTGCACGCTACGTAAGCATCTTGCGTTGTACTTCTTTCAACTCTCCCGTCAGCGCCTTGAACCTTGCTTCATCACCAGCCTCCAACGCCTCGTCAATATCCTTATAAAGATTATCAATTCGATATTTGCGGATAGCTTCATCCAGCACCATTTCTGCCATAAGACTCAGTGTTGAAGGATTTACAATGTTTTGTTTTTGCTTTTCCATTTGCTTTCCCTCCATTCGATGTGCACCGCTTTGATCCGTTTTTTATCTGTTTGCCTGTTATAGCGAGCGTCTCAACATTACTCTTCAATCGTTTTAATTTTCTGAATCCGATATCTTTACTGCCGTTCGCCATCCTTATGCCAGCAGAGAATAAGATTTCCTATTATACATCATATTCTCGTCCGTAAGATGTGTACTCAATTATTTACGATTTTGTGTTTTATTTAATAAAGATTTACCCCACTTTGTTAGCGAATAAACAGGAACGTCCGGCATGTGTATTCCCCTCCGTAACACCCCCAGATAAACCATCATGGACAGCAGACGGCGACGAATCACCTCTTCTTCAATGTCATAATAAAAGGGGCGGACCCAATTTCGCAGCGCACGTATCAGACTTGCCTCTTCCCGCCAATCTTCATCACAAACGCAGGCAAGTAACATCCATAGGCTTTCAATAGCCGGGATTGCTTTTTTGTAAGATAAAAGCCAATATGCCATAAGACGCTCCGCGCTCTTTTCTTGTTCCTGTTCAAGTGTCAGCGCCTGCTTCGCACCTGCTTCCGTCAATATCAATGCTTCTTCTCTTTCCTGCAGCCACTGCTGATGATACGCGAAATCATATATCAGCGCCAAACGATCCGGATAATCCCGGAACCTTCGCCCATACCCGAAACGCCATTCCTTCCCATCAATTAACTCTTCACGCACGGCCATAAACTCCATTAATTTCTGCTGTTGCTTGCGGTACATCACACCTTCTTTAGACAGCGGTACATGGTTCGTCTGCACATATTTGATCAGTTGCTGTACATCGTGCGCCATTGCGTATGTGTCATCACGGTATGCATTGGGCCTTGTATAATTACCATATGCAGCTTCACACACTTCTTTAACAAAAATCTCTCGCCATTTTCGACGCAGATCATCTGGCATTGTATAGACAAACGCGTATGACTTTCGGATACGGAACAACCAGCCCCCGTCTAAAACACGGTCCAGTAGCTTTTCATGTTCGCCGTGCCGAATCTCTTCCTTGAATGCTTTTCTGGCTCGGCTCAACAATGCTTCACGTGAATATTCCTTTCGTTTCTCAAATAAAAGGGGAAGCAGAAACCTTTTCTCTTCCCAGGTGAGCTGATCATGCAATCCCTGACAAAACCCGGAGGAAGTCAATCGATTATGTAATCCCTGCACCAGTTCATGCTTCGAATGGATGTTGCACGTAATCCCACAGGCGGAAGCCAACTGGTGCAGTTGTCCAATATCAGCATAGACAAGCGTATCAGCCAGATTCATTCAAATTTCCCCTTTCAGGAAATACTGTTACCTGTCAGTATTGACCGAAAGAAAAACAACGTATACACAGACGATACATTTTTTATGCTTACAACGTAAAAAGCAGACTCCTGCATACACAGGAACCTGCTTTTAATTATTTAATGTCGAAATAGATTTTGATAGCGCTCTTGTGCATCAGCTACGGCTTCATCTCCGTCCATTGCCTGTTCGTAAAAAGCCAGTGCCTCTTCCACCTTGCCTTTAGCTTCCGCGACACGCCCCTGCCAATACCAATATATCGGATCTTCCTCATCCAATTCGCGAAGCCGTGCAAGTGCCTCATTCGCTTCATCCCATCTTCTGAGTTCAATAACAAAGCGCAAATAACCAGGGAGAAGCCTCTCTTCTTCAATACGAAGGGATAACGCCTGCCGGTAAATAGCCACAGCTTGCTCACGCATACCCAGCTTCCATAACGCTTCCGCCAATAGCGGATATGCCACTATATAATCCGCATCCGCTTCGATAAGGCGTGCAAGATAGCGTACAGCCCGTTGCCAATCGTCAAGCTGGTATGCCGTCATCCCTGCCCCGTATAACACCTCAGCGTCGCCCTCATCTTTAGCTAGCCTTTCATATAAAGCCAGTGCCTCTTCGAAATTCCCTTGCCGTGCAGCCAGACGAGCCCTTTCGCGCAAAATTTGTGACTCATCTTCAAACCCTTCAAGCAGTTGCCATTTTTCTATTGCCCGTTTATTTTCGCCTTGTTCTGCATATAGCTTTCCTAATAAGTATTGGATTTCTTCATTATCCGGTTCAAGTTCAACGGCACGCTCAAAGTAGCGGACCGCCACCTCCGTAAGCCCCTCTATGAGAAACAGTTCACCAAGCAGAGCATATACACGGTAGTCATCTGTTCCAACTTCTTTTATTGGTAAGAGCGTGTCCATTGCTTCCTGCAGCCTGTCCAAATCAATATAAAGCGAAGCCCGATACACACTCATTTCTCCTTGAATTTCGTCATCCCATTCCGCCCGTCGTACTTCCATTCCCTCTAAAATATCGAGTGCCACGTCGTGATGCCCTAGCTCATGATAAATATTGACCAACTGCAGTCCTAGAATCGGATCGTTCGTATGGCTATCCCGAATATCTGCAAGCTTGGCAAGCCCGCCTTCAATATCGCCTGCTTCCAATAACGCGATGGCCCGGTCAAGCTGTGCCTGCCATTGTTGTTTCATGAAAAAACCTCCCTCTATCTGTTCACCCTCCGGCAAAAAGAAAAACCGTCCACAATGAACGGTCAGCCTGCATGTTTCTTCGAGCGCGAAAGCCAACTCATACTAACCACAGTAACCAGTATACCAAACAATGCCGAGAGCAGACCATAATGAACACGTGAAGGTTGCTCTTTCGGCGACAAACTGTAGGGAATAGGAGCATTCGCACTAGCGATGACGCCATATTGAGTTTTTGGGATACTTTCGCTTCTTTCTGGTGAAAAGCGGAGCGCTTCAGCAGAAGCAACCATATCAGTTGCTGTATCAAACGCCGCTGGATGCATGACTTCGCTCAGCTGCTTGCCAAGGATAAACACAGGAAGAAAAGAAGCAAGCAACAATGCAATTGCCAGACCTGTTATCCACTGTCTGAGCGGTTTCGGAATTTCACGGGCTCTTTCCGGTGCAGGAGAAGCCCACTTATTTTCTTGAAGAATCCGCTCCATTACTTTATCGGATACAGACAGGTGCTCATACGTTGTAGGCAGGACGGGCGAATGAAGGAACGCTTGGTTCGAGTCTATGTAAAATGCATGTTCATCCTGGCACGCTTCGCACTCTTCCAGATGTTTTTCCACTTCTTTCTCTTGTGCAGAAGACAGCTTGCCCTCCATATAATTCGCAAGCAGCTGTTGCACCGTCTTGCAGTTCATGGCTATCTCATTCCTTCCGCTTCATCGAACTGCGCCTCGATCATATAAGGCTCAAGCTGTTGTTTAATACTATGGCGCGCACGGAATAGAAGTGATTTTACGGAACTTACCGTTGAATCGAGTATGACCGCGATTTCTTTATAGTCCAACTGCTCATATTCCCGGAGAATAAGGGCAGTTCGCTGCTTCTCAGGAAGTTTGTTAATAGCCTGGCGCACAAGATGAACCCGTTCCGTACGCAACAATTCCTGCTCAGGCAACCTGTCGACGGAAATACGCGCAGGCTGCTGCTTGCTATCTTCAAGATATACCTCAGAGTTCCGGCTCTTCCTTAATTCGCTTAATACAGTATTGCGGGCGATAGTATACAGCCACGTCGAGAAGGATGCTTCAACATCCCGGAACGAATGGAGACTGCGGAACGCTTTGTAAAACGTTTCCTGGGCCAAGTCTTCCGCCATGTCCTCCATATGGTAGCTTTTAAGCATATGCAGAATAAATGCGAGAATCCTTCGTTCGTACCGGTTAATCAATTCTGCATAGCATTCCACCCGGCCATCTTTGATTTCGCGAATTAATTGGGAATCGGTGACCAACATCTGTTACCTCCTCGTTGTCTTCCACTCCCTTTGTGCCATACCGTTGCACTGCATCGGTATTCGACGTTCCTAGAGAGCTATGTTGCATCTATTTGCATCTTTTTCTGTAAATAGTAAGTATTTGTTTCTTCTTCCTCTCGTATAGACGAGGGAAGGTGACCAAAAAGTTGCAGGGTTTTTAAAATTTTTTTTCGAAAGAAGAAAAAAGTCGGCTTCTGATCCTGCTACGAGCGCTCCTTTCTGCGGATACGAACCAAATAATCTGGCCGGCTGCTGGGAGCCTATCTCTACGATTCTTTGCAGCGTCCGCTCATTCATAGAAAGTTGTCCGAACCTTGTGGAAGAAATAGAAAACATCCCGAATTGTTTTCTATCGTAAGCAAGCTCTGAATCCTTGTCCATTTCCCATGTAACATACGCACCGTATGAACCCTTCCGGTCAGAAATACTTTTGATGATTTTCGGATGCTCATCTAGTATAAGTGAAATCCCTCTATATTCCAACATCGTAACTAGCAACGGTAGATGTTCTGCAAGCCAATGTTTTCTTTCACGCAGTGTGCATTCCTCTACAAAAGATAGCTTAAGGGCAAGCCGATAGCGAGAAAAACCAGCTAATAGCAGTGACCAGAATGAAGCCGAAAGTGAATCAGAAGGAAGTAAAATCATTTCAAGCATCGGAATACGATGTGCAAGAACAGCCCGGATTAGCGATTCATTTACTAAACGATACGGTACACGCAGCCGCACTTTATACTCAAGCCAACTGTTATGATGCATGGCCAATTCATAGCCGAGCAATGTACGCCAATTTGCCCCATGGTTTACTGTCAAGTCATCCACATAGGCGGTATATCCTTCCCGAAGCCATTGCTCCTGTATATGTTTAAACCCTTCAGCATTCGTTCTCCCACTTCCTAGCGAAGAACCAAAGCGAAATAAGCCAGGAAGCATATAACAATCGCTCCCATCTATTTCTTTTATCGGCGGCTTTGGGGGGATATGTTCATGGATATAATGAATTATTTGATCCTGAACCCATACATCAGCCGTAAAGCAGCGTCCTGAATTTACGAGAGTGGACCCACGTACAATAAATTCCATCTTACTCGTCCCCCATTCATCTATTTGCCTTTAGCAATATTGGAAATTTCGCCGGTTCGGTTGGGATATAACAATCCGTAGACATATCGTATGAGAGTGCCTCCGCAAGCTTCACATGCTATATGCTATACTTTTTGCCCCATAAGATGAGTTCGTCCGATAAAAGCGGGGCACTTTCGACTTTTTATGCACGTTTATTTCTTCACACTCCTTTGAAGATAGGAGGAAAAAATAAGAGTCTGTCCTACATCCATACATATGCAGCGTCGAAAAAAACATACCTAGAAGATATCGTGTTATAATTTGTCGATTGATTAGGGCTTTCCCCAAGTCCTATCACATACTACACTGGAACATGTGACTGTATCATATGATCAGATATGTAATTGGTAAGGAGGGGTGGTCCGTGGAAGAAAGAAAATTAATTCAATTAATCACGGAGAAAAGGCGCTCTATGCACTCTCTTTATATACAGGCAAACAAGAATTTACGTGATGAGAAAGTGCTGGCTGCAAGTAAGGAAGTCGACCGTTTGATTAATACGATTATGAAACAGCGCATGGCCGCACGTAGTAAAGTTCACTGTTAACAGCGAAGATTTTTACACATATACGAAATATCCCTGGAGGAAGCAGTTCGCTCTATGCCATAGCACAAACACGGACAGGGCACGGCACCATGTTTGTTTCTTTTCCGCAAAGCTCTAAGAAAAGAAACGACCACGGTGCCGTGCCCTGTTCGCATGCCATAAGCCTGATGAAATGAACCGGCAAATGATAAAATAGGCAAAAAAATCCGCCTCGGCGCATTGCCCGAAGCGGTATGGGGAATTCCCATATATGGATAGGAGTGGAGAGAAACCATACTATAATCTTCATTATAGGGTTTCTCTATTAAAAGTCAACCTTTTATTCAGACTTATTTTATTTTTGTCACATTTCACTCACTTATCTGCTGTAGTGTTGCAAAAAAGCCAGGGAATGACACATCGATGGATGCTGCATTCAGTACGGTCGTTTCGCCGGAAGCAGCCAATCCTGCAACTGCAACGGCCATACCAATACGATGATCGCCATGGCTATCACATACGGCTCCGGTAAGGGGCGTTCCGCCATGAATAATCATTCCATCCTCGGTTGGTTCAATATGAGCGCCCATTTTACGAAGCTCCGCCACTACTGTATCAATCCGGTTTGTCTCCTTTACTTTAAGCTCGGCCGCATCCTTAATCACGGTTACGCCCTCCGCTTGTGTGGCAAGCACAGCAATCACCGGAATTTCATCAATGAGACGCGGGATAATCCCCCCGCCGATTTCGGTACCTTTAAGGAAAGAATATGCAACCTCAATATCCGCCACTGGCTCTCCATTCATGAGCCGTTCGTTATGTAACATCAGGTCTGCACCCATCGCTTTAAGAACATCAATAATACCGGAACGTGTCGGGTTTATCCCCACATTCCGTACCGTAACACGACTGCCCGGAAGCATGGCGGCAGCCACCAACGGGAATGCTGCCGATGAAATGTCTCCCGGCACTTGAATACGCCCCGGAGATACTAACCTCTGCCCTCCATGTATACGTACGCCGCCGGTAAACGATTCGACCTCCACACCGAACGAACGTAGCATCCTCTCCGTGTGATCACGTGACAGTTCAGGCTCATATACCGTGGTCGTTCCTTCTGCCTGCAATCCGGCGAGCAGCACGGCTGACTTAATCTGAGCACTGCTTACCGGTGAATGGTATTCTATCCCTGTAAGTTTGCCACCACGAAGTGAGAGCGGCGTATATTCCCCATTCTGTCGTCCTGCAATATCAGCGCCCATCTGGCGCAAGGGACCAGTTACCCGCTTCATGGGGCGTCTGGCAATCGATTCATCGCCAATCAGCACACTATGAAAAGGCTGCGTCGACAAAATGCCCATCATAAGCCGAATGGTCGTACCGGAATTGCCAATATCAAGAATATCAGCTGGTTCAGTAAGACCGTACCAGCCTTTGCCCTCCACCTGTACACAGTCGCCATCCTGTTTGACAGTAATTCCAAGCTTACGAAAACAAGAAATCGTACTTAAACAATCAGCCCCCGGAAGGAACCCTTCAATTGAGGTTGTCCCTTCTGCAAGTGCGCTAAACATCACTGCCCGATGCGAGATGGATTTATCGCCAGGTACGGTAATCTCTCCTTCAACTCGTTGTACGCCTTGAATGGTTGCCACTATGCATTCGCCTCCTACTCTCGCTCATATACGCTATAGCCTTCGTCTTTCAGTACATGGGTTGCTTTCTCTATATCTTCATGGCTGCGGAATGAGATACGCAGCACACCGAGAATGTCCTCCCGAGTTTCCAAAATGCTAATATTCGTAATGCTAATTTTCTCCTCTCCGAGCAAAGTTGTTACCCGGGCAATAACGCCTGGTTCATCGGGAATATCCACATATAAATCGAAATAAGGCTGCAATGCGCCCTTTTTCTTCTCAGGTAATGCATTGCGAAACGTACGAGCTTCAGCAAAGAAACGTTCAATTCCCGGTCCATCAGCTCTTTCAACTAAAGTGGAGATACGTTCCATAACTTGCTTTAAATCTTCCGCCATCTTTTTCATTACTGGTCGGTTATTTAGCAAAATATCACGCCACATGCCCGGATTACTAGAGGCAATGCGCGTAATATCGCGGAAGCCACCCGCAGCCAAACTCCGGTACCAATCCATTTCGTCCGCTTCACTGTATGAGGCAACCTGGTTCACTAGCGCAGATGCAATAATATGGGGAAAATGGCTAATAGCCCCGACAACTTCATCATGTCTTTGCGCATTCATTACCACTACTTTAGCATGTGTAGGTGCAAGAAGTTCCCTTAAGCGATCGGTCACAGCCGTTGGCGTATCTTTCGCCGGAGTTAGCACATAATATGCATTTTCGAACAAGCGATCATGCGAAGCTTCCACGCCTGATTTATGGGACCCAGCCATTGGATGACCGCCGATAAAGAATACGCCCCGTTGCGCAAATCCATGAGAATGCTCCATTACCGACACTTTTGTACTGCCGGTGTCGGAAATAACTGCGCCTTCTTTAAGGGGTGTATAACGTAAAAATGAAATCAACTCCTGCAGTTTGCCTACAGGAGCGCACAAAAAGATGTAATCGGCCTGCGCTACCGCTTCAGCCAAATGGGTCGTTCCACTATCGATGACACCAAGCGATCGGGCCATACGCAAATTTTCTTCCACTACGTCAAAACCGGTAATATGTACGTCTTCGTTTTTCCGAAGCGAGAGTGCCAGCGAACCGCCGATAAGCCCCACTCCTAGAATTGCTATCTCAGTCATGCCTTTGCCTTCTCCTCCACTCTATCGAAAAAGGCCGCTATCCGCGAGAATTACATTCTCGCGGGAGCCAATACAGATTTTAGTGCGGCCAGCATTTTTTCGTTCTGTTCCTTATTTCCAATCGTCACACGAATCGCCTGCGGAAACGCGCGAATAATAACACCTTGCTTAAGCATCTCCTGAAAAATCTCTTTCGAATCGCGCTCCGGCATAATATAGACGAAATTAGTCTCGGAACGATAATAAGGTACACCCAATGCATCCAATTCTGTATAAACCTGGGCTAACCCTTCAGCATTGGCCTCTTTGCACTGCAGGACAAATTCCTGGTCGGCAAGTGCGGCAAGCGCAGCTTTCTGGGCAAGATGGTTCACATTGAACGGCTCGCGTACGCGGTTTAGCTTATCGATAATATCCTCTGCCGCTACGCCATAACCTACGCGCAGGGCCGCGATGCCGTAAATTTTCGAAAATGTGCGCAGCACAATAACATTCTTATATTTTTTCAGCAAATCAAGCGATTTGGGGAAAGCTTCACTCTTTACATATTCTACATACGCTTCGTCCAGCACCACCAACGCATGATCAGGTACCTGATCAAGGAAACGGATTAACTCCTTCTCCTCAATCATCAAGCCGGTCGGATTATTCGGATTGCACACCCACACAACACGCGTCTGGTCGTTGATACGTGCAAGCATCGCATCCAAATCATGCGCTCCATTTACGCATGGCACTTCGATAACCTCCGCGCCTTCAATCGTCGCATTCGTTTTATATACAGAAAATGTAGGAGTCGCCAGCACGGTATTCGTGCCCGCTTCTAAATAGGCACGGACGATAAGCATAACAATCTCATCTGACCCATTACCAAAGACAAGTTCCCCTTCCCCTACCTTTAGGAATGAAGCAAGCGCACTGCGTAACTCTAGGCAAGCGCCGTCCGGATAAATCGGCAGTTGATCAAGCTCTGCAACAATGGCTTCCTTTACTTTTGGCGAGCTACCAAACGGGTTTTCATTAGACGCCAATTTAATGACTTCGGTTAAACCTAGCTCCCGCTTTACATCTTCAATCGGCTTACCTGGCTCATAGATGGGTAGACTGACAATCCGAGTTTTTGGAATCATTCTCTCACCTCTCACATGTTTTCACTGTTTTTCATCCATCATACCCTAGATTGCAACTGTTGTACAAATTTTTTTACTATATGAAAACCTTCTTCCTTTGTTTCTTCGCACATTAAAAGGGACTCTGCTTCACGGATTTTTTCGAGTAAGGCACTGCCAACAATAAATCCATCGCTATACGGTGCAACCATCTGTGCCTGTTCAGCACTGGAAATACCGAAGCCGACCGCAACAGGAACAGACGAAAAAGCACGAACCTGTTCAAGGAAGCGAGTAACCCCCTCACCGAGTGCTGCACGGGCACCGGTAACACCAAGTGAAGATACGCAGTATAGAAATCCGCTTGCTCGTGAAGCGATCATCTCGACCCGCTGTTCTGATGTGGGAGCTACTAGCTGAATAAGCGGACGGGCATGTGCATGCGCCAATGCCTCAATGTCCTCAGCCTCCTCCACAGGCAAATCAGGAATGAGAATACCGTCTATTCCTGATGCTTCCATATCCTTGAACAAACGCTCCGGCCCATGCTGAAGCACAGGATTGATATACGTAAATAACACCAGCGGAACAGTAAGTCCTGCGCTCCGCATTTTCTCCGCCAACTCCACTGTTCGTCCAATCGTCATCCCATATGAGAGCGCCTGCGCGGATGCATGCTGAATCGTCGGTCCATCCGCCAGCGGATCTGAATATGGAACCCCCAGTTCAATCACCGCCGCCCCTTCTTCCTGAAGCGCAAGCGCGATATCCACTGTCAGTTCAGGAGCCGGATACCCGGCTGTAATGAATGGAATAAACGCTTGTTTTCCTTCTGCAAAAGCGGCTGTAATACGTTCTGCACCTGTTTTCGTGCCCATCATGCTTGATCGCCTCCTTCACGCTCATAAATTTGGGTAACATCTTTGTCGCCGCGTCCTGATAGACAGACAACGATAATCTTATCCGGGGACAATGTCGGGGCAAGCTTAATCGTCTCCGCTACCGCGTGAGCACTTTCTAAAGCCGGGATAATGCCCTCTTCCCGACACAACATACGCAGTGCATCTAATGCTTCCTCATCCGTTACCGCATGATATGCAGCCCGTCCGCTATCATGCAAGTATGCGTGCTCCGGTCCCACACCCGGATAGTCCAGACCAGCAGAAATCGAATGCGGTTCGGTAATCTGTCCGAACTCATCCTGAAGCAAATACGTCATCGTACCATGAAGCACACCACGTGTTCCCTTCGTAATTGTGGCGGCGTGTTTGTTCGTATTAACACCATGTCCGGCTGCCTCGGCACCGATTAGCGAAACATCCTCATCTTCTAGAAACGGATAGAACATGCCGATCGCATTGCTGCCTCCGCCTACACATGCAACGACATAATCAGGCAGACGATGTTCGGCCTTAAGGATTTGCGCTCTCGTTTCATCGCCGATAATACGTTGAAAATCACGGACCATTTTCGGATACGGATGCGGCCCGGTGGCAGAACCAATAATATAAAAGGTAGTATCCACCTTGCTTACCCAGAACCGAATGGCCTCACTGGTCGCATCCTTTAACGTACGCGTACCGGAATAGACTGGAATCACTTCCGCTCCAAGCAGTTCCATACGAAATACATTCAGCTTCTGGCGTTTCATATCCTCTTCGCCCATAAAGACTTTGCACTTTAGCCCGAGACGAGCTGCCACAGTCGCCGATGCGACACCGTGCTGGCCCGCACCAGTCTCCGCAATAATCTCCCGCTTGCCCATCCGCTTGGCCAGAAGGCCTTGCGCCAATGCATTATTGATTTTATGTGCACCCGTATGGTTCAAGTCTTCCCGCTTCAAGTAAATGCGTGCGCCGCCCAGCTTTTCAGTCAGACGCTCTGCATAATACAGCGGTGTAGGGCGCCCGGAATATTCCTGCAGAAAATACGCAAGCTCCTCCTGAAACGCTTTATCCTGCAACGCATCTTCATATGCTGCCTCTAATTCATCAAGCGCATTAACAAGCGTTTCCGGTACATACCGTCCACCAAATGCCCCAAATCGACCTCTGCTCTGCTCACTCAACTGTGCTCTGCTCATACATCTTCATCCTCTCTATGATTTTCCGCATTTTCGCAATGTCTTTCTTTCCGTTCGTTTCCGCTCCGCTGGAGATGTCCACACCGTCGGGATTGTAATGCATAAGTAAGTCGGATACGTTGTCCGCATTAATTCCGCCTGCCACCAACAGTGGAATGCCTTGTGCTCGGCTCCATGCAAGGTATGAGGCGATACGTCCCCAGTCAAACGTTTTCCCTGTACCGCCACGTTGCTTTCCAGATGCTGTATCCAACAGTATATAATCAATGTTTCCACTATAGGCAGCCAGCTCCGGTCGTATCGAATGACCTTCTTGTGTCTGAATGCTGAATGTTTTCGTTACTACGCAGCCAAATCGTTCACGAACCTCCCGGCAAAAGGCCGGGGATTCTTCACCATGCAATTGCACGATATCCAGTGATGCAGCTTTAAAGACTGTAGTAATGTCTGCAATAGATGGATTCACGAACACGCCTGCCGTCTTCGTTGTTCCCGGAATTAACCGGGAGAGACGTTCCCATTGTACGGGCTCTATTCGACGCCTACTCTCGGCAAATACGAAGCCCAGCTGATCAGGCGAAAGTGCCGCAGCAGCCATCCCTACCAATGTTTCCGTATCCGTAATACCACAAATCTTCAACATCGGCGTCATCGGTTTGTCTCCGTAACCGGGTTGTTCACCGAACCTACCAAATCACACACTGCGCTCTCGATCTCCGACTGACGCATAAAATGCTCTCCTACCAGTACGCCACTAATACCGGCTTCGGCTAGCCGTGCGATTTGTTCCGCCGAATAAATGCCGCTTTCGCTAATCGTTACGAAGGAATCGGGCAAGCGCTCCAGCAATGTAAATGTAGTAGCAAGCGAAGTATTGAACGTTGCTAAATCCCGGTTGTTTACTCCAAGCAAATCCGGCTCTACCACATCAAGTACATCGTCAAGCTCCTGTGCCGTATGTACTTCCACGAGTGTTTCCATGCCGAGTGCCTTCGCTTCCTTGAACAGTGTGCGCAACTGTTCGCGATCCAGGATGGCGGCAATAAGCAGTACGACATCCGCTCCGTATGCCCGCGCTTCATACAACTGCAGCGGGTCAACCATAAAATCTTTGCGGAGCAACGGAATCGGCTTATGCAACGCCCGCTTAATCTCGTTCAGGAAAGAAAGATGCCCCTGAAAAAACTGCTCATCCGTCAACACGGATATGCCTTCTGCATCGGCTGCTTCATATGACCGGGCAATAGCCAGAGGATCGAACGGATCTCTGATTAACCCGCGCGAAGGGGACGCTTTTTTCACCTCGGCGATAACGCCAACCTTACGCGAACGTTCCAGAAAACGCCGTTTCAGCGATAAGCAAGGTGCCATGTCTGCTATTTGCCGCTCCAATTCCGCAAATGATGTTCGTTCATACAACCGCGTTACTTCCTGTTGTTTCTGCGCCACAATTTTACGAAGCATGACTTACCCCTCCTGTCACTTCAACTAATTGCTCCAGCTTCTGTTTTCCTTCCCCTGTATCCAATAAATCTTGCACCAAGCGAACACCCTCTGCAATGGAGGACGCCTCGTCACCCAGATAGAAAGCAGCTGCCGCATTCAATACGACAATATCGCGGTATGCGCCCTTCTCACCATTAAGTACACGCTTAATGATCTCAGCATTTACTTGTGCATCGCCTCCGGCTACCTCAGCCAGCGGATACGAATCTAAACCGAACATTTCCGGATGAACCGTATACGAGGAAATCATCCCATAGTTTACCTCTACAATATAGGTTGGCTCGCTGATACTAATTTCGTCCAGACCATCGGCGCCTGCAACGACAAGCGCTCGTTTAACTCCCATCTCATTCAACACTTCCGCTACCTTCAATCCCAGGCTTTTATCATAAATGCCTAATAGTTGCCGATCGGCGCGCGCCGGATTGGTCAGCGGCCCTAAAAGGTTAAATACAGTACGGAAGCCAAGCTGCCGCCTCGGTTCCACCGCGTGCTTCATCGCCTGATGATACTGTGGTGCAAACATGAAGCATAGATTTGTCTCCGTCAGACAGCGCGTCGCTGCCTCCGGTGTGCTCGTAATCGTAACGCCAAGCGCCTCCAGCACATCGGCGCTTCCGCTCTTGCTCGATACGGCCCTGTTGCCGTGTTTGGCAACCCGCACGCCGCCCGCCGCTGCAACTAGCGCCGCCGCTGTAGAGATGTTAAATGTTCCACCTCCATCACCGCCCGTACCACACGTATCCAGCAAGCCTTCTCCACATGTATCCAGGCGAATCGCTTTTTCGCGCATCGCTTCCACAAACCCGACGATTTCATCGACCGTCTCACCTTTCATGCGCAAAGCCGTCAACAAACCGGCAATCTGAATCGGCTGCGCTTCACCCTCCATAATGAGCCGCATGGCTTCACGCGCCTCTTCGCGTGTAAGCGATTCACCGTGCGCCACCCGACCAAGCAATTGTTTAAACATGCATTCTCATCTCCTCTATGCTCATCATTTTCTCAGCTAAGCTCAGCGCGTTTATCATCGCTCCTGCTTTATTTCTTGATTCTTCATATTCATCATCCGGTACAGAGTCCGCTACGATACCGCCTCCAGCCTGAACGTACGCTTTTCCGTCTTTAAATACAATCGTCCGGATAACAATGCAGGAATCGAGATTTCCTCCAAAACTAAAATAACCGACTGCTCCGCCATAAAAGCCGCGCGCCTGGCCTTCCAATTCTGCGATGATTTCCATAGCTCTTATTTTTGGTGAACCGGACAGCGTTCCAGCCGGGAAGCATGAGGTGAGTGCATCAAACGGTTCCATTCCGTCTGCAAGCATACCCTGAACGTGCGATACCATATGGATCACCCGTGAATAGTACTCTACATCCATCTGCTGGGTTACTTCCACGCTTCCATACCGTGCCACTCTTCCAATATCGTTACGGCCCAAATCAAGCAGCATCAAGTGCTCAGCACACTCTTTTTCATCAGCCAGCATCTCGGATGCAAGCACCGCATCCTCTTCTTCACTTATTCCACGGCGCCTTGTTCCCGCAATAGGTCTTGTTTCCGCTTTTCCATTATTCACTTTCACAAGCAATTCCGGCGATGTTCCGGCAACTGTAACACCATCAATTTCAAAGTAGTACATGTAAGGGGATGGATTGGTCAAACGAAGAATCCGGTAAACAAGCAACGGGTCCGCAGTATGTTCCACTGAGAAGCGCTGTGACAATACAACCTGAAAGATATCTCCGGCAGCAATATACTCTTTCGCCTGCTCTACCATTCGCACATATGATTCTTTCGTTATGTTGCTCTTCACTGCAAGCGGCTTTCCTTCTGCAGGAATATTGTCGATACGAGTGAATGCGCGTGTCTCCGATTCGGTAATTTCCCGAACGAGAGCACGTATCCTCGCACACGCTTTTTCATAAGATACGGCTAGTTCTGCATCTGTCATATCCTTATCTGCCTGCATATTGACAATTACCTTCACTTCTTGTTTTACATGATCGTATGCAATCACTTCGTCGGCAAAAAGCAAATGTATCGTATCTAGTTGCAGTTCATCATGGGCGGCTTTCGGGAGTTCCTCGACAAACCCAATCGTATCGTATCCAAGCAAGCCGACTGCGCCACCAGTGAAAGGAGGCAGACCGTTTAATTTTGGGCTGCGAAAACGGGAAAGCTGAAGGCGTAGCGCATCGAGCGGATTGCCTTCCGCTATCTCATGCTCACCAGAACGGTATGAAAGTTCAAGTTTTGTGTCTTTTACACGACATTTCAGAAACGGATGCAGACCGATAAAGGAATAACGACCAAAACGGCTGCCTGCCTCCACGCTTTCTAGCAAAAATGAATCAGGTCTGCGCAAGCTTTGATATAAGTGAATAGGGGTCGCCTGATCGGCCAAAAGGGAATACGAGATGGGAATAAAATTATAGCGTAAGGCAAGTTCTTGCACCTCAGCTAACGACGGGGTAAACATATGGTTGTCACCTCTCCTCTCATTAAGGAAGAGGGCCTAAAGAAGAATATAAAAAATCCAGGGCTAACACAGCCCTGGATTCGAAAATGTCTGTTCTTTACGTACTTCATCAACAGATTTCCGCTCTTCTCAGGCTCTGCTCTTCTCAACTGTCAAACATAACTCTACTCTTGCTCTCAACTCTATCTCACTTGATCTGTTCCTATTGTTCTCAGCATATAGGCTTTTCGCCTGACTGTCAACTGTTCTTGCTCTTATTTGATCTGCGAATTCAGGTCAGGACGCAATGCGGCTGCTCCCTCTAAAAAAATATGCCGGATATCACGAATCGATTTCTCAGTATTAACCAGCATCATCACACGAATACACTTCTCCAGACTGCCTGGCACTGGAATCTCATTCGAACACATCAACGGTACAAGATCGAATCCCGGAATTGCACGTACTCCACGTGCCGGAAACGCCGCATCCAAATCGTGTGTAACTGTAATCATAACGCTTGCCACGTCTTCATGATCGATTTCATTTGCCTCGATCACGCTGCGCATTAGCTTCTCGGTTGCTTCAAGAATAGCGGCTTCTTCGTTTACAGTCACAGTAGTTGCACCACGAATCCCACGAACGGCCATTACAACTTACCTCCTTCTTGCAGTGCACACAATACATCACGCACCGCCTCTTCTGCTACATCTTTTCTAATCTCCACTTTCCCGATGGCGGTTGGCAAGACAAATACAAGCTTGCCTCCTTCACCCTTTTTATCGCGTCGCATAACCTCAATGATCGCATCTGCCTCCATAGCATACGGAAGCACAACAGGAAGGCTGTACTGCTTGAGAATACGGCGTGTACGATTACTGATAGAGGAGGCCATACCAAGGTGCTCAGCCAGCATCGCAGCTGCGACCATACCAATGGCAACCGCTTCACCGTGGTTCAGCTTTTCGTATCCGCACAGCGCTTCAAATGCATGGCCAAACGTATGACCGAGATTCAAAATCGCGCGCAGTCCACGCTCCTTCTCATCTTCCGAGACAACCGCAACTTTGACGCTGCAGGCACGAAGCAGCGTTTCCTGTAGAAGATTATCATCAAAACGCTGCAATCCGTCTGCATTTTGCTCAAGCCATTCTACAAACGCCTCATCCCAAATTAATCCGTGCTTAATTACCTCCGCAAATCCGGCGGCTACTTCACGGGACGGGAGCGTCTTGAGAAGTTCGGTATCATACGCTACAAGACGTGGCTGGTGAAACGCACCGATAATATTCTTGCCCAACGGATGATTAACCGCAACCTTGCCCCCTACACTGCTATCATGAGCCAGCAGCGTTGTCGGGATCTGTATAAAGGCAACGCCGCGCATGTATGTTGCTGCTACAAATCCGGCCAAATCACCGACAACTCCGCCACCAAGCGCAAGAAACGCGGATTGGCGATCCAGTCCTGCCTCAAGCGCTTCTGTCATCACTCGTTCGTATATGGAAAGGCTTTTCGCTTTTTCTCCTGCTTCTACAATGCTGTGATATACCATATAGCCAGCATCACGCAGTACCGTTGTAGTCTTGTCCAAATACAAAGGAGCCACATGTTCATCCGTTACAATGAATAGCTTGCGCTGATTATTGATGCCCGCCTCCTCAAGCAAGCGAGGCAATTGACCGAGCACCCCGGCACCAATCCAGATGGGGTACGAACGCTCCCCTAGTTCTACTGTTAACCGTTTCATCGGTTAAAACTCCTCTACATGCCGGAGGTAGCTCTCATAGTTGGCCTTCATCTCTTCCAACGAATCACCGGCAAATTTTTCACACAGCGCATCGGCTAATGTCCAGGATACGACTGCTTCAGCTACAACACTCGCAGCCGGCACAGCGCAGCTGTCCGAACGCTCGATACTCGCTGCGAACGGTTCTTTTGTGTCAATATCTATGCTGCCGAGCGGCTTATACAGCGTCGGAATCGGCTTCATAACACCACGTACAACCACTGGCAGTCCCGTTGTCATACCGCCTTCGAGCCCGCCTGCACGGTTTGTTCTTCGGGAATATCTACCTTGTTCATCCAGTACAATCTCATCATGCACCTGAGAGCCTGGACGGACTGCAGCTTCAAATCCAATGCCAACCTCTACACCCTTGAATGCCTGAATGCTCATGACTGCCTGTGCAAGGCGTCCGTCAAGCTTACGATCCCATTGCACATGACTGCCCAGTCCGATAGGTAAGCCTTCCGCGATGACCTCAACGACACCGCCGAGTGAATCTCCGTCAGCTTTCGCCTTATCGATTAAATCCATCATTTTTTGTGCAGCTTCGCTGTCAAGACAGCGAACCGGCGATTCTTCGGTTATACGAATCATCTCCTCAAGGCTGACCTCGATGGACTTCGCCTCCACTTCTCCAATGCGAAGGACATGTCCTGCAATCGCAATATCAAATTGTTCTAATAATTGCCGCGCTACTGCACCAACCGCTACGCGTATGGCTGTCTCTCGTGCACTGGAACGCTCGAGAATATTACGCATGTCGTACTGATTGTATTTCAATGCCCCATTTAAGTCAGCATGTCCAGGGCGCGGACGTGAAACCCGACGCTTATCTTCGCCCTCTTCCACCGGCTCAGGGCTCATGATTTTCTGCCAGTGAGTCCAATCCTTGTTCTCAACTACCAGACAGATAGGTGCACCTGTCGTCTTGCCATGACGTACACCGCCAACGATCTTCACTTCGTCCTTCTCGATTTGCATACGACGGCCCCGACCATGTCCTTTCATGCGGCGCAGCAGCTGCTCATTAATTTTTTCTACTGAAATAGGCAAATTACTAGGTACTCCCTCGATAATTGCCGTTAATTGAGGTCCGTGTGATTCTCCTGCTGTAAGATAGCGCATCTTCTTCCTCCACCCTCTTTTGTATTTGTATCAGGAAACACGTTTTCTTATAATCCTATCTCCTGCACTTGTTTTCTCCTGGTATAAAACGAGGTTAGCTAGCAAGCGTAGGGTTCGTTTTATTTTTTAAGTGCTATTATAGTATAGCTGTCGGGAAAATCCTAGATAAAATTCAGAAAAAAAGCCGTGCTCATCCTTCTGCTGACAAGTACGGCTTTGCTTTCCCTGCATTTTTTTACATTTTACGGTAAAAAAAGGTGTCCTCCGGTTCAAATCCGTACTGCTGCGGCTGAAAGATTTGCTCTGTGCTGCCAACGAACAATACTCCACCGGTTCGTAGTGAAGCGGCAAATTTATGGTATAATTCATGCTTCGCTTCCTCTGTGAAATAAATCATAACGTTACGGCAAATAATCAAGTCACAATTTTTATCGAACGCATCAGCCAGCATATTATGACGCTTAAATTTAATGAGGCGCTTGATATCTTCCGAAATTGTGTAGGTGATGCCGTCTTTCTTGAAGTATTTGCCTATCAGATCTTTCGGCGCATCCTGCAAAGAACGCTCCGTGTACAGTCCCCGCTTCGCCTTAGCAATTGCCCCTTCGTCGATGTCTGTTGCCGTAATGTCAATCTCGTGCAGCGGCATAAAACGTGTCAGAAGCATTGCCAGCGAATACGGCTCCTCCCCTGTAGAGCAAGCGGCGCTCCAGCATTTAATCTTGCCTTTCTCATTGAGAAGACGAGGGAGAATTTTCTTCTCCAATACTTCCCAGCGGCTCGGGTTCCGAAAGAACTCCGACACATTTATCGTCATGCGATCCAGAAATTCGTTGAACAATTCCTGGTTTTTAGTCATTGCTTCAAAAAAGTCTTCAAACGTATGATACCCTCTCTTTACGCGCAGCGAAGTTAGACGCCGCTTCATCTGGGCTTCTTTGTACAGCGCCAGGTCAATACCTGTTTTGTGCTTGATTCTGTCAATAAATTGCAGAAAATCCTTGTCTTCCATCACTCTATCCCCTTTAGTCCTTACAAGCATTACTAGAATGGTATTCGCGGCCTATACTTTTTTTCCTTCTTTCTTATTAAAAAAGCGGATGAAAGCTCCATGCTTTCATCCGCCTAGTCAGTCAACTAGGAAAACTCCACGTCATTCGCAGATTAAATCCACTTGTTGATTGTTTTTTCGTATACGTGCAGCTCAGTATCTTTGAACCACAGCGCGATTTCACGTTCAGCTGTTTCCGGAGCATCTGAGCCATGGATGATATTCATACCCATGCTGATTCCGAAATCACCACGGATTGTGCCTGGTGCTGCTTCTGCCGGATTTGTTTTACCCATCATGTTACGGGCTGTAGCAATTACATTCTCGCCTTCCCATACCATGGCAAATACAGCGCCGGATGTAATAAAGTCTACAAGTTCACCGAAAAATGGCTTCTCTTTATGCTCAGCATAATGCTCTTCTGCCAATTCGCGCGGTACGTTCATCAATTTTGCACCGATCAGGTGGAAGCCTTTGCGCTCAAAGCGCTGCATAATATCTCCAATCAGATTGCGCTGTACAGCATCTGGTTTTGCCATAATAAACGTACGTTGTTTTGCCATGTATTACAACCTCCATGTTTTCTCAATTCTGTATGTACGATGTGCTAGCACACAACGAAAATTTTAACAAATTCAGGGTACATTTGCAACTTTCGCTTATGATTGCCGTTCTCCAAAAAAATGTGCAATTTTAAGCAACGTTTCCTTATTGCGGTTATCGGGCAACCCATCAAGAGCCGCAGCAGCCCGCATCAAGTACCGATCTGCAAGCTTCTGGGCCTCATTAATGCACTCTCCTTCACGAATGAATCGTATCATCTCATCTGTGCGATTCTCTTCAGCCAATACACGAAATGCTGCCGCATTTTGGCTTTTATGGTATGCATAAAGCGCTGGCAGCGTAATATTTCCCTGTTTCAAATCACTGCCCGCAGGCTTTCCAAGCTTCTTTTCATCACCGGTAAAATCCAGAATATCGTCGGTAATCTGAAATGCCATACCAGCATTGTATCCATATGCATACAATCTGCGTACAACATCTTTGGATGCATCCGTCGCGATAGCACCCAGCTGGCAGCTAATTGCCATTAAGAGCGCCGTTTTTCGTTTAATGCGACGCAAATATCGACGTAAATTTTGATCCCAATTATTCAAATCGCGAATTTGCTCAATTTCCCCAAGGCACACTTCAACAATCGTATTAGATAAAATTTTGTGAATCTGTGGATTGGGCAGTTCGGTAACGAGCGTAAGCGCACGGGCAAAAATATAGTCACCGGTATACATCGCAATTCGATTATCCCATTTTGATTTCACAGTGATTTTACCGCGCCTAAGCTCTGCATCATCAATGACGTCGTCATGAACAAGAGACGCCGCATGAATCAACTCGAGCGGTACAGCCACATATTTAAGCCGCTCAATATCATAGTTGCCAAACTTACCGCCCAGCAGCACAAAGACGGGGCGGATCCGTTTCCCCCCGGCTTTGAGCAAATGACTGGCCGCTTTGTGCAATACAGGCTCTTTCGTGTCAATCGCCCTATCCAGCTCGCGTTCAATATAATTCATGTCCGATCGGAATGGCCAAAAAATATCTGTTAGTTTCATTACGTTCCACCCAACTGGTTCTTCTCTTCCTTTGGCTTATACAGCCGACTGCCGGGAATCCGGGCTCCAAATCTCCACTTTGGCTGCTTCCTCCAGCAGTCCAAGTTCGGCCGCGCATGCGTAATAATACTCCAGCCCTTTTTTATGCTCGGAAGTAAATTCATATGATAATCCGGTGTAATACACTTTCCAAAATTCGGCTGTAGCGCCAAACTCCTTTTTCGCCTGTGCCACAACCGTGTCCAGGTCGGTCAGTCCTCTTTTCTTGCTATGCAGAAACTCATTATGAACACTGCGCAAAAGCTCAGACTTACTGTGCGTAACTTCACGGCGCACTGCCCAGACTGCAAATACCGACCATAAACCGGTATGCTTATACCATAATTCCCCTAAGTCATACATATAATAGCCGGGATTATTCCAGGAAGCAAGCAGTGCATCATCGCCGATTAACAGTGCGGCATCTGCTATCGCCATCATTTTCTCCAGATTAGCGGGCATCACTTTATAGGATGAGAAAGACTCATAGAATTTCTCTAAAATTACTTTGAGGAGGTGATTTGATGTGGCTGATTTATCAGTAAGCGCCACTTTCGCCTCTTTCAATTCTTCAATCGGCTTACGTGAAAATAAAAAAATAGAACGCACCTGACCTTTTGAGCTAATGGACAAATCAGGCAGTATTTCATATTCCTTATAATTGCGACCATACTCAAATGACGAGATGGGCCCCATATCAATCGTACCCGCAGCCATGCTACGATTTAATTGTGAAGGAACCTGCGGAATTAATTCTACCTGATGCTCATCAAACTGATCGGTACGAAAAAAGTGATAGATGGGCATAATGTTGCTAAATGAAATTTTACCGATTTTTATTGCAGACATTATTTCACTCTCCCCAACGACGAAATAGTTCATGCGGCACATCGAGGGTGTCCAGTACTTTTCCCACTACAAAGTTAATGATATCGTCCATTGTCCGTGGCTTGTGATAATATCCCGGCATAGCGGGTACGATGCGTGCTCCCGCCTGCGCCAGCTTCGTCATGTTCTCCAGTTGAATGACGTTAAGCGGTGTCTCACGCGGCACGATGACCAGCTTCTTCCCTTCCTTCAACATCACATCGGCAGTACGTTCCAGCAAATTGCCGGAGGCACCATGTGCAATGCCCGACATCGTTCCCATGGAGCAAGGAAGGATAACCATGGCGTCACTGCGGTAGGAACCGCTCGCTACGGGTGCTGTGAAATCGCGTAGCGTGTGATAATGGAGCTCCCCGTTCACTGATGGAAAATGCTCCTGGATGACCGCGTCCCGGTCTGATGTATCCCATTCCAGCTCTTCCCGAAATACTTGCCAGCCCGCTTCTGTCACTATTAGATGCACTTTATAGTCATGAAGGAGCATCTGCTGTACAAGACGTACTCCATACACCGCACCACTCGCCCCTGTAATTCCGACAACAAAAATTTTCTTCATCTCATCACCAAATCAAGCAAAGTAAAGGAGAACACAACCACACTCAATACTCCGTTCATCGTAAAAAAAGCCGTATTCAACTTGGATAAATCATTGGGTGATACCAAACGATGCTCATACACAAGAATCATTGAGGCAATGATAATACCGACAACAAACCATACATGCAGACTGGTGACGATGAACAGACCGATAAAGCCCGCAATCGTCACGATATGAAACAACCGAGCCAGCTTCAACGCTTTAGCAATACCGAAATAGCTTGGAATAGAGTACAATCCGCGCTCACGATCAAACTCGGCATCTTGGCATGCATAGATGACATCAAATCCCGCCGTCCATAGCGCGACGGAAACGAACAATAAAACCCCCATCCAGTCCACTTGTCCGGTTGTTGCTACCCATCCCCCAAGCGGCGCAAGACCGATGGCGATTCCAAGAATTAGATGACAGGCCCAAGTAAACCTCTTCGTATATGAATATAAAACCAGGAAAAAGACCGCAACAGGCAAAAGTTTTACCGCCAACATATTCAGCTGGAACGCAGCAAAAAACAATACAATGAAAGATACGATAATAAACAAAAGTACTTCTTTTTCTTTTAGCAATCCGGCCGGAATGGCTCGCATCGCCGTACGTGGATTTTCCGCATCAAAACGGCGGTCGATTAATCGGTTAAGTGCCATGGCCGCGCTTCGTGCACCTACCATCGCTACAATAATCCAGAAAATCTGCCACAAAGTCGGCCATGTACCATTTACGACAAAGCTTCCAAGAATTGCGCCCATAAACGCAAATGGCAGCGCAAAAATCGTATGTTCAAACTTAATCATTTCAAGAATAATCTTTAGTTTATTCATAGCTTATCCACCTGCTTTTTAAAACCGATGTGTAGCGCGGAAACACCGCCGACAAACAGTTTCGTCTGTACGTCTACAAGACCTACCTCACGGAATACATCTGCAAGCTGTCTGCTATCCGGAAAGTTAGTCAACGATTGAGGCAGCCAGCTGTACTCTTCATATTTGTCCACCACCAAACGGGCAATAAGGGGCAGGATATTATAGAAATAAAAAAAGAACAGCTTGCGGTACGGCATGAACGGCGGCTTGCTAACTTCCAGCGACACCACTTGTCCACCCGGCTTTACTACCCGCTCCATCTCACGGATAACCTGTTTATAATCCGGTACGTTCCGGAGCGCAAATCCAATGGTAGCATAATCAAATGTATTATCCGGATATGGAATGCTCATCGCATCCCCGTTGACCAGCGCAACCTGATCCAAACCCTTATCTTGCATTTTCCCGGCACCGACGTCCAGCATATTCTGACTAAAATCAAGGCCAACCACTTTGCCAGTTGGACCGACTGCCTCTGCAAGACTGATGGTCCAATCGCACGTTCCGCAGCATAAATCAATGGCACTCTGACCTGTACCTACGCCCATCCGCCTGTTTGTATATTTACGCCAGGCACTATGTCGACCAAAGCTAATAACGGAGTTCATCCGGTCATATTCTTTTGCAATCGATTCAAACACCGAATGTACATAACCCGCCTTCTCTTCCCCCTGCAATTTCTCGCGCATGGTTACATCTCCTCTGCCCTTGCTTTCTGGTTGTTCAACTCTTCAGCGCACTGATCTACCAGATGTTTTAACTCAATCCGGCACTCCTCCTCTTCCACCAGCGCAGTTAGCTTTCGACACTGATGGAGCGCTTTGTGGACGTTCTGCAGCATTGATTGGTAGGCATTATGTGTACCTTCCTCTTGACTCAGCAGATGAAAATACCGTCCGGCACGTTCTTCAAAACGACAGGCCCGATACTCGACGAGCAATTGCTCAATGAGTATCATCTGTGAAAAAATTCGCATCCATAGCTCTGCATTTTCTGCTCCATATGTGCTTCCGAAAGAGCAAAGCAGGGAAGATTCAATATCTACCTTGCGTCGCAAATATTGTTCCGCTGTCCAACCGTTCTCCCAGTACAAACTGATTTTCCATTCATTAATCTTTTGTATGCTTCGCGCCAACTGTTTAACTGTCCGTACATCTTCCATATCGGCAAGCAAATGATAATACCGCCCGCTGAAATAATCTCCGGCCAGAATGGTAAGCTGACGGGTTCGCATGCCCGTAGGTGTATCTTCCTTTCCCAGACTAACCCGTTCGTGGCTATCAAGACCAAGCTGAATAAGCATAGCAGTCACAATATATTTACGAAGTTGCGATTCGGCTATGCCGCGCTGGCGCAGGAAAAGATACAGCAAACATACACGAAGCTGTGAAATGGATGGGTTATCCATGTACTGGTAGAGGACTCGATTTTCGGCATGCAATTTAATCTGCTTTACAATGCTTTCTATTTCTTCCTGAAAATCATCTCTCAAAAGGCTCATCTGTTATGCATCCCCCAAAAAAACGTTCCACGCTCACTGAAAACATACTTATAAAGTATACCATACTACTACTGATACCACACCATGCTATTATATAATTCTCACATAAGAATTGTAAGTTTCCCTACGGTGAAAAATCATCTTTTCTACCTGCATTGTACACGATGAATGCTAAGAACGCCTGCGAAACCTGCTCTCTGTAAGAAAAAACAAGCAGGTTCCTGCTTGTTTTTTCTCTACTTGTCCACCAGTGTATCCATCGTTCCATTACTTGTCTGAATAACGGCTTTTCCACGAACCTTGATTGCGGATGTATGCTCAGTGAACTGGGCGATCATAACCTCGCCTTTATCCAATTTTTCGGAGTGATGAAACTTTGTCGACTCGCCTCGCGTTAACCCGATTACATTAACACCGTTCTCCAAGGCCTTAATAACAATGAATTCGTTTGAATTTCCGCTCATAAACGCTCCCCCTCTATACTCTTACCGTGCCGTACGGCTACGATTTTAACTATCGCGCAAATAGGAAGCGCTGTCAACGATTATCTGTATAACCAAAAGCCGATATATACTACGGCTATGAGCAGAGCGAGCGGCAGAAGCCACAGCCAATACATCGTTTTTATCTTATTCATCACATGTTCACCTCGAACTTAGCATGCGTAAATCCTTCCATTCTTAGTCAAAAGTTCAGCAAGGAAGCACTCCCATCCTTCTACTCCTGACTATCCCTTGATTAAACTAAATACTTCTGCACGCGATGCTGAGTCCTTGGCAAAGATACCACGTACGGCCGAAGTAACGGTTTTGGCACCCGGTTTTTTGACTCCGCGCATTGTCATACATAGATGCTCGGCTTCTACAACGACGACGACCCCATGCGGTTCAAGCGTATCCATAATGGAATCGGCTACCGTCGAAGTAATTCTTTCCTGCAATTGCGGCCGCTTCGCTACTGCTTCTACGGCACGTGCCAGCTTAGATAGACCTGTTACCCGTCCACCACGTGGGATGTAGCCTACATGTGCCACTCCATAGAACGGTACTAGATGATGTTCACACATAGAGTAGAATGGAATATCTTTAACAAGGACAAGTTCTTCATGATCTTCGCTGAATACGACAGAAAAATATTCTTTCGGGTCCTGCGCCAGACCAGAGAACACTTCCTCATACATGCGTGCGACGCGCGCTGGCGTATCAAGCAACCCTTCACGGTTCGGGTTTTCTCCCACCGCTTCAAGAATCATGCGAACCCCTTCTTCAATTTTTTTATGATTTACCTTCATATGTGCCTCCTGTTTACAGGTCAAGATAGGAAAAAGAGCTGTACCTTCGTACAGCTCCCCTTGTTTGCTTTGCCATAAATGGATGAATCGAGTCCAATGGCGATATGTACGCCACTATTGAATATCTTCCTTCAGTGCTTTACCAGGCTTGAAGGCAGGTACCTTGCTAGCAGCAATTTCGATTTCTTCTCCAGTTTGCGGATTGCGGCCTTTGCGGGCAGCGCGCTCACGCACCTCGAAATTACCGAATCCGATCAGCTGTACTTTATCCCCGTCTTTCAATGCTTCCGTAATTGCATCAAACACTGCATCAACTGCTTTGGTCGCATCTTTCTTTGTGAGTTCGGCAACTTCGGATACTTTTGTGATTAATTCCGTTTTATTCATGTCATTCACCTCCTCCCAAAGGGGGGTATCTTGTTATACGTTGTTAACCAATTATAAAGTAAATATACATAACCCAAGCATTTTTAAGGTAGACAAGCTAATATTAATATAGAAAACGCTGCAATTCAAGGGATTTCACCCAATATCCTACTACTCATCCTGCATCCTTCCAGGATTTTTTAAATTCTCCTTTATTTTGTCCCAATCAAATGGACAATACATCCCGCATGGAAGAAGGTTTTACTTTATCTTAAATTAAATCTCTATTTTTTCGATTTGTTCTCCGAAACAGGAAAAGGCTTCTGCCCAGTGAGGAGAAGCCGCTGTTCTTCCTTTTTTCATTCTTGTTTGTGCATCCTACAAAATAATCGCGATTAATCCGCCTGAACCCTCGTTGATGATGCGCTCTAGCGTTTCTTGCAACTTATAGCGCGCATTATCCGGCATCATGGACAATTTGGCGGAAATGCCTTCGTTAACAATTGAATTTAACGAACGGCCGAAAATATCCGAGTTCCATATGCTTAGCGGATTTTCCTCAAAATCTTGCATCAAATATCTTACCAGCTCTTCACTCTGTTTCTCCGTACCGATAATTGGCGCAAACTCCGATTCCACATCAACGCGAATCATATGAATCGACGGGGCCGTCGCCTTCAGACGGACACCGAAACGGGAACCGTGCCGAATAATCTCCGGCTCGTCAAGCTTCATCTCTTCAAGCGAAGGTGGCGCAATGCCGTATCCGGTCTGACGAACCATATTAAGCGCACCTGAGATTTTATCATACTCTTTCTTGGCTACGCTAAACTCCTGCATAAGCTGTAGAAGGTGATCTTTTCCGCGAATTTCTACACCGACAATTTCCATTAGAATCTGGTCATACAACTCATCCTGGGCGTACAGATCGATTTCGGCGACTCCCTGACCCATGTTCATATCGGCAAGCGCCGCCCGGTCAATGAATTCGTATTCGCCAAAATACCCTACTACCCGATCCACATCACGTAAGCGTCGAATATCCTTTACCGTCTCCCGCACCGCTTCCTCGAAATTCTGACGCAACCAGTGCTCTTCATGTAGCACCATAACCCAGGAAGGAAGGTTTACATTGACTTCATGAACCGGGAATTCGAACAGCACTTCACGCAGAACCGCAAGCCCTTCTCGCTCATCCATTGAGTCTACACTCATCACGAGCACGGGTACATCGTATTTTTCTTCAAGCGCGGCACGTAGAGCAGCCGTTTCCGGTCGCCCAGGCTGCGCAGAATTGACAATCATTACGAACGGCTTACCTACTTCCTTTAGTTCGGCAACCACCCGCTCTTCCGCTTCTTCGTAACTGGATCGAGAAATTTCAGCGATGGTTCCATCTGAAGTGACGACTACACCGAGTGTTGAATGCTCCTGAATGACTTTGCGCGTCCCAAGTTCTGCTGCTTCTTCGAACGGAACCGGCTCATCATACCAGGGAGTTGTCACCATGCGCGGTCCATTTTCGTCTTCATACCCCCGTGCTCCTTCTACTGCATAGCCAACACAATCAACAAGTCGCACGTTAATATCAAGTCCATCGGCAACATGAATGGCAACAGCATTATTTGGCACGAATTTTGGCTCGGTCGTCATAATGGTTCTGCCGGCGGCACTCTGCGGCAGTTCGTCCACAGCACGGACCCTTTCTGCTTCATACGGAATGCTGGGTATCACAATTGATTCCATGAAGCGTTTAATGAATGTCGATTTTCCGGTACGAACAGGGCCGACCACGCCGATATAGATGTCTCCCCCCGTGCGCTCCGCAATATCTTTGAAAATATCTACACGTTCCACCTGGATACCTCCTCGCGTTTCTTTCCATCTACTTCTTGTACTATAAGGACACTACTCATTTTATGAGGGCGACGGAAAAAATAGACCTCGACACGGCCTGAACGAAACTAGCGGAAGCTGTGCCGGGCTTCCGCTAATTATGCGTTCCGCCCTGTCCTGCTTTGTACAAGATATGGCGAAGAAACATGAGATATTCCATTTTTTAATTTTCGGGCATAAGCTTCGGCTCACCGTCTATGAGATGGTATGGAAAAGACTTTACCGGAGCGAGCGGCGATACGTTAGTCAGTACGCGTCGTATATCCTGATGCTGACTCTGCGTTTGGGGAGCATTCCTCAGCGCCATTGCTAAATCCATGGCATAGTCTACCCCGACCTGCCCGTATTCATTCATAATGTAAGGCATTGGCTGCTCACTAAAATGGCTAAGAATCGTTTCTTCACCCATTCGCAACTTATTGAAATCAATCAGGTAGTAACCGTCCGTCACCTTTTGTCCAAACGGAAATTCTTTCTTGTCAGCGAAATAACGACTTACTTTTTCCTGCATCGTCTGAACGCCTTGTGATACGGTCAAATCAATCAAACGCACTTCCGGTTTTGTTTCCGCATCCAGCAGAACGAACATATAATTGCCTCCTGCTTCAAATGCGGCACCTGGAATATAAGGAATATATTTGGGCACAATTTTCGAAAAATCAACCGGATATCGCTCAAATTCCGGTGTATTAGCATTTCTGGTCATAATCGGCAGAACTCCGGTCTCTTTCTGGAATTGGTCTACCGCATCTTGCACCATCTTAATCTGCTGAACTGGAGGTGCCGTATTCTGTATCATCTGCTCACGCGGATATGCACATCCTGATAACATCCATGCATATAAAACAACAAGTACCGCCGTCTTCATAAATGACGGCTGTTTCTTTTTTCTACTCATTCCTCTCTCTCCTGCCGTTGTTTTTCAAGCTGAGCATGCACTACGGCGGCAAGGCGATTTTCTTGCAGTTGTACCTGTGTCTTCCCCTGTACTTTCGTCTGACAGGCAAGCCGCATGCCGCACACAAGATCAACTTCACCAATCATACGCTTTTCCTTTTCCTGAGCCGGAGAAACAAGACTGCCAGGCTCTACCTTTACTTTGCACATCGTGCAGGCCCCTTTGCCGCCGCACCGTTGAGAAATTACTATTCGCGCCTTGGCAGCAGCGCGCAATATGGTCTCTCCGGTACGAACTTCCACATGCCGCATTGCTGGAGTAAATGTAATCTTCGGCATCATAACAACTCCTGTTTCTTCAGATGTCGTATATTGCGGATAGAAGATGCCCCTTCTGTCCACACTAAGTTTGATCCCATGCGTAAAGGAGGTTTATACGTTATGTTAATGAGCCGCGAATGGATTAAAGTAGCGCTTGGCGGCACGTTCTTCTTTGGTATCGTGCTGTTTACGCCCGTATTCCTCCTCGCCAATACGGAAAATACCGCGCCTACGATATTATGGATCGGCATCTCCCTCGGAGGACTGTATATTGTTCTTCTTTTGCTTCATAAATACATCAAGTCACGCAACATGGAACCGGGAACTAAAAAGTAATGAGTACGGCAATCATAAGGAAAAAAGCAACAACCAGACTTGCATATGCGACTGCTGATAAAGCGAACCTGACTATACGCTGTTGCAATTTACGCGCAAAAACAATCGTAAAGCTAGCAAGAATCATTAAACCAATCGCGCTTAACGCGTAGAACATCATTTGCATGGGATCTCCCTCTTTACCTGTAAAAATAATCCTATAGAACGGATGTACTCACATTATAGCACAAACCCGGGACAATCGAACCTCTCACGGGACGAACGCATATTATAATGTTGACTACAGAACAAAGGGGGCGAAACCATGAGCAGCCAAAAACGGCGGAATCCAAACACAAAAAGGCCTAAGCGTTCACCCACAGTCAGCAAAAAACGCAAAAAAACTGCACCATCCGCTGTCAAAAAAGAAACGGCAACTTCAATCATTCCGCTCAAAAACAAGATAGATATTCAATCAGCATCCTCGTTGATGAAAAACTTGCCATCGCTTCTAAACAAGTCTCCCGATGAAATGCGAACATCCATTAATACTGTCCGGGAATGGTCAAGCCAAATACGCGGTACAATGGCAGAGATGGAACAAACGCTTAATACGCTGACCAGCCTCATCAGCATGTATGAACGCTGGTCAACCAGCAGTCAGAAACGGGCCACATTGCGTGCAGCCAAACAAGGTGACGAGGCTACAGGCGAGAAATTACCGTTTTCGTTTATCAAATCGTTAAATAATATTGATTTCCGCCAAATTATTTCTCTGCTTAACTCCCCACTTGTGCAGGCATTATTGGAAATGGATGAAATCGCATCGTCAGCTGAGGAGGCCTAATCTAAGGCCTCCTTACTTTTTTCAAGCATAAAAAAAGAGGTTATCTCAAAAGGTTGTTGAATCACGACTTTTTCGAGCCAGCCTTTCTTTTTTTACATTAATATGGATCTTCAAGGTTGCTTATCTTCAATTTTCCCTCTATATTATCTTTGTAGTTGCGGTTCTTTTGATCGTTGATTTAATTTTAGGGTCCATTTTATGAGGTTATGGGCAGCACAAATAAAACCCTATTCCACCGTATTTTTGGACAGGCCTCTTAATGAAAATCGATGGAACTGGCGAGTGGTATAATGAGTGTACATAAGAAAATCGTTCCTTTCTGATATTTTGTTTGTTGTGGTGACTTCATTATATCAAAAGAGCGATTTTCTTCTTTTTTACGTGAAGAAGGGTGCCCCAAAGTTACCTTTTATACGAAAATGTTCCCCTTAAAGGCAAAAA
>NZ_KE952828.1:0-9703 GCF_000466385.1 Aneurinibacillus aneurinilyticus ATCC 12856
TCCACCTTATGGATAATCAACAGGCGTGATGTTTTATATACAATCACTCACACATTATAGCACGATCATTACGTCTTACTATATAGAAATCACTTGGCGTAGTAACAAAAGTTCAGGTGGTTGGAAGGAGGAGATTCAGAAAAGAGAAGATGTATATAAACATTTGCTAATACGTCAAGTGAATTTATACAGTTTCCATCCTTTCCCTGTGTTTTTTTCTTACCTTTTTACGATAGAGTAGGAAGGGAAAAGAAAGGTAGAAAAGATTGGGAGAGGATATTTTACATCATGAGAAAGAAAGCTTCTATTATTACCTTGCTGATACTCGTCTGTATTATGGGCGGATGCATTCAGCCGAGTGAGATTCGTGCGGATGAGTCCCTTCCGTTCGATGATATTGCTCCCAGTTATGCACGGACACAAATCCTAGATTTGTATAAAAGGGGTCTTGTGTATGGAGAGGGGAATCGTACATATGGTCCCCGCAAGCCTGTAACACGCGAAGCGATGGCGACGATGCTAGGACGTACAATCGGCTTAGTTCCAATACGCGCCGCTATCCCCGCATTCAAAGATGTCGGGCAGACTTCATGGTCCTACGACTTTGTGCAGGCGGGCGTAACTACCGGGCTTATCAGTGGGGTATCACGGGATGAATTTGCGCCCAAGCGTGCCATAACTAGACAAGAAGCAGCTTCGTTATTGTACAGGTCTTTACCGAAAAAAAAGACAGTGCAGGGTAAAGCACTGCCATTTCGGGATACAGACAAAATCGCCGATTGGGCGCGCCCTGCAGTGGCCGAATTATATGCACGTGGCCTGATGATCGGAAGTCAGGGGCAATTTCGTCCACATGATCAGCTGACACGGGAAGAAATGGCGGTATTACTGTATAATCTTCTGCATCAGTCCGACTTTGAAAAGCATACAGTACATAACGGCATGCTTCAAATGGGCTGGCAGTATGATATATCGACGGACGAATTCACGACTAGGGTAAAAAAGGCAAACGGTATGAACATTGTGTCACCACGATGGTATTTCCTTACTTCATCTGGAAATCTTACTGATACGACCGAGCGCTCGCTATTAACATGGGCAAATAAAAACAAGCGAGAAGTATGGCCGTTAGTTGGCAATCGGTTCAATCAAGAGCTTACTCATCAGATACTCACCGATTCGGCAAAACGAATGGCACTTGTACGTCAGCTTACCGAATACACGAAAAAGTATCAGCTAGATGGTCTTAACATTGACTTTGAAAATATTGCTCCGACAGATCGCTCGTATTTTACCGCATTTATCGCGGAATTATCCAACGCTCTCCATTCACTCAATAAAAAAGTTTCAGTTGATGTACCACCGGACTTAGGGGATGATTGGAGCGAGCCGTATGATTTTTCTTCGTTAGCCCGCTATGTCGACTATGTCGTGCTAATGGCATACAACGAAACGTGGGAAGGAAAAGGCGTGGCTGGGTCCAATGCATCTCTTCCCTGGTTGGAGAAGCATGTAAAACGTATGCTTACGCTAATGCCCAAGGAGCGTCTAATCGTTGCTCTTCCGTTCTACACAATGCGCTGGCAGGAAGTGAACGGTAAAGCAGAACCGGAAGAAATAACAATGGCGAATAGCTTTAAGGATGTTCAAACATCAGGTATCAGACCAGTTTGGGATACGCGATTGGGACAATATTACATCACGTACCGTAAACAGGGCAAGATATACAAAGTTTGGCTTGAGGAAAGCCGTTCCCTTGCCTTGAAATATCGAACAGTGAAAGAGCTTGGCGCAGCGGGGACGGCGTTCTGGCATGTTGGCGCCGAAGCCGACGAGGTGTGGGCCGCTATACAAAATGAACAATGATCGTATACTCGGTAGATTCTCATAAAACAAAAGGGGCACATGATATGTTTTTTCATTATCATGTGCCCCTTCTATTTCCTATAGCGTGAAAATCAGCCAATGAAATTGAATAATATATCCTGGTTAATTGGCTAGATGAACAAAGGAAAATTTTTTGGTAGGATGAATGAAGTTGACCTAACAATTATCTGAAAATTAGAGAAGGAAAGAGGCTATGAGAGAGAAAAAGAAAAGAATAAGACGTTGTATAGCTACAGGTGTGTTTTCTGTATCTTTGCTTGCCGGTATGTTTCCCCTTCAGGAAAATAAAGCGAAAGCAGCTGAAATATTCTCAGATACATACAAGGTTTCCTGGGCAGTACCCAGCATCGAAAACTTATATGAAAAGGGGATCCTGAAAGGAACTGCCCCGAAAGAGTTTTCGCCGAACCAATCGGTGACGCGAGCTGAATTCGCTGCCGTACTGGAACGGGCAGTTGACAAACCGATCAAGGTGAACAATTTTCCGTTTACCGATGTGTCGAAGAACAAGTGGTATTACAGCGCAATAAAAAAAGCGTATCAAATGGGAATTGTTAAAGGTGTGTCGGCCATCCACTTTGCTCCAGAGCGCCCGATTACACGGGAGGAAGCGGCGGGGATTATTGCCCATACGTTTAACTATTCTCATTCCGGCAAGGCGCTGGCTTACAAAGATAAAGGAAAAATCAGCAGCTGGGCCGAGGACAGTGTGAAAGCCGTAACAGAAAAAAAGATCTTCTCCGGTGATGCGGGGTATTTCTATCCGCAGCAAGCGCTCACACGTGCTGAAATGGCAGTTGTTATACAAACGGTATTGTACGGTCCCTTGAAAATGGCACCAAAGCCAAAAGTGGCGTCCCGTACCAGCTATCGCCTTGATGAGTTGTTCCAACGAACGGTACAGCCGCTTCTAGGTGTTCCGTATCATTGGGGAGGCGCTTCCCCATCCGGGTTTGATTGTAGTGGATTTACGCAATATGTATACAACTCCTTAGGCGTCAGTTTACCACGTACGGCCGAGCAACAGTTTGAAATAGGAGCAAAAGTATCCGTTTCATCCATGCAGCCGGGCGATTTGGTGTTTTTTGATACGGGCAGCGGCTCCATTTCACATGTTGGCATTTATATGGGTGCAGGGAAAATGGCGCATGCGGCAAGTGGTCAAGGTTCCGTAAAAATTAATGACATTGATTGGTATTTAAATCACTATCGGGTTGTTGGCGTAAAAAGATATTTATAACGGGAAGGCGTTCCGGGTTAAACTGGCTTGGAACGCTTTTTTATGGAGCTGCGTATACATGGATAAAAAAAGCCTCACCATAAAAGTACGGAAAACGAGAGCCCCCTCAAAAATATGGTTCAAAAGGAAATTCATGACTATTCTTAATTTACCACTATTCTGTGATTTTTTTTAACTAAATTTTAACTTTACAACTATGTAGTTCAGTATTACAATTTTCTCGTTCATCATCTAGAGAAGGAGAAAGAAATAATTGAAAAAAAAAGTCTTCGTGCTAGCAGGTTTTTTTCTGGCGTTTTTGTTTTTTCCGGTATTTTTGCCGCAGCATGAACAGAAAAGCGGCATCCGTCTTGGAGAGCCAAAAGCGGAAAGTTTTACTCCGGTTACGACAGGAGTAAAAAATGAAACCAGTCTGGAAAACAAAAAGCTGGCCATCGATGTAGACGTCTATCTGCAAAAGCAACTGGCATTGGACAAGTTTCATGGAACGGTATTAATTGCCAAGGGAGATACCATTCTTCTGAAGAAGGGATATGGGTACGCATACGAGGAAGAAAAAGCACCGAATGAACCCGGTCAGAAATTCGCAATAGCCTCCTTGACCAAAGCATTTACAGCAATGGCAATTTTACAGTTGCATGAACAACATAGATTAAATATTAATGAATCAATTGAACGCTTTTTTCCGACATACCCATTTGCTAAAGAAGTAACCATTCATGATTTGCTGACCCATTCTTCGGGGCTGCCTATGAATCGTGGAAGTCACGCGTATGAAAATCTGACGCTTCTATATCCACCGGGAACGAACCAGAACTACAGCAATGAAGGATACATTCTCCTGGGGCACATTATTGAACAAGTATCCGGTATGTCTTATGAAAATTATTTGAACACCCATATTTTTACTCCGCTTGATATGAAAGATACAGGGGTCAATATTAATCAAAGCAAAGTACTGAACAGGGCAAGAGGACATAAGAACATTCATGGACGCTGGGTTGCGCTGGGGATGGACTATTCCACACGTTTTTCTTCTGGGAGCTTGTATTCTACGGTAGAAGATCTTTACAAATGGGACCGTGCTTTATATACAGATAGGTTGGTCTCGGAACCGCTGCGTCGGAGTATGTTTACACCACAGATGAAAGCATATGGCTATGGGTGGCATCTGGAAGAAAAAAATGGCAGGAAACTTGCCGAACACAACGGTTATGTACTTGGATTTTCTGCCGAGATTGTACGTGATATGTCATCGAAAAGCGTGATCATTCTTCTGAGCAATCATGGTGATACAGAATTAAAGGATATAGCAAATGCGTTGCTGGACATTATTCAGCCGGTCGATAGCGACGAAAACGAACAACCAATAGAGAAAAAAGCGGTATTATAATGGATCATTCGTACTAATCAAAACGGCGTACCCGACTGCTGTCGGCTTGTACGCCGTTTTGATTTTTCTCATATAAAATCAAACATTCTAAATGTGCTATCAGCTTTTATGTGTATAAAAATCACTTGACGTAGTAACAAAAGTTCAGATGGTTGGAAGCAAGGGTGTTGATTATCCAGTATGATCCAGAGTGGATCGCCACCACACCGTGCCCCAAACGAGCGTCGGTTCGTCTCCTGCACTTTCTTTCTTCCACCTTATGGATAATAATTTATGAAAAATGTTCCCGGAGAAGGTTTTTCTTTTTCACAATTCCCCACAATTTCTTGATATTTGTGCCGCTTTTTCTATGTACAGTAGAAAGCAAGGAAAGATAGCAAAGGAGGATACGCATCATGGGTTTTTATGATGACGAATATGCCGGTATACAAAAGAAAAGGAAAAGTGGCAGGGCTTCAGTCTTCTTATCTGCCCTAATCGGTGCCGTAATCGGCGGAATGCTAGTTCTGCTGGTGTTGCCACCCCTTGTACAGTCAGGGTACATCCCTGAAGCGGAACAGCCACAGCAAAAGAGTGTAGCGAGTGTTCCTGTCTCTACTTCTGGTGGGCAAGCCGCTTCTCCTATTACAAAAGCGGTAAATAAAACAGAAAATACAGTGGTTGGTGTCATTAATATGCAGCAACGCCAAAGCTTTTCGGATATGAGTGGGCAGCTGGAAGAACAGGGAAGTGGGTCCGGTGTCATTTTCCGCAAGGCAAACGGTAAGGCATATATCGTTACGAACAATCATGTAATTGAGGGCGCTAATGAAGTGCAAGTTTCACTAGCTACGAACAAACAACCGGTAAAAGCAAAAGTCGTTGGTGCTGATCCGATAACGGATCTTGCCGTTCTCGAAATTGACGGAGAGCAAGTGAAGGAGGTAGCCGAATTCGGTGATTCATCCAAGCTCCAGGTTGGCGAATCAGCGATTGCGATCGGGAATCCGCTTGGTATGGAGTTCTCTCGCACAGTTACAGGAGGTATTATTAGCTCGACGGATCGTACGATGCCGATCGATTTGGATAAAGATGGCCAAACAGACTATGAGATGAACGTCATTCAAACGGATGCGGCGATTAATCCTGGGAACAGTGGTGGCCCACTACTAAATGCACAAGGACAGGTTATCGGAATTAACAGCCTTAAAATTGCTCAGACTGGTGTAGAAGGTCTTGGCTTTGCTATTCCAATTAACGAAGCGAGTCGTATTATTGACGACCTGATTCGTTACCATTCGGTACAACGTCCATATATTGGAATCAGCCCTGTTGATTTGCAACGAATTTCGCCTGATGAGTGGAAGAATACGCTCGGGCTGCCCGAGAAAGTGCAAAGCGGAGTGGTTGTTCGTAATGTTGAGCATGTAAGTCCTGCGGAGAAAGCAGGCTTACAAATGTACGATGTGATTGTGAAGCTGGATAATCAGGAAATTGAGAACTCGGCCCAACTGCGCAAATATCTTTTTGAAAAGCGCGCAGGCGACAATATAGAAATTAGTTATTACCGCAATGGTAAATTAAAAATTGCAAAAGTTACGCTTGGTAAACAAACAATACAATAAAGTAGATTGAACCATCAGCGAAATGAGCTTCCTCTTTCACTGATGGTTCATTTTATTTCTGCTTACCTTTTACTGGAACGGCTTCGCCGAAATATTCTTCAAGCGTAACACTTCGCTCGGCAACAGCCTGCGCAAGGTCTTTGCCGACATAGCGTATATGCCATGGTTCATATGAGTATCCTGTAATAGCTTCCTTGCCTTTTGGATAGCGGATAATAAATCCGAAGGCTGGCGCATTTTTGGCAAGCCATTTGCCTTCTTTTGTATCACCGAATTTTTGTTCGAGTCCGTAGCTTACACTGGCACTGGAAACATCCATAGCAAGCCCTGTTTGATGCTCGCTTTGGCCAGGATATGCGCTGGTACGATTAGCCACTTCTTTTCCTTTCGTCTTGGTATTCCGGTTAAAAATGGTTTTTTGTGTGGAATACGAACGATAGCCGGATACGGCTTTTATATCGATGTTATCCTTTTTTGCCTGAGCGAACAATTTTTCTAGTGCACGAGCCGCCGGACGACGCAGCTGTTTTTTCGGACTATTGCCCGCAAACGAAAAGGCTACATTCGGTACGACAAGATCGTTCGGTTCATAGTCTGCGGGTAGATTCCGCTTTTTGTTGACCAGCACTGTAATACTTGATGCGTTAGTAACGATTGCTTTTCCATTTCCATCAATAGATACGGTTTTGTCTTTTTCTTTGGAAGCGGGAGCAGGAGGGGGCGGTGGACTTTTCCTGGTATTATCTTCTCCCCTCGGTTTTTCTGGCTGTTGGATTGATTGCTTGATTTGGGCTTGCTCATTCACACCCGTACTCACCGCCTCCTGCTTATTTGTACCGCACGCACTTACGCTTATACAGAGCAATATTGCCGCAGCTCCTCTGCCAATAAATTTGGTATACATTCGTCTTTGCTGTACCTCCATTTTGTATATCGGTTTCTTGTATTAGTAAACTACATGAAAATTAAATTGTAAACATTTCGAATGTATCACAAGGGGTCAAGTAACGATACGGTAGGCAATAGCATAGAATGGCAAAGGAGAGGAGGAAGAAGGATGTATTCTGCTTATACGCCACAAGGTACACCTGCTATGGGGGGACAAATAGTTGCAACAGCAAGGATCCAGGGAGGACCTTTAGCACCCGGCATTACCGGTATCGTACAGTTCGTCCCGGCTCCTGGAGGAACGTGGGTGTCTGCCTACATAGAAGGTCTCCCGCCGTATCGACCGGCTAAGGGAGGGAAACCACCTATCGGTCCGTTCGGTTTTCACCTTCATGAATTCGGAAATTGTCGGGTAGGCGATCCAGCAAAGCCATTTACATCAGCCGGCGAGCATTGGAATCCGACCAATCAGCCACACGGCAATCATGCAGGAGATTTTCCTGTATTATTCTCAAACGGTGGCAGGGCAATTATGGTTTTTTTTACAAATAAATTTACTGTTCCGCAAGTCATTGGTAAATCTGTTATTATTCATGAGAATCCAGATGATTATCGCACGCAGCCATCCGGAGATTCAGGCAGACGCCTGGCATGCGGCGTGATTCAGCAGGGGTATTGATCCTTTAGCGAAGGAGAGAAACGATGTACGGGTTCTATCCTAATGGATATCGCCGATTTCCGATAACTACAGAACCTGGCGACATAAAGCTTTTTCAGTACTCGGCTATGCAATTTCTCCGACCGGCACAAGAGCTTCAGCATTTGCTGCACATCATCGCATCTCAGCCTCATTTTGCCAGAAAAATCAAGGAAGCGGCATCATTAAATCAGACAGATACAGTGAAGCGTTTAATTCGCTCTACAGGTGTCACAACCCTTGCGGATGCAAAATTTACTCCGGATGGCTTGCTTGTTATTTTTCAACCCGAGGATAAGCAGGCCTGTTTTGCAATACGCTTGTCCCTGTGCTGGTAGCTGGAGTCTCCTTATCATGCCAAAGCATATGCACATGATAAAAAGCCAGTGGTACAGTTAGTACCTGCTGGCTTTTTCTTTTATTCTTCATCCCAATTGTTAGGAACGATAATATATTCACCTGTCAAGGCATCCACATATCCGTAGCCTTCTGAATAGTCCCATGCGTAAACAAGAATCGGGGCTGGAGCGCGCTGATCAAAGTATTGCGGCCAAACGTATTGCAGCTTTGGCGATTTGTTTTTTAGAAAAGCCTCAAGCGCCTGATCTTTCGTTATGATGTTCTTTGAATCAGGCAGATCCAGCTTATCCTTTGGTGTGGCCAGCGAGAAAGAAACAATGTTCCCGGTCTGATTGTCTACTGAAATATGGTAGGTACGATCCATGATAGGAATGCCTTCATATGTTTCATAGAAAAAGAAATTATACTCCCTTGACTGGTGCTTGGTAAAACCTTCTGGTAGTTTGCTCTTGTCTACCCAGGCAGGCAGTTCCGGTTTTGTATAAGTAAAATCTGTCCATTCCAGTTGTGTTGCGGAAGGACTGGCATATTTTTCAAGGAAATTGCGTGCGGTGGTGAAAGCCTCATCCTGTGTTATTTTTGCTGGCTGTGCTTCTTGATCCGTGTTCAGCTGTAAGCTGGCATGTTGTACCTGGCCTGTCTTCTTATCCGCTGTGATACTTGCATAGATGTGATGGTCTTCTGCGCTGAATTCATACCATTGTTGCGGGCTTTCTTTCTCCCATGCTGCGCCTTGTCGTTCATTAACGCGTAACTTGGCTACAGCATCCTTGTTATCGAATACTTTAGCAAGCAGCTGCTTTGCCTCTTCTTCGGAATGAACAATGAGCTGCTCTCCCTTTGGAGAAATCATAACCTTTTTGTTTACGGGTTGATTCTGTCCGTCAGCAAGCTCTTTGCCACTCATTATATCAATTGATGCACCTGTTTGTGGCTGGAAGTATCCGAAATTTTGAAAATCATAGCGCAGAACAGACTTTGTTGTTGTTTTCTCCGGCTGCGCCTCTATATAACTTAGTCCTATACTGTCAGCGGTAGCGATTTTTTGCTTAATTTCTTCTACAGATAGGGCGGTGTCTGGCTTTGGTACATCGATCTTATTCAAGTCGATAGGTTCATACGAATAGTGTGTGACATGGCCGAATGCATCGACGCTGATACGCGGTCCGACATTACCTTCTACAGGAATTCCATTTAACATAAGCGGGAAATTAGCCCTGCGATTACTCCATGTTGTTTGTGTACCATCTTCGTTACCGATAGTCGAGGAACCGCCTCCGGTCGATATAGGCTTGCCGAATTGCTTCCTGCCTTCTGTACCGAACCACTCGGTAAGAAACTTATCTGCCGATTCATACGTCAGTTTAAGCGAAGGGTTCTTATCTGAGGCCCATTCCCAAATGTTCAAATTGAGTTCAAGAAGTTCTCCAGTTTTAGTATCGAACGTAAGATGAGCGTTTGATTCATCTTTTTGATTTCCCGTTTCTCCTGCTTTTCTGTTACTAAGAGAAAGGGAAAAACGTCCGCTATTTTCCTCAGGTAGGCTCATAATGATAGCTAACTTCTGTAATTCCGGCTGAAGCGTAAACAGCTTGTCCAGCGTTTTTTGCACGGCAGGCGGAATAGGGGCAAGA
>NZ_KE952828.1:9803-10822 GCF_000466385.1 Aneurinibacillus aneurinilyticus ATCC 12856
GGGCAAGATTTTCTGATGCTGCGTCTGATGTGTTGGCTGTAGCTGATTCTGTGGGCTGAGCTTGAGCGGTTTCACCTTCCGCTGCCAATGCAGGTGCAGCAGGCACGAGCGAAGAGGCCAACAACAGGGCAGTCAACGGCAATGAATATTTCATTACAACTCTCCTTTTCTGGATATAAATAGAAACTATGTTTTATTCTATCATGAAAAAACAGGGAAAAATCAACAATTTTATATAAAGATGCATGCATGAATGAAAAAAGCCGGCGGTACGGTCTGTATCCGCCAGCTTTTTCTTTTATTCTTCATCCCAATCGCTAGGCACGATAATGTATTCACCTGTCAAGGCATCTACATAGCCGAAGCCTTCCGAATAGTCCCATGCGTAAACAAGAATCGGGGCTGGAGCGCGCTGATCAAAGTATTGCGGCCAAACGTATTGCAGCTTTGGCGATTTGTTTTTTAGAAAAGCCTCAAGCGCCTGATCTTTCGTTATGATGTTCTTTGAATCAGGCAGATCCAGCTTATCCTTTGGTGTGGCCAGCGAGAAAGAAGTGATATTCCCGGTCTGGTTGTCTACTGAAATATGGTAGGTACGATCCATAATAGGAATGCCTTCATATGTTTCATAGAAAAAGAAATTATACTCCCTTGGCTGATGCTCGGTAAAGCCTTCCGGTAGCTTGCTCTTGTCTACCCAGGCAGGCAGTTCTGATTCTTTATAAGTAAAGTCAGTCCATTCGAGTAGTGTTGTGGAGGGACTGGCATATTTTTCAAGAAAATTGCGTGCGGTGGCGAAAGCCCGGTCCTTTGCCACTTTTGCCGGCTGTGCTTTTTGATCTGTATTCAGCTGTAAGCTGGCGTACTGCACCTGGCCTGTCTTCTTATCCGCTGCGATACTTGCATAGATGCGATGGTCTTCTGCGCTGAATTCATACATTTGCTGCGGGCTTTCTTTTTCCCATGCTGCGCCTTGTCGTTCATCAACGCGTAACTTGGCTACAGCATCCTTGTTATCG
>NZ_KE952828.1:10922-12331 GCF_000466385.1 Aneurinibacillus aneurinilyticus ATCC 12856
CGCGTAACTTGGCTACAGCATCCTTGTTATCGAAGACTTTAGCAAGCAGCTGCTTTGCGTCTTCCTCGGAACGGACAATGAGTTGTTCTCCTTTCGAATAAAGCACGACCTTTTTATTTGGTGCAGGTTTATTCTGTCCGTCAGCAAGCTCTTTGCCGCTCATTGTATCAACTGATTTACCCGTTTGCGGCTGGAAGTATCCGAAATTTTGAAAATCATAGCGCAGAACAGGCTTTGTTGTTGTTTTCTCCGGCGAGCGAGTATATTTTTCCGGCTGTGCTTCCATATAACTTAGTCCTACACTGTCAGTGGTAGCAATTTTTTGCTTAATTTCTTCTACGGACAGGGCGGCGTCTGGCTTTGGTACAGTAACCTTATTCAGATCGATTGGTTCGTATGTATAGCTTGTGATATGACCGAATGCATCAACGCCAATGCGCGGCCCGACATCTCCTTCTACAGGAATACCATTTAGAATAAGCGGAAATTGCGCATGACGCTCTCTCCATGACGTTTGCGTACCGTCGTCATTGTGAGTGGTGGAACCGCTGCTGCTACGGGATACAGGCTTGCCAAATTGTTTCCTGTCTTCTGTGCCAAGCCACTGGGTGAGAAACTTCTCTGCTGACTCATATGTTAGCTTAAGCGAAGGGAGTTTGTCAGACGACCAGGCGGCAGCTTGTACATTTAACAAAAGCAATTCTCCGGTTTTTTTATCAAATTCCAGATGAGCACTCATGCCTTCTTTCGAATTTTTGAGTTCTTCTTCTTTTTTGTCGCTAAGATACACTCGAAAATGCTGATTATCCTCTCGATTAGTACTTGTAATTATATGCAATTTTTTCAATTCCGGTTGAAGTGTGAACAACCTGTCCATCGTTTTTTGCACGGCAGGCGGAATAGGGGCAAGATTTTCTGATGCTGCGTCTGATGTGTTCGCTGTAGCTGATTCTGTAGGCTGGGCTTGAACCGCTTCACCTTCTGCTGCCAATACAGGTGCAGCAGGTACGAGCGAGGAGGCCAACAACAGGGCAGCCAACGGCAATGAATGTTTCATTACAACTCTCCTTTTTAAATGTTTTAAGTAGAAACTATTTTTATCATATGAAAAATCAGGGAAAAATCAACCGTTTTATCAATATTGACTTGTAAAATGTCAAGGGTGTTGATTATCCAGTATGAGCCAGAGTAGGTCGTCACCACACCGTGCCCCAAACGGGCGTCGGTTCGTCTCCCGCCCCGAAGCGTAGAGGACCGCTTTTTGCCCCAGCCAGGCGGGACCGCAAGGGCCGCTTTTTGCCTCAGCCAGGCGGGACCGCAAAACATCTGGGTAGAGGCAAAGAGGGAGACAATTGCCGTCCTTTTTCGCCTAGCTGGGCAATCGCTCGGGAAGGGAGACGAAAGGCCTT
>NZ_KE952829.1 GCF_000466385.1 Aneurinibacillus aneurinilyticus ATCC 12856
GCACGAATACCTTTCGAGTTACGTCTAAGCCTTAGTCATAATGAACGAGGCCGGCCCCTATTTTTCATAATCGCGTGGGTTACACTGTGCGTGAAACGCCCAGCCCATTCTTCACGCTGACAAGAAGGCGGTCTGTCACGCCAGTCACTCCATGTAAAGCACGTTAGGTTAGTAGAAAAATTCGGGGCTTGGCAGCCTCGCTCATATCAGCTTGGCAATGATGGAATCCCACTAACAGAAATTAAATTAGTAAGATGGCAAATGCTTCGACTAAAAACTTTATTGGAAAACCGCTCCTCTAGTTTACTTTCATTACGAGGGAGCGATCCAATTCCTGTATGGAGGTACGTCCGGAAATTGCCATTTGCAATTCAGTTTCTGTAAAAAGATGCTTCATGACTTCTTCCACCCCCATCTGACCAGCAACAGCCAACGCATATACATACGGGCGGCCGATGAGAACAGCTGAAGCCCCGAGTGCCATCGCTTTTAAAATATCTGCCCCTCTGCGAATTCCACTATCCATCAAAATCGGCACTTTTTCTTTCACAGCTTCGCATATGAATGGCAGGGCTTCTAATGTCCCGATCGCCCCATCCAACTGACGTCCGCCATGATTCGAAACGATAATTCCATCTACCCCATGTTCTATTGCTACAATTGCATCATCGGGATGAGTGACTCCTTTCAATAAAATAGGTAGCTTCGTTTGCTGACGAATAAAATCCAGATCCTTCCATGTGAAGCAAATGTTATTTCCCTCATCTAATGCTACTTTGACCGCAGCCTTCCTATTTTTTTCAGGTGATTCATCCAGCATCGAACAAAATACAGGATCGGAAAAATAATTTCCCATCCCATGCCCTGATAAGAAGGGTAAATAGGCATTCCGTAAATCTGTTTCTCGCCATCCAAGTAATGTCGAATCAATTGTAACAACAATGGCTGAATAGCCAGCTGCTTCTGCCCGGCTTAAAAAGCTTTTCGTTAGCTCATGATTTCGAGGTGGATAAAGTTGAAACCACCTTATTCCATCCCCCATCACTTCCGCTACTTTCTCTAAATCCATCGTCGAAACGTTGCTTAATATGTATGGAATCCCTAACTTGGCTGCAGCTTTCGCCGGTGCTAACTCTGCATCGGGATGGAAAATCGAATTCACGCCAATTGGCGCGAACAAAAAAGGAGCCGTAAATTTGTGACCGAATAATTTAACGGATAGATCACGGTTTGAAATATCCATGCAAATACGCGGACGAATTCGGTAGGTTTGAAATGCATCAATGTTAGCCCGCATCGTATCTCCGGCACCTGCTCCCCCATGAACGTAGCCAAACGATCCGGCATCAAGCTTTTTTTCTGCCCGCTCTTCCCATTCCGATAACGATACTGGAAGAAGCCTTGCCCCTTCATCTCCACTTTCGTAAATGGACATTTGTATATCTGCACTTTTAATATTCAAACTTTGTACCCTCCCACCCAATCGCACTTTATTTTAGGATTGTCCAAATTTTTAGTTACTCTTTACTCATTACTCATTATTCCAAAAGGGTAGATTTTTACTCAAACCTATTCCAAAGACGAAAAGGGTAAAAATAAGAGAGGATATTTAGTTGTAATCAGTTGCAATAGAAAAACTCAGCGACTATGCCGAGTTTTTCAACCTGTCATCCAACTTTCAAAAATCCATTCCCTGTATTAATTACATGCACACGCGATAATGACCAAG
>NZ_KE952830.1 GCF_000466385.1 Aneurinibacillus aneurinilyticus ATCC 12856
ACTGTTCAGTTTTCAAGGAACTTGTTTTTTGTGTCGTGCCGTTTTTCAGCGGCGACTTTTATATCTTATTACATTTCAAAAACAATTACAAGCTTTTTTTAAAATTAATTTGAAGAGAAATGCAATCGGATACAAAAACCATTTTTTGAAATCGACAAGAAATAATATATCATGCTTTCTTTATATAGGCAAGACTTTCTGTATGTTTTCTACACCTTAATTTTTCATAAAAATAATATAAAGCAGAAACGCCCAGAATATACAACCCGTGCGTTTCTGCTACTCTATCCTTTTTATTCCATGAACGATTCTTTTATGTGTAAATATCTGTATACTGCTACGGCTGTTTCCGCCTTTGTTACTTGGCGCGCCGGCTCAAACTCATTTTTGCTGTTTGGCGTCATAACTTGCAAACGGGTCACCAATGCTGCCTCCCCTTTCTTTTTAATAATTGCCTCATCCTGGAACTTTGTTTCGAATATACCTTCCTTGGCAGCCAACTTATCATATCCTAATCCCCGCACGATAAGTTCTGCTAAAAATTCACGAGTAGCTGGTTCATTCGGACGCAATTGTTTCACATTTCGCGGCAGCAAACGGTTCTGGAGTGCCCATTCAGCCGCCTGCTTAATTTCATTATTATCGTCTACATCTGTAAAAAACGATTCTTGCCCCGGTCCATAATACTCATACGGCTGTCGTGCCACAGTATAGAATATCTTAATCGCTTCTCCACGCGTCAGCTTTTGATCTGGATTAAGCTGTCCGCCTTTTACTTCCAGCAAATTAGCATCTACCATGGCCTGTAATTCCTTTTGTAACGGATGACCCGCAATATCGCTTACCGGCTGACCTGAATTATTCACTGGCAAGTTGCCGTACGTTTTCCATTCACCCGTTCTCGCATCCAGATAGCTTGTACCATAATCGTATGGCCGTCCATTCGCTTTAACAGCCAACACATACACAGGTTTGGCTTTACGTCCTTTCCCTGTTTCCCCTGGCCCATAAGGCGGGATTAGATTATAACGTAACTCCGCCTCCATGAGCGCCATTGCCTTCTTCTTTGCTTCTTCTGGTTTGATTACGTTAGCAATGGCGGGCAAAGCTTGACTGGACCATGTCATATTGTAATCGGTGATTTCTCCAGTGTCTGCATCTACATTAACTGTTGCTCCTTCACCTACTACGCGAGTTTCATTTTCTTTTCTAATAAATGCCACATTATAATTTAGTATTTTTTCTGTGTCCCCATTATAATAATTCGGTGTAGCCTCCACCGCATAAAGCTTATTCAAACGTTCAGGCAACACTTTTCTTATGAATGCTTCCGCTGTTTTTTCGGCCTGCTGTCCGCTAATATTCATCTTTATCTTATCCGGGTTCTCCATTTTTTCGTTATAAGACATGCCATACTGGCTATAGTTCACCAATTCTCCAGTTTGAGCATCCAGGGAAGCACGCACCTGTTTTCTTTCCCCTTCCGTCTCAACCGCATATACTTCCCACACCTTGCGCTTAACAGGATAGTTCTCCTCGCGATACCCCTTTTGTTCTATTCGCATGGAGTTTTTTAAAATACCAAATTCTTTGATTTTTGCTATCGCATGCGCTTCATCCATATTCACATTAGGGGGAGGTGTCGTTTTTGCGGTAGAAAGAGGCCGATTGATGTCAACAGATATATTTACCTCTTTGCCATCTATACCCGAGATTTGTTTTCCAGTTTTTGCGTCAATAAGAAATCCGGGTACTACGTTGTATAAATCGCTTGACGTTTTAAGTTTTGGCGCGTATGCTAATTCGATTTTCCCACCAGGCTGTGACGTATTTGACAAATATGCCAATTCCATCTCCAGTTCACGCTCTACCTGATGAAAAATTTCCTCTTTATTTTTTACGTTCGAAATGCTGTCAAACTGTACTTCGTCCCAGCTAAAATCCACACTACGAATTTTCCCATTCCTGTCATACGAAATACGAAGCCCTTGGTCTGTTACAGGGATTCCATTCTGAAGCCGGATAAAATATAGGGAATTATCCATATACGATGCGCTGCCACGTTTGAAGCTTTCAAGCGACTCTTCGCTAAATTTCAACTGTGACGCATATTTTGCATAATGTTTATTTATTAAAGCGTTGGCTTGGTTCACCAGGCTGGTCGTATCCAGCTTCCCTGGCAACAGGTTGCTTCGTTCAGATTCACGCGACCAATGGTTTACATTTAGAATTGTCCCGTCCTTCGCATCTATCGAAATGCTTAGTTGTCCATAGTCGTCTCCCGATTGCTGCATGCCCCATGTGAGTCTCCACAATGTACGCCCTATATATTTATTATCTTCCATCTCTACCTGATTGTTCGTGTATCCTGCCGGAATCGGCATAAATTCCTGAGCGATCCGAAGCGCTTCTTCACGGTCAATTTTCGTCGTTTTTACTGCTTGAACAGAAGCTTGCGGTGTCGCTTTCGCTTCATCGGCAAATACATTGTAAGGCAGGATTCCCCCTGCTGCAATTGCCGCAGCCAGCATAGATCCTGCCCACTTCTTTTTCGTTTGTTTACGCATTCCTTTTCCCCCTTTAACATGCCTAACTTTCACTAACATTGACGAACAAAACGGCAAAATAGTTCCATATTTTTCTTTCTAAAACAAAAAAAAATTGCCTCTGTACATATATAGAGGCAAGGGACAAGTTTAGACCCGTTTTTTCTTTAGTAGCAATACCATTATCCAGCTCATGAAAGAAATCATCAGCCACCAGAAAAATAGCATGAAAAACTCAGGAAGACTATACGAGCGCTCCATTTTTGGGACAACCATTTGTTTGTTCGAAGCGTCTGCTGTAATACGCTGTTCTTTATTAAGTACTGATGGATATTGCCGTGTAAAGCCGGAAGAAGTCTCAACGGCGAGACCATTTCTTGGGACAACCCGAACTTTAAAGCTGTCATCCTTTGGAATAGCAGCATATACATTCTCTTTCGCATAGTAATCGCCCATCTCTCCAGAAATTTTCGTTCCGGCCTTCAGTACAGGCACCGTTTTAAAATTTGAGAGATTTCTGCTCCCCTTCCGCCAGAAATATACGGGTTCCGTCTGTTTGCCGTGCATTGCGCGACACGGTGACCTGTTCATTCTCCCGATTAACCTCCAGCGCAATAATTCCAGTAACAATTTTAGTAATGCTGGCTGGAGCCATCTCTTCATCTGAATTCTTTTCATATAGCACATCTCCTGAACGGGAATCGATGAGAATCGCCGATTGACTGTTGACGGAAAGTTTCTCTGTTTCAATCGTAGCTTCGGCTAATGCTTGTCCCGTTGGAAAACAAAATTGCCACATAAAAAGGAATAGGAATACGCTTCTTGCTATATATAAATAAATTCGTTTCATCATTTCCATAAAAATAGTATAAATGTTAAGAAAAAAACATGAAAAGTGAAAAAAGTTATAAAAAATCATTATCCTACATGCTAACTATTTCTCCACGGCTAGGAAAAAGAGAAGCGTTATTGCTCAACGCTCCTCTTTTCACTCTAAGGAATTTAACCGCTTTAACCATTAAGAACAATTCCGCCGTTCACATGGAGCATCTGACCGCTAATATACGATGAATCATCGCTTGCCAGAAACACATAGCTTGGAGCCAATTCTTCGGGCTGCCCCGGACGCTTCATGGGCGTATCTTTACCGAATTGTTCTACTTGATCCGGTGCAAATGTAGATGGGATAAGCGGCGTCCAGACAGGTCCTGGCGCCACACCATTCACCCGAATCCCTTTTTCAATCAACGACATGGACAAGGAGCGGGTGAACGATACAATCGCCCCTTTAGTTGAAGAGTAATCGATAAGCAACGGATGCCCTTTATAAGCTGTAATGGAAGCCGTATTAATAATTGCGCTTCCCGGCTTCAAATGTGTAAGCGCAGCCCTGGTCATATAGAACATGGAAAAAATATTCGTCTGGAATGTACGATGAAGCTGCTCGGATGTGATATCCTCGAAGTTTTTTTGCACATGCTGTTCTCCAGCATTGTTAACAAGAATATCAAGGCGAGCGAATTCATTGATGACCTTCTGAACTGAATCCTGGCAAAACGTTTCGTCTCCGATATCGCCCGCAATTGTCAAGCAACGACGTCCTTCTTGTTCGATCTGGCGTTTAGTTTCCTGAGCGTCGCTATGTGCTTCCAGATACATAATGCAAACGTCTGCACCTTCTTTGGCGTAAGCAATGGCAACCGCACGTCCAATGCCGCTGTCCCCGCCTGTAATAATCGCAACTTTCCCTTTCAGCTTGCCACTCGCCTTATATCCGTAATTCTCGGCATTAGGTCGCGGAGTCATTTGCGATTCGATGTCCGGCTGAAGATATCCATGCTGTGGGGCCATTGAAGTCAGTTTGTCTTTACCGTTTTTTTGCGCCATGATCAGCCACCCTTCCTGGATTTTTTTAAATAACCACACTATATGTTGTTCCCTCTCATCCGTTATCTGAATCAAAAAAGCGAAGCCATATGGCTTCGCTTTTCCTTATAAACACCACGCCTATTTTAGCATGGCGGCGTAGACCTGCTCATCCAACGCTTTTGCTTTTTCCAAGTCGTATGTTTTTTCGAAGGTAGGCTCTTGAACGATTTTGGCACCCCAGAACATGCTCTCATGGATGGCAGAAATATCAACCTCGATGTTCGCCAACGGCATAGCTACCCCTTCTAGCTTCTCTGTAAGAATGGTACCTTTGCCCACAATAGAATATACCGTCTCAAGTCCGATAACACATAAAGTGACGCCAGGATTATCTTTTACATTTGCCACGATCCTGGATGAAGCACTTACAGAGAAACGGATTTTACTCTCAGAGGGTGCTTTTACCCATGAGATGGCATTAACCGTCGGAATTTTCGTCTCTGCATCTACTGTGCTAAGCAAAACCAGTGTTTCCGCGTTCAACAATTCTTGTTGTTCCCCTGTTAATGTTGTAGGTATTTCTGTTTTTTTTGCCATAGTATCTACTCCTTTTATCTCGCATTGCATTTCTGTCGGACTATCTTCTCCTTCAAAAACAATATTTCCTGCTTGAAAAACATAAATAGCTACGATCAAAATCCACAGTATACTCCATTCAATGTCCGATTAAGTATTAAACATAAGAAAACCTCGCACTTTATTCAAGCGCGAGGTGAATTTTTATATCGTTGGCAAAGTCCCCACTTTTGCCCCCGGTTTTCGCAGCCAGATATGTAGGACCGACTACCATTTCTTTGTCCATAGCCTTACACATATCATATACTGTTAATCCGGTCACGGTCGCGGCAGTAAGAGCTTCCATCTCTACTCCGGTTAGTCCTTTCGTTTTTACGGTCACTTCAATATATAACGTATCCTCGGCATTATCCGAGAATGCGATGTCTACACCGGTCAAGGCTAGCGGGTGGCACATTGGAATCATATCCGATGTTTTCTTCGCCGCCATAATACCTGCCACCTGGGCTACAGCTAGTACATCACCTTTTCCAATACGACCTTCTTTAATCCGTAGCAGCGTCTCTGGCTTCATAACGATTCGACTTTGGACAACGGCGGTTCGCTCTGTTACTTTTTTCTCTGTAATATCCACCATACGGGCACGTTGCTGTTCATTAAAATGAGTTAATGACTCGCTCATCGTTTTATCCCCCTATTTGTGACATACGGCGTGAGGTCGGTATATGGGATTGCTGCTCACTGGCCAATGCCTGCGCCATCTCATGGTTTTCCGGCTTTGCATCAATCGCACGCAGGAACATGTCCTGTATCGCTTTCTCGTCGCCAATACGTGGACGTACATTCCATTCATCTTCCCAATACAGACACGGCTTAATGTTACCGTCGGCAGTCAGACGCAGGCGGTTACAGTTACCACAGAAATGATCGCTCACCGGATGAATCAAGCCAAACGTACCCATCGCGCCCGGAATGCGATAATTGTCTGCCGGACCGTTCCCGTAGATATCTCCGGCCGGCTCATACGTATACCCCATCTGTTTTACCTTCTCAAATACTGTATCCAGTGAGAGATATTTCGCGCGCCATCCTTCGTCATTATGGCCGATCGGCATATATTCGATAAACCGAATTTGCAGCGGTTTGTCAAGCGACAACCGGATAAAATCTTCAATTTCATCGTCGTTTTGCCCTTGCATCAGCACCACATTCAACTTCACTGGCGCAAATCCGACCCGCAGTGCAGCATCCAAGCCATCCATCACCCGCTTCAGGCTGCCACCGCGCGTAATATAGGCAAACCGTTCCGATTTCAGGGAGTCTAAGCTAATGTTCACACGAGTCACGCCCGCTTCTTTGAGCGCCTCGGCTTTCTGCGCGAGAAAAATCGCATTCGTTGTTAGTGCAATATCTTCAATGCCCGGTATGTCAGACAGCATAGCAATCAACGTTTCAATCTCCTTGCGCACCAGCGGCTCACCCCCGGTAAGGCGCAGCTTGCGCACGCCCAGCTTGGCTACCGCCGCTACTACTTCGGCAATCTCTTCGTAACGAAGAATATTCTCGCTCGGCTCAAATTCCATTCCTTCCGCTGGCATGCAGTATACACAGCGCAGGTTGCAGCGGTCGGTCACCGAAATCCGTAAATAATCGTGGACGCGGCCAAATCTATCAATTAACTTATTCATGAAGCTCGCATCTCCTTCAACCATTTTTCCGAGTCACATTAGTATACTATAATATTGTTTGTATTGGAATTGTAGGCTTACCCCTTTAACCATGCTACAATGTTCCCAATATCATAAGCCACATACAAAAATATTAATAGGAGCATCTCATGATGGATACACGTTATTCAAGACAATTGTTATTTGCCCCGATAGGTGCAAGCGGACAGGAGAAACTCGATACGAGCCGGGTGGTCATCGTGGGCGCAGGTGCGCTCGGTGCAGTACTCGCCAACCACATGGTGCGAGCCGGTGTAGGACACGTCCGGATCATTGACCGCGATTTTGTTGAGCCAAGCAACCTGCAGCGTCAAATGCTATACGATGAAGAAGATGCAGCCAACCATCTGCCGAAGGTAATCGCGGCGGCAGAAAAGCTAAAACGAATAAATAGCAGCATAACGGTCGAGCCTATCATCGCTGACATAACGGCAGCAAATGCTGAGGAATTGCTGAAAGGTTTCGATGTAATTCTTGATGGTACTGATAACTTCGCCACTCGATTTTTAATTAATGATGTCGCAATAAAACACGGCATTCCATGGGTATATGGCGGAGCTGTTAGCGCAAAAGGGATGTTTACGGCCATTCGGCCGCATATCACGCCATGCTTACGTTGCTTTATTCCTGAACCGCCAACCGGTGGGGAAACGTGCGATACAGCTGGTGTTATTGGACCAATCATTCATATAGTCGCTTCTTATCAGGCTACGGAAGCACTCAAGTTATTGATCGGGGATGAAAAGAACGTAAATCCTAACCTTGAACATATGGAGATTTGGCGCAATATGCATACACGGATGAACATGAGTAATAAACGCAATCCAGAATGTCCGACCTGCAATAAAGGTATATTTCAATTCCTGGAATTTTCAGATAAAGAGGATACCGTAACCTCCTTGTGCGGACGCGACAGTGTGCAGATTAGCCCCGCTACAGAACAAAGACTAAATCTTGAGAAACTTGAGCAGCGCTTCATGCCATTAGGCGAAGTCGAACGAAACAAATTCCTGCTTCGTTTCCGTACCGGCGAGTATACATTAATCGTATTTCCGAATGGACGCGTCGTTATTCAGGGAACCGATGATACGACTGTCGCCCGTACTTTATACGCCAAGTACATCGGGTCTTAAAGCATCGTAGGAAAAATGTATAGGCATTGTCGCTCATCCTTTTTCTACGAAGAAACTAAACGGCCGCCTGGTTTCACCTCAGGCAGTGTATTTTCCAAGCACTACTTCACTTATGTATAAAAAAGCACATGCTTAGTAACAAGCATGTGCTTTTTTATACAAAAATGCCAGACAAGAAAAGGATAGATGCACATCGGCCACCCCATCTTCGTCCTCTTTATTGTCACTCGTACATGCGCAACACTTCAATTCCATGGTGCTGCATAAATAAACGCCATGACCACTGGCTGTTCTCTTCCTTACTTCGTTCAAAACTCGCTTCCAAGTTCGGTTTTATTTCATAAATGCGCTCCTTGTTAATCAGCGCATATGGCCCGATAATTCGATGGGTAAAACCTACCTTGACAAGACGAGCAAACAAATACTGACCAATCATGAATTCGCTGCGCACCTGCTCCCGATCACCGAGTGCCACATCAATCATATCCTCACCCCATAAATCGGCTAGACGATATCCTTCCTCCCATGCTTCGACTACACGATAAACGGACGGGTAAGCGGCCATCCAATGCGCAGCAAGATGCAGTTCCTGTTCAGACAAATCAGTATCCGGGTCCAACAAATACTTCTCGATAATCCGCTCGCCCTTAATATTCTGATATTCAAGCAGAAGCCAGATGCCATATTGCGCTTCCCAGAATGGCGTCAGTAATGCTTCAGAAGGGAGATTGACCTTGCTACGGAATATATGCTTAGCTCGTACCTTCTCCCGTAGATTCAGCGCATTGCACGCATACTCGCGAAGCTTCTCCATCAGATTCTCATGTATCTCATTAAAAACCTGCTGTTTCGCCTCTCGTTCAGTAAAGAAATCGACAAGAACCTCGGATTCATGTTCACTTTGCAAAACGATTCAACTCCTTACCTTGCGAGCATTTCCTTTCATTATACCATGAAAAGGGAGGATTCCAGTACTATTCTCGTCTTGAATCCCCTCCAAACAAATTGTCATATTCAGTGCGGGTCAAGAATACATCTCGCGGCTTGGAATTACCCGTCTGTCCAGAAATAAAGCCTTTCTCCTCCATCATATCAATCAGACGTGCCGCCCGGTTATATCCAATTTGGAAGTTCCGTTGCAGAAGTGATGCCGAGGCTTGACCATGCTCGACGCAAAAGAGAACTACTTCCGCAAATAACTCATCCGTATTCTCCGATGTCATTGCCTGGGTCAAATCTTCTTTCTCGAATAAATAGTTCGGTTCCGCCTGAGCCCGGACATATTCGGTAACTGTTTCAATTTCATCATCAGACACGTAAGGTCCCTGCAAACGAACCGGCTTGGAACTGCCGCTTGACAAATACAGCATATCCCCTCGACCGAGCAAACGCTCCGCTCCATTCATATCAAGAATTGTGCGTGAGTCGGTTTGTGACGATACGGAGAAAGCAACCCTCGTCGGAATGTTGGCTTTAATAAGACCGGTAATAACATCCACTGACGGACGCTGGGTCGCTACCAGTAGATGAATACCGCAAGCCCGTGCCTTTTGTGCAATTCGGCAAATAGCTTCTTCTACATCCTGCGGTGCTACCATCATTAAATCAGCCAATTCGTCAATAATGATGACAATACTCGGCATAAGATATGCTTTTTCATCCGGGAATGCACGACGCATCAAATCATTATATCTGGTTATATCACGCGCACCCGCCTCGGCAAATTTCTCATATCGGCTGTCCATTTCTTGTACTGCCCATTTGAGAGCGGCAGTCGCCTGCTTCGGATCGGTTACAACCGGTGCCACAAGATGCGGCAAACGATTGTATGGTGCAAGCTCTACCATCTTTGGATCAACGAGCAGCAAACGTACTTGATCAGGCGTTGCTTTATATAGCAAACTCAAAATAATTGAGTTGATACACACGCTTTTTCCCGATCCTGTTGCTCCGGCAATAAGGCCATGAGGCATTTTTGCTAGGTCAGCCACAATAGGCTCACCGCCAATATCCATACCAAGCGCCACGGTAAGCGGTGAAGATGCCTCTTTAAATACATTCGATTCCAGAATCGAACGCAGGAACACAGGTGTACTCTGCTCGTTTGGCACTTCGATACCGACCGCAGAACGGCCCGGAATCGGCGCTTCAATCCGAATATCACGCGCGGCAAGACTTAACTTAATATCATCGACAAGATTGGTGATTTTATTTACTTTTACGCCTGGGGCTGGTTGTATTTCATAACGCGTTACCGTCGGACCACGCACGGCACCAATAACTTCCGCATTTACGTTAAAGTTATGAAGCGTGCTTGCCAATACCTGCTGCTGTTGATCAACATATTCCGCGTCTTCTGTCTGTACGCTTGGCGGAGTAGTCAACAAAGAAAACCCCGGCTTTTTATACATTCCCCCCACCTGCACAGCAGATGTAGGCACAGTCGTAGACGGGCCATTCCATTTCGGAGGCTTTTCACGTTCTATACGGGCTTCATACGCCTCCGTATGTTCTTCTATACCTGGACGAGAAAATGGAGGAACCGTTCTTTGTTCTTGACGAAAGTCGACTGCTAAAGGGACAGGCGTACTCTCCCGCTGAATCGGATGCACAGATTCCTCCTGCCCCATCTCATTAGAAGATGCAGGCGTCGGCTCTTCCTCTACGATCACGGCCTCTTTTTCATTTGCCTCCTGCCACTCAACCAATTCTTCGTCAGGCATGAAACGTTCTGTTGTTAAAGATGGAGAGACAATAAAAGAAGCTTCTTTCTCTTGATCTTCTGTCTCGTTCTCCTCTTTCTCGAAAACGATCTCTTCCTTCATGGAAATAGAATATTCAGGTATCATATGAATCTCTTCCAAAACAGACGGTTGTTGCTCACTGTTAGAAACCATTACATCTTCTTTCTCACGTATATCCTTATATGCAGGATCCTCAGCCTTTTTAAGTAACATTGGATGTACCAGCGTATTCAATATTTGTTCGCCCTTTTCTTCTTCCTCGCGCTGCTCTGGACGTTTACGACCATATATCGGCGAAATTACTTCCGTAGGACGGAACGGTTTTTTTCCTTCCGCAGGGCGAACTGTTCTTGAGGTAGACCGTTGTTCAGAGACATGCTGGACCTTTGGCTGGGGCCGGTCTTCAACCTTACGCGTCCGCTGTCTCTCCCCTTCTCTTTCCTGTATAGAATCAACGGTCGGCAGCTCATCCGGAATCAAAGGAAATTGAAACCCGTTGTTATCCCGCTTTACTCTCTGTTTCCTCGGTGCTGAAGAAGCGTGGGATGTCTCCTGGTGCAACACCCGTTCATTCCTCCTGCGCTCAGAGGCTTTACGTCGCTCGATCGCCTGCTCGACTGCCTGTTTCGGATAAATATTGGTTGTACGTATCGTCAAATGCTTATTGGCTACCGGAATCGGAGCGACCTGCGGCTCGAATTCCTCGTACTCTTCCTCGTATGTCTCATCGTATACATTTGTATACTTTTCTTTTTTCTTCTTTACATCTCTATCTACCAACAGCCATTTTTTGAATCGTTCCACCCATTCTTTCAAAGCGTCTCTTCCTTTCCTTCTCCGCTTCTTTCGCTTCTTCTCTAACAAAACGCCGAACCGCTTGTTTATTATACTGGAAGCGGCTTATCATCCTTATCGCTTCTTGTATTGTAGCACGATTTCTTATTTTTTCTAGGGCGGAAGAGCAAGCAAAAGAAGCCTCGCTATTTTCAATATTCGAATGATAATGTATAAGGGTAGTTTATATATTTATCCATGATTTTCGGTATCGAAGGCCAGATGATACACAGTGGTTCCTTGCCGAACTTACTCAAATCGTATTATATTGGAATACGAGAGAAGAGTGCGAGTCATGGCTGTACCGGATACTCAAAAATCAATCATAAGACAGAAAGGGGAGAATCCGATGAGAAAAAGTTTTGCTTATCTGCTGCTTTTTCTGCTGTGCTTCAGTGTACTTGCAGGGTGCACAGAATATGGAACCAAGGCGGTTGAGTCAATTACCGACAATGAATTCAAAGCCACGTATGAGTCGTACAACAAAACAGTAACAAAAAAAATTCCGTCCATTCCAGACAGCATCCTAGCTATCCAAGTTCAAGAACTTCAGTTTAAAGAAGGCAAGGTTATTATTACTGTAACTGATCCGAAGGGTAAACAAGCTTTCGAACAAGCTTTTGAGCCAGGTACATATCAGGACGGCTATGCTATCCACCTGGATCAGAAAGGCGAATATGAAATGAAATTCACCTTTGAGCATGTTAAAGCCGGAAAACACCTCATCACCTGGGAAACTGACTAATATAAGAAAAACTCGCGGGCGCCTTCGCCCATCCTTTGTCTACAAGGAAACCAATCGGCCACTTTGTGTTATATTTCGCGCGTTTTTCAAGTGGTATGATCGGAAGAAAGTAGATGTTGCTTTCCTTTGCAGCGACATCTACTTTCTTATCCATCAAGCAAAAGACGCTATCGCGAATGCGGTAGCGTCTGTTTTATTGTGTTCAAGTGGCGGAGAAGGAGGGATTCGAACCCTCGCACGGTTTAACCCGTCTACTCCCTTAGCAGGGGAGCCCCTTACAGCCTCTTGGGTACTTCTCCTTCTATGTATCCGCTGTCAGGACGGTGATATTTAGAAATTTATCATACTTCAATGAGCTTCGCAAGCTTTTTTTCTGACAAGCCTAAAACCTGCTCTTACAGTATCTTTTCCACATTATCCAGCAAAATGACGCTTATACATGCTTTACATGACGTTCCATCCCCCCTATGATTAAAGGAAACCGTCACTTGTCGCTTAAAAAAATAGGTGAGGTGTTAATATGAATAAAGATTTTATTAAAATTAAAGATACGGAAGGAACACTGTTACTTTCACATACAAAAGGCAAACTAAGCTGCAATGTCACAACAAAAGAGATTATTCTTCAACGCCCGCACTGCACGTACCAAATTTTGTTCGAGAACATTATCAGCATGGTACCACATACCCTAAAAACACGGCACATCACATTTCCAACTCCTGGAAATGCACATGAGAGAGTAAGCACAAGCTTTGCTTCGTCTTACTATAAAATACGTACAGGGCGTGTTCGTATCCATAGCCGCTCAGGCATTCACGAAAAGGGCGAAACAGACTTCATTGTGCCATTAAGCGAACTTTTTCTCCACTACTTCGCACGTTACAGCCAATTGACCGTAGTGCAATAAGCAACACTAAGAACCATGCCGAACAATATACAACGGCATGGTTTTTCAATTTTATACTTTGCAACAAAGAAACTCGTTGTAATTTCAAAAATATCCTTCGCATACGTATGACTATACCCGTATCCCGCCTACCTCTGGCTTGATGAATTGATATCCTCTCGTTATTCGAAGTAAGAAATAAGAAATTTGGAGGGGAAAAACTTGGGAAAAAGTACGAAAGTAAGACCTCATCTTCTTACAAGAAGCATATGCCCCGAAAATCAAGAAACACCTATTCATTTTCTTGCCAACGACATTACGCCAACCTCTTATTTTTATCGCCGCAATCATTTTTCTTATCCGAATTTGACAACACATTTCTTTTGCTTTCCGATCGAAGGAAGCGTATACGTTCCAAGGATTTTTACTTATCAGGAGTTACTTGCACTACCTTCCAAAACGATAAAAATCGTATTAGAATGTGCAGGGAACAAACGGGCATTGTTTCATCCAAACACATACGGCGAACAATGGAAAGAAGGTGCAATAGGTCAAGCCTATTGGAAAGGAGTGTCATTAACAACTCTATTGCAATATACAGGTGTTCATCACTCGGCCAGAGAAGTCGTTGTAGAAGGGTATGACACCGGGCCAAGAACAGATATGGAAGGGACCTTCCGCTATGTTAGAAGCCTTCCTCTACACAAAGCTCTCCACCCTGATACCATAATCGCCTACGAACTAAACGGTCGACCTATTCCGTATAAACACGGCTATCCCTTGCGGCTACTCGTTCCTCAGTGGTACGCGATGGCGTCAGTAAAATGGATAAAGAAGATTACTGTCATTGATGATACTTTTCAAGGACCTTTTCAAACAACAGACTATGTGTATTATCCGCATAAAAATAATGATGTCGGAAAGCACCCTGTAACCACTATGAATAGCAACTCAACCATTCAGCAACCGCTGCATTTATCTACCCTAAGTCAGGGGGCTCACCTTATCAAAGGCATAGCCTGGACGGGAGAAGGCACAACTACCGCTGTGGATATCAGTATAGATAACGGACACACATGGCTTCCGGCTTCCCTACAGCAGAATTCGGCAGAACCATACTCATGGGTGCGCTGGTCTTTTCGATGGCATGCGGAAAAAAAGGGAGAATATACTCTATTATCAAGAGCTACAGATTCATTAGGCCGGGTGCAGCCTCCCATAGCCGTTTGGAACCGGAAAGGATATGGATACAATGCGCTTTGTATGACTAAAGTCAAAATTGAATAACCATCCTGCGCTTACTACAAAGCAAAAACACCGGGCAAATTCATACCATGTGAAAAGTGCTCAGGCTTTCAACCTCTATTTTATTCCACTACAGTGGGCAAATCAGGGTTCGGCAAAGGATGGGAAGGCTTAACAGCGACAATTTCCGCCGCTTTTGCCAGTTGGCACAATACGTTTGTCAGAGACTGCTCATTCATAAATTCCACCTTGATAAATACCCGTCCGGCATCCGTTGTTACATAACGGGGTGGCAACGCGTTCATCATGAGTGCATACACGTCGCCTTTGCACTGTTCGCATTTACATAAAAGATCCAGATGGTCCCAATGCTCATTCAAAACCTCCCACGCAATTTCCTCCAAAACATTCACCATCTTCATTTTGCTCCCCCCTCTTTACTGCTCCACTATTAAAAAGAGTTACTTGTTACCTATATAATATATCATTCTTTTGCATTATTTATTTTCTGCTTTCCTACTTATTCCCTGCAAGAAAAGCATATCCTTCAATAAAATGTTAAAAACCCCGTAACTTGATTTAATCACGGGGTTCTTTTGTTAGTTTCACTTTATGCTTTTTTGCCTTTAGCGTTCGCAGTCACGAACAAAATGGCTGCGACAAGCAGGAAAGCAATCAATGAAACGAGTGGGCCAAAGTACGGATTCTCCGGCATAGTGACTCCCATTGACACTACAATGGCAATAAGAATCCCCATAAGTGCCTCACCGGCAATAAAACCCGAGGACAATAAGATACCACGTTCCAACTTCTGCTTCCTCACTGCCTCATTCTTTTCACGGCGTTCAACAATGCCACGAATGATACCGCCGAGCATAATCGGTGTACTCAGGTGAATCGGCAAATATAGACCGACGGCAAACGGCAGCGAACCGATTCCCATCAATTCTACGAGAGCTGCTGTAGCCATACCGATAAATACAAGCGTCCACGGCAAATTGCCATTCATAATTCCCTCTACAACCATCATCATTAGCGTCGCCTGTGGTGCGGGCAGATTCTTCGAACCGAATCCGTACGCCTGATCAAGCAGCGTTAACACCAAACCAATTGTTAAACTTGTAATGAACACACCGTACATTAAAGCGTACTGCTGGTACTTTGGCGTCGCTCCCACAAGAAATGCTGTTTTCAAATCCTGCGATGTATCCCCTGCCATTGCCGCAGCGATACAAATAACTGCACCGATTGTAATGGCTGCTACCATTCCTGTTTGGCCGCTGAAATTCATCAGCTTTAAAATAACAGTAATCAGAATAAGGGCCGCAATCGTCATTCCGGACACAGGATTGGAAGAGCTTCCAACAATTCCTACAATACGAGACGAAACCGTCACAAAAAGAAAACCAAACAGTATGACAAGCAGAGCACCTGGAATACCAATATTAATGCTTGGGAAAAACGCGAGCACAGAAATCAAAATCACAATAAGGGCAATAATATAAGGCATCGGCATATCCTGTTCTGTGCGGATAACACCTGACTGATTGCTGCCACTCCCACGTGTAATGCTAAATCCTTTCATTGCAATTGCAAAAGAAGAAGCGATAGTCGGGAGTGCCTTGCCCAGGCTGACAATCCCACCGAAAGCAACTGCACCGGCTCCGATATAGCGAAGGTAATCGCTCCAGATATCCCAGAAGCCGAGTTCACTAATTGGAGTTGTTGCCGGAAAAATCGGAGTTGACGCAAACGAGCCAAAGTAGCTGATTAGTGGAATTAATCCCAGCCAGCCAAGCACTGCACCGGCTAACATATAGCCAGCAATGCGTGGACCAATAATGAATCCTACGCCGAGCAGCGCTGGAAGTGTATCCATGCCGACCGCCGCGTTCTTGAAGCCGCGAATACCGGTCTCAATTTCAGATGGAAATGCCTTGATGCCGTCCGCAATAAATTTAAACAATGCGCCGAGGCCAAGTCCGCTGAAAACAAGTTTGGCGAGTCCGCCGCCTTTCTCTCCAGCGATGAGAACTTCCGCACAAGCTGTGCCTTCCGGATACGGAAGAACCCCATGCTCTTTAACTATTAATGCTTTGCGCAACGGAATCATCATAATAATACCAAGAATCCCGCCGCCTAACGCGATGAATGCTATTGTCGTCAAGCTCGGCTGGAGCTTCCAGATAAATAGCGCTGGCACGGTGAAAATAACCCCCGCAGCAAGAGATTCCCCTACTGATGTAATCGTCTGTACTGTATTATTTTCTAAAATCGAGCTACGGCGCAATACCCCGCGCAGAATCGCCATCGAAATAACAGCTGCCGGGATGGAAGCGCTAACCGTCATACCAACAATTAACCCCAAATATGCGTTTGCAGCTCCGAATAGAACCGCGAGAATACCACCTAAAATAATCGCTGTCCAAGTCATTTCTGGCCGATGTTCATGTGGCGGAATATACGGGACAAAATCGCTCGTACTCTGTCCTTGTCCGGAATCCGGTTTATCTTTCATATTATCCTACCTCTTTCTGAAAAATTAGACGATGATGTCCAACATTATTTTTACCCATTCCTACTATAAACTAATAAAGAAAAAAACGTTATGGATAAATTTATATTTGTAAAAACATAAATTTTGAAAAATATACATTCTGTCCAAATAGTGATACAATGATAAAAATTTAAATTATGAAAACAAGACAAGTGGAGGGGTTATTGTGGCAGAGTTACGAAGCAATATGATCAAAAAGGGGTTTGACCGGGCGCCGCACCGGAGCTTACTCCGTGCTGCAGGCGTTAAAGATGAAGATTTCGATAAACCGTTTATCGCGGTTTGCAACTCTTATATCGATATTGTTCCTGGCCATGTGCACCTACAGGAATTCGGAAAGCTGGTAAAGGAAGCTATTCGTGAAGCAGGAGGGGTACCGTTCGAATTTAATACGATCGGGGTAGATGATGGGATCGCAATGGGACATATTGGTATGCGCTACTCCTTGCCAAGCCGTGAAATCATTGCCGATTCCGTAGAAACAGTCGTAGCTGCGCACTGGTTTGACGGGATGGTGTGCATTCCAAATTGCGATAAAATTACACCAGGAATGATGATGGCCGCAATGCGTCTGAACATTCCAACTATCTTCGTTAGTGGCGGACCAATGGCAGCAGGTAAAACAAGCGACGGACGTAAAATTTCCCTGTCTTCCGTATTCGAAGGTGTCGGCGCGCATCAGGCCGGAAAGATCGACGATAACCAGCTCCGGGAGCTTGAACAGTATGGCTGTCCAACTTGCGGTTCCTGTTCCGGTATGTTCACTGCCAATTCCATGAACTGTCTGGCAGAAGCGCTGGGCCTTGCACTCCCCGGCAACGGCACGATTCTAGCTACAGACCCTGCACGTAAAGAATTGGCTAAAAATGCTGCAAAACAATTAATGGAACTTATTAAAATCGATTTAAAGCCGCGTGATATCGTTACAGAAAAAGCAATCGACAATGCTTTTGCGCTTGATATGGCGCTCGGTGGTTCCACTAATACAGTGCTGCATACATTGGCGTTAGCCAACGAGGCAGAGATAGACTATCCAATTCAGCGCATTAACGAAGTTGCTGCACGTGTTCCGCATCTGTCCAAGCTGGCTCCGGCATCCGACTGGCATATTGAAGACCTGCATGCAGCGGGCGGCGTCTCTGCGGTACTGAATGAATTATCTAAAAAAGAAGGCGCATTGCATCTTGATGTCAAGACGGTAACTGGTAAAACACTTGGTGAAAATATTGCTGGACACGATATTAAAGACAAAAATGTTATTTATCCGATCGACAAACCATACTCCGTAACCGGTGGTCTGGCTGTACTATTCGGTAATCTAGCTCCGGATGGCGCGATTATTAAGACAGGGGGCGTTCAGGGCGGCATTACACGTCATGAAGGACCAGCCATCGTCTTCGACTCTCAGGACGAGGCACTTGAAGGAATTGCCAGTGGTAAGGTAAAGGAAGGCCATGTTGTCATCATTCGTTATGAAGGTCCAAAAGGGGGTCCGGGCATGCCTGAAATGCTGGCTCCAACCTCACAAATTGTTGGCATGGGATTAGGTCCAAAAGTAGCGCTAGTAACGGATGGCCGCTTCTCAGGCGCATCACGTGGCTTGTCCATCGGTCATGCTTCTCCAGAAGCCGCAGAAGGCGGACCGCTTGCATTCGTACAGGATGGCGATCATATTGTAATTGATATTGAAGCCCGTCGCATGGATGCACAAGTATCGGAAGAAGAATGGGCACAGCGTAAAGCGAACTGGAAAGGCTTTGAACCAAAAGTTAAAACAGGCTATCTTGCCCGTTATTCCAAATTGGTAACTTCAGCCAGCACAGGCGGTATTATGAAAATTTAACTTTCTGCCGATACTATAGATACATAGCTTGCCAAGTCTGGCACTATGTATCTTTTTTATTTCCTTACTAGAGGGGATAAAGAATGAGATATATAATTCGAATCCTTAGCATCCTTATGGTATTTTTTTATTTTCAGCTTTTCCCGCAACAAAAGGTAGAAGCGCCTCCCGGCCAGCAGGAGCCTTTCTATGAAGTGATTGGTGTGCCTGTAAACCATACACAAGAACAATGGCGTGAACAACTACGCCGCTATATTAAATGGAGGGCTTACCCGGAAGGCAAGGAGCCTATTATCATCGGTGTACCACAGGTTCCTTATATTCCCACTTATATCCCACTCCCTTTCTATCAACCAGACTCTCTTTCCTTCATTGCTTACAGAAACGGAGACATCACGTTTTTCGATCCGAACTGTGCATGCGACGATAATGTAGAAGTAAACCGTATCAAGAACCAAATCGCCTTGCAACGTGCCGGTATGGAAAAACTACTTATTGTACGCAGTGCTTTATATCACTACTATTTAGAGCACAAAAAACTGCCGGAAACGCTGGATGGACTAACAGGCCCCTATCCATCCAACTACCTGTCGCAAATTCCTTTTTCCGTACCAATACATGGCGGAACATCCCTTGCCCTGGAAAACACGGGAATAATCTATCAACCGAAACGCTTGCAGTCAGCGCAAGTGTGGAAATCGATGAGCGAGGTGCTCCGTATCGGTGGTATGGCGGAACCGAGCATGGCAATCGAACCGCTTGAGATTACCGTTTATGAATCGTCATTCCTCATGCTCGTAACAAGCGGAGCATACCCGGTACGCTCGTATGAGGTTGGCCTTGGGGCGGAGCAACGCACACCGACAGGGATTTATTCTATCAAGCGAAAAATTAACCAACCCATTTCTCAGAGCGGCGTATACGGAACACGCGGCCTTGTTCTTAGCATTACAGACTATGCCATCCATGGCACGAACATGCCAAGCTCTATCGGCAGGGCCGTATCCAAAGGGTGTATCAGACTGCACAATAATCAGGTGGAAGAATTGTTCAGCATGGTGTCACCAGGCACAAAAGTCACCATTACGAATGATGCACCTCCTAATTATCGTCATCCAAATGCTCCACCGTTCTATCTAAAGGCGCGCAAGGACGAGGAAACTCCAGGCATAGTGTATCATTGGAAGCACTAAATAACGGAAACAAATCCAGGAGAAAGCAAAGAGGGCCGATACAGCTCGTTTCTTCCTAAAGAAGATAAGCGAACAAGTATCAGCCCTTTTATTTTCTATATGTTTAATCGTTTGATTTCGGATTATTTGCATATTCCATGTCGATGCGCATAAATCGCTGCCTGTGTACGATCCTCCACACCAAGCTTGCTTAAAATATTGCTAACATGCGTCTTCACTGTTTTAATGCCTATGTAAAGTTCCTCGGCAATTTCCTGATTTGACTTTCCTTCACCAAGCAGGCGCAACACTTCAAGTTCCCGGTTGGTACATTGCTCATGCAGCGGCGCTTCATCAGCGTTTCGCTGGCGAAAACGCGACATAATTTTGCCGGCCACCTGCGCTTCCAACACCGGCTGTCCGCGGTGTGCCTGACGAATCGCCTGAGCAATCTCCGGAGCACGCGCCGTTTTCAATAAATAGCTAAACGCTCCTGCTTCAATTACTGGATATACTTTCTCATCATCGATAAAGCTAGTCAAGACGATGACCTTGCCTTCCGGGTGAAGCAGCTTCATCCGCCGAGTTGTTTCAATTCCGTCCATCCCGTCCATTACCAGGTCCATCAAAATGATGTCAGGTTTCGTCTGTTCGGCGATTTTTAGCCCTTCTGCCCCACTGCCTGCTTCGCCAACGATCTCAATATCTTCTTCCGTTGACAAAAAAGCTACCAGTCCCATTCGGACCATTTCATGATCATCAATTAACAACACTTTAATGGCTTCACTCATGCTATCTCCTCCGCTTCTCATCCTATCCGACAAACGGAACGGTTACTTCTATCATCGTGCCCCGACCTGGGGCCGAGGATACAACCAACACGCCGCCAATCTCTGCAACACGTTCTTCCATCAACTTCATACCATAGGACGATGACTTCTTCTCTTCTCCCTCGGCGAAACCGACGCCATCATCCGTTATTCTAAGCCTCATTTGATTGTGCATTTGTACCAGTTTCACTTCTACCTTTGTCGCCCGGGCATGACGAAGTGCATTGGATATGGCTTCCTGAAGAATACGGAATAGATGGTCTTCCATTCCTTTTGAAAGAGCCGGAACCTCATCAATTTGCCAGGAGAAAGCAAGAGAATGCTTTGCTTCCAATTCGATAAGCAGGCCCTCGATTCCTTCCCTAAGCGACTTTCCTTCCAATTGTGTAGGTCTAAGATGCAAGAGCAGCGCGCGCATCTCAGATTGAGCGGCAGCGGCCATCTCTTCTACCAGTTCTACCTGTCGGCTTGCTTTCTCCGGATTTTGGCTTAACGTCCGTTTTACTGCAGCCATCGTCATGGAGATAGCAAACAATTGCTGACTCACCGCATCGTGCAACTCTCGTGCCAGACGCTGACGTTCTTCTGTTACCGCCGACTGCTTCACCTGCTCTGTAAGCTCAGCATTGTGAGCGGAAAGCCGTTGCAGGGAGATAACCTGCTGTTGAAAGCGAATGGTCATTTCATTTAATCTCTCACCCAACATGCCAATTTCGTCCTCTCCTAAATACGGAACACGAGTCGACAAGTTTCCCCTTTCAATCATCATGGCGGATTGAAGCAGTATTTCCACTCTTTTTTTCATCAAATTTCCATAAATATATCCGACACTTACACCGATTAAACCGGCGACAAGACACAGAAATAAAAGCATGAGGAAAGCGAACAATAGCCCGGGAAATACAGGGAGGCTCCAGTCCATCTTAGCGAGCACCCACTGTCGTAGTGTCGGTACGGCCGTCATCTCATACCAGATAAAGAAAAAGACAACACTCCCTACACTCGCAGCACCTACGCTGCCCCAAAGGGACTGTCGCATAAATTGCCATTGAATGTTGGCCAGCTTACGCTCTGACACTGTACTCCTCCCCTATAGCTGAATGACGTCAATATCACCGATGAGCAAACTCACAACAAGCCTTACCCGTTTGCCTGAATCATGATAACCCGAAGTTGAAAGTGTCATGCTGCGGTTGATTCCTCCCTGTTTGTTTCCAAACACGTCAATATCACCGAAATTAACGTTTGCTGTCAGCGAAATATCCAAGTCATATGGTACGTAAATATCTACATCCCCGATCCAGCCGTTAATAATAATAATTGTTTCACCATCTCGAATATAGGCGCGCGACAAATCGATTTTTACGTCGCCAATACCGTGCCATACATTCATATCTTGCAATTCCCAGCGACTTCCAGTCAAAAATAAATTTCCGATAAGCGAGTGCTTATGCTGCGGGGAATGGAGTGAATACATTCTCCTGAACGCTTCGTCGTATTCTTTCGCATCCTCCGAGCGATGCTCCGGCTTGGTGGAAGAAGAAGGAGGTTTTTCCCTTACTGGCTTTGACGGTACTTCAACCTCAATTTCTTTATTTTTTCTTTTAATTAAACGGTAACCAAAATAAATGAACAGAAGAGAAAGCGTAAAACCGATGACACGTCCCGGATCGATGCCCAGCCAATATGCCAGAAAACTGGTTACGCCGATAAACATCAAAAATCCGCCGCCAATCCGCCTGCCTCGCTGCAACGATTTAAGTCCAAGATATAGAAAAAGAAACGGAAAGAGGCCCGCGGGGTTAAAATCTCTAAACCCCAGCATGTCAAATAAAATGCCGACGCCGGCAAAAATAATCGCAATTCCAAACAAATATGAGAACAGTCGCGATCCTCCCGCCATTTCCCCACCTCCCAAGCATAATACATACACCACTTTCATAAAGCAAAACCCCCATCAGTGAAGGTTTTCTTCATTCCTTGCTGATGGTCGGTTACGCTTATCGGGGTCTTAAGGACAATTCTCTCCCACACAGCACACATGAAGTAGGATTTTACTGCCCGTCAAACCGGGATAAAATATGAAAGATAAAAATAGCCATAGCCGAAACTCCGGACTATGGCCGACATGCACGGTCTGATTCTTCTTTTCTTATCTTAGCCCGCTTCCCTTTCAAGTAAAACTGGCTATAGATTGGTTTTATCTCCGTCTTGAGGCGGAGACATTCCTCTTCACAACAAAAAAGTTTAAGCGTTTCCTAATCGAAACGCTTAAACTTTTATCCGTTTCTCTCCTTATTTTACTTCCATACTCCTGTCATCGCAAGCCGTTTGACAGCTCTTACGCGATGCACACCCAGCACATTGCCCCTGCTTACTTTTTTTCACGAAGCGGAATAGCGACCAGCCGGCATATCCAAAAATTCCAGCACCGATAATAATATTAGCCAACATATAAACATCCCCTTTATTCCGGTCCAACGGGCAGCAGTCCCCCCGCTGATAGAAGTTTTACTTTATTGAAATCCGAGCAGTTTACCCCCCTGATAGATAATCACTGAAATCAAATAGGCAATTGCAAGAGCATAGCCGATAGAAAACCACATCCAGCGTGGGGAACCGGATTCTTTACGAATAACTCCCACCGTGGCAATACACGGTACATAAAGCAGGATAAACGCCATAAAGCTGTATGCCTGAAGCGCCGTAAAATGTCCGGCAAGCAGTCCTTGCAGCGTCGTTGTATCCGGTGCGGCATAAATAATGTTCATGGACGCCACCACGACCTCTTTCGCCAAAAAACCTGTCAACAGTGCAGCTCCTGCTTCCCACGTTCCGAAACCAAGCGGGATGAGCAACGGAGCCAGTACACCGCCAATCATTGCTAGGAAGCTCTCTTGCATATCTACGCCAAGCCCACCGGGTCCCGCATAACTCAAAAACCAAATGACAACGGAGCCGCCAAAAATAAGCGTTCCCGCTTTACGAACAAAGCCCTTTCCTTTCTCCCACGTACTGCGGAGCAGTGTACGTCCCTGCGGAAAACGATAGGGAGGCAGTTCTATCAAGAACATGGACCCTTCTTGTTTCAGAATCGTACCGGAAAACAGCTTGGCCAACAGAAGTGCCACTACGACGCCAAGTACATACATCGATAAGACGACAAGCGCCTCGTTTTTCACAAAGAAAATACCTACAAACAAGCTGTACACCGGAAGACGGGCTGAGCAGGACATAAGTGGCGTTAGCAGAATCGTCAGGAGCCTCTCTTTTGGCTGTTCGATTGTCCGTGCTGCCATAACGCCCGGCACATTACAACCAAAACCGATAATCATCGGAATGAAGGCTTTTCCATTCAAGCCAATTGCCTGCATCAACCGATCCATTACCATAGCCACACGGGCCATATAACCGGAGTCTTCAATAAATGAAATCAGAAAAAACAAGATAAAGATCTGTGGAATGAATACAAGCACGCCACCAACTCCGGTTACAATACCATCAAGCACAGCCGCCCTAATAAACGCAGAAGCGCCAACAGCATACAGCGCATTCGACAAAGTATCTCTCACAGGTCCTGTAATAAATCCATCCAGCCAATCGGACAGTGGTGTTCCCAGCCAATCAAACGTTAGCTTAAACGTAAAAAACATCAGAAGCAAAAATATTGGTATTCCAAACCAGCTATGGGTCGTAATCCGATCAATACGTTCCGATAATGTGTAATCTATATGTTTAGTACGCGTAATTACCTGTTCACAAATGCCTAAGATGAATCGACTGCGCACATGCCGAATGTGATGCGGTAACGAAGAAGCTCCTGCTTCCTGGCATACAGCTCTCTCCGTTTCCTGAGCAAGCGCCGTCAATCGCTCATAATCAACATGCTTTTCCAAACGTTTACATACAACCGTATTTCCTTCAAAAAATTGCAGGGCCATCCAGCGTTTCGGCAACTCGAAAGACTCTGGCAGAAGAGAGCCCAGTTCATGGATCGCTTTTTCCAGTGTCGCTCCATAATCAATATGTAGTGGCTCTGATTTTACATCCGATCCTTTGGCAAGAAATGCTTCCAATTCATCGCAGCCCTTCCCGCTCCTGGCAACAATCGGCAACACGGGAATTCCAAGCAACGAGGCCAGCTGCTGTTCATCAACGATATAGCCCCGTCCCCTGGCTACATCCGTCATGTTCAATCCCATAATAATCGGTTTGCCATATTCGAGAAGCTGTACAGTCAAATACAGATTACGCTCTAATTGTGAGGCATCAACAATATTTAAAATGGAGGAGAATTCTTCAGAAAGCAGAAACTGTGTTGCCACACCTTCATCTTGTGAAAGTGGATTAAGTGAATAAATTCCGGGCAAATCAATTAATTGTCCCCGTTTGCTTTTTAGTACGCCTACTTTTTTTTCAACCGTAACACCTGTCCAGTTTCCTACGTATTCGTAAGAACCTGTAAGAATGTTAAACAAAGAAGTTTTTCCGGTATTCGGATTCCCGGCTAATGCTATATTCATCATACAGCCTCCACCCGGATAGCACTTGCTTCCCGGCGGCGGATGCCAATCCATTGTCCGCCTGCCTCAAGCGTCATCGGTCCACCGAATGGCAGAATGCGTTTTATACAAACTACGGTTCCTTCCATAATCCCCAGGTCAAGCAGGCGGCGGCGTACATTTTCCGCCATATTTGTCGTACCGGTAATTTTCACTTTCTCTCCCGGTTTGATATCGGTTAAACACATATCCTTTCCCCCGATCCAAGCATCTCTCTATCTTTTTCTTTTGCCGTTTTCGTTGATAGTAATTATCATTTTTATTTTGATTATATGCAGTAAATAAGCGTACGTAAACTATTATTCGCAAAAAATAATTACCAAATAGAAAAAAGGGAACGCGCAAGACCGCTGCTCCCTTCTATAATTTCCATTTATTTTCCTTTATTTTTTATGCCGGATGCATGAAGCAGCTCCGCGAACACAGCCGCCATGTCCATATCTTTAAAGCCGTGATTTGCCGCCGCAGCATATGATTGATATGCTGCGGACGTAGCCGGAAGCACGCTACCATTTTTGTGTGCCTGTTCAAGCACAAGTCCGAAATCTTTTAGCATGTGTTTAAGCGCAAAAGCCGCCGGATACTCCTCTTTCGCCAAAAGTTCTCTTTTAAACCCAAGGAATGGGGTCGCAACTGCTGTCTGTTGCATCATATCGAGCACTGTACTGCGTTCCAAACCAAATTTCTCCGCCAGAACAAGCGACTCACTAATTCCTTGCATGGTCATCCCAAGCAATAGATTAATAACAAGCTTTGCTTTTTCTCCACTGCCATTCTCTCCAAAATAAAGGCTTTCCTTTCCCATTGCCTGGAATACATCCTGTAATGTGTCAAACGCATCTTTTGGACCACCTGCTAAAATAACAAGGTTTGCAGTTTCCGCCGCATTTACGCTACCGGATACAGGAGCATCCAGCATAGTAATTCCCATCTCTTTTGCCATATCTGCCAGCATGCATGAGATATCAGGTGAAACTGTGCTCATATCTACCAGCAACGTCGGCGCTTCTATGTAATCGAGAATACCGTTATCGCCTGCGATAATCTCCTCGACCGCTTTGTTATCGGCCAGCATCGTAATCACAACGTCTTTTTCGCACACAGCATCAACCAGCGACTCTGCTACTTCCAATCCATGCTCTTGCAGGGGAAGAGCTTTTTCATACGTACGATTATATACAGTTACATAAAATCCAGCTTTATGCAGATTCAAAGCCATCGGCACTCCCATATTTCCCAGGCCGATAAAGCCGATCCGTTTACTCATTATTCTACTCTCCTTTAATACGACAAAACTATCGTTTTCTTTATGAATGCATACTGTTCCTATTATAACGTAAATGTATCAGGGAGGCAGTATCAATACGAATAGCCCTGTCCCTTCGCAAGACACGGCCGATTTCAACAAAATTTATGCAGTATATATGATTTCAAGTCAATAATGCGCGGACGTTCAAACCGTTCTGCCGTTTCGTCTGTAATAATAAGCGAGACCGTCGAATCGGTTTCGTGCAATGAGCCGTGACACGCCCCTCCTCTATGGATAGGATCGTTTGGTGTAAAAAATTCGTATCCCGGTCTGGCAGTCGCTACAACTACTTCTCCTTCCTGAGCATATAACGCACCGTACAAACGGGAAAAGATATCTGGATAGCTGCGAAAAAAAAGAATAGGGACGCTATCTTCCGGATTCTCCCTTGGTACAGCATCTGCAATGGCTAAGTCTCCTTCTACCTTCCACTCCCTGCCGTACTCATCCCTCATATCCTTGCCAGGGGCAAAAAAGAGCGTCTTTTTTCCGTATCCAATCCGAACACCCCTGCGTTCCTTCCAGGCCAGAATATCTATACGTGTATCCATAGATAGTCGCTTTATAACCTCTTTCTGGACACCTTCCTGCAAAGGATAAAAGTAGCACATACGCTCATTGTTACAAACGACAATATCATCCTCTTGCGGCTGCACGCATTCGGCTTGTGCAATCTTCATCCCCTGGAAGTGCTGTGCTACATTAATGGTAGCCTCGGTTTCAACACCGATTCTGGTCTGTCCATGATCTCCTACGATAATAAATTTGCATTGCGCAATCGCTTTTTCAGGGCTTCCGAAACTATTGAGCAGCCGGCCAATGTGGCGATCTACACGGGCAAGAATTTGTGGTCCGTTGTCTGGCTTACGATGATAGGCATAATCCATATCCGGCATATAAATCATCGTCAAATCAGGAAGTTTTCTCTTGCGGATAAGCCGACAGACAGCATCTATTGCAAACCGATCGTTCAAACCGTATCTCTGAAACATTGTATGATGAAAATTCCATCCTAGCGAACGCATGAAGCCTGATTCAATAAATCGGCCAACCGTACAAATATCAGGACCACTGACCTGTGCCGACGGAAGGCCTGCAAGAAAAATTTTAGACAAACCGGGCTTGCGAAGGCGATACTTGCGGGGTCCACGATGTGCGGCAAAATTTAAGGAAGCAGAGGTTTTACCATGATGTGCTAGCTCCTCGAACAAAGTAAACACAGTTCTGTGCATATGCGTTTCATTTAACCCGATCAATATATCGTGCGCACACCTCTGCATCCCCATACGCCAAACTGATTTGCTACCGTTAATATAATTTACCACCCGCCTCTCCTTTCGCGAATACCAGATAAGGCCGGGAATGCCATGCATTTCGGGATAAGCACCCGTGCTAAGAGAAGCATCCACGCTTGCGGACATGGTAGGAAATACAGTCACACAGCGATCCCAATACGCACCTTGCTCCACTAAGAACGAAAGTGCCGGAACACTGCCTCGATTCCTGGCTTCCTGCAGAACATGCGGCATGAACGAATCGACTAAAATAAAAATAAGTTTTTTACCCATTTCCATTTCACCGCCTTCCCTCTCATTATGTTCATTCCCTATGCTTTCTATTTACATTTCCCTCCCTGATGTATCATATTTTAAATAAACGCCTGGATAGCATATAAGCTTTCCGGGCGTTTATTTCCTATATCATCTATTTACTTTTCCGTCATCTTCTCGGACATGCGTAACAAATCCAGTTCTTCTTCTGCCAGTTCCCTATATTCCCCTGGCTCCAAATTTTCATCCAGTTCTAATTTTCCCATGGCAATTCGCTTTAAATACGTAACCTTTTTCCCTACCGCTTCAAACATGCGTTTTACTTGATGATACTTTCCTTCATAAATAACCAGCTCAATCTCGGAAATGCTTCCCTGAACAAGAATCGTTAACTCAGCTGGCAGCGTTTTATACCCGTCGTCGAGCGTTACGCCTTTGCGAAACGCTCTTCCATCTTCTTCTGTCACCCGGCCTTCAATCCGGGCAAAATACCGTTTTGGCACGTGCTTTCTAGGCGAAAGAAGCTCATGTGCCAGCTTACCGTCATTTGTAAGCAACAATAACCCTTCTGTATCCTTGTCAAGGCGGCCAACCGGAAATACTTCGAACGCAAAAAATTCCGGGTCTAGCAAATCGACCACAGTCTCTTCCATCATATCCTCTGTAGCCGAGATAACGCCCTGCGGCTTATTCATCATTACATATACAAATTCTCGATAACGAACAATTTCTCCGAAAATCTCCACTTCCTGCGTATTTGGTTCAACGTGTGCACTGCTGTCTTTGATCGGTTTGCCGTCCACTTTTACCGCTCCACTTTTGCACAGCTTCTTAATCTCTTTACGGGAACCATATCCCATATTAGAAAGCAGCTTGTCCAGCCTCATCGTATTTCACATCCTTTGTTTCTCTGTCGTCCTTTTGCATGTATCCCGCCTTAACAGGCAATAATCCTCCACTGGGTGAATTTTCATTTTATGCACCGTCTATCCAGCGCCATCCGGCGGGATACATATTTTTCAGCGATGTGCCTGTCCCTTTGGCCCAGCCAAGCGGATACCCATCTACACAGACCAGATTCCAACCCTTTTCAGCCTGGATCATCAGCGTTTCTCCCTTTACATACCGGATAACGTCAGGATCATTCGCCGTGAAATAAACCGTGTGTGCCGCATCCGTTGCCTGAAGTCCCATAGCAAATGCCTGGGAAGGCTCGAATCTTTTTTTCTTTATCGTACCCAACAGCCATCCCTGGCGGGCAAGCCGTAGATGCTTCAAATCCGGAAGCCCCATTGGAGATAAAAATACGCGGTCGTCATGCATCGTTAGCGTAAAAAGGCTATCTTCAAATCCTTTCCAATTGGGAAGCGTTTCTTTCACGAAAGTATAGAAATCGGGCAATTCCTTTTCCAGTGACTTCTTTCCTTTTGTCATTGAATAAGCTGGAGCAGGGTCCGTCATTTCACCGGCTTTCTGTAGTAGAGCCACATAATGCCCCTCGCCTTTTATACGGTGCGGCCAAAGACGCGCAGTTCCACTTATCTGCGCATAAGAAACGGCACTTCTCGTCCATTCAGGCCGTCCCTTCTCCCAACCTTCATGCATATACACCGGAACGACGGAGAAGTCCGGATGCCTATCCAAAAACTCCGCAATCATCTGTTCATTCTCTTCAGGCGCAAACGTACATGTAGAATAAAGCAGGCGACCACCTGGACGTAGCATCCGGGCAGCATCCATAAGAATCGAACGCTGCATTCCACAGCACGCCTCAATGGCCGTCTCGCTCCAGTTTTTCATCATATCCGGTTCTTTACGGAACATTCCTTCACCGGAACACGGTGCATCGACCAATATTTTATCAAAATATTCGGGGAAGACTACAGCTAATTTATCGGGAGTTTCATTGGTCACAACCGCATTACGGATTCCATATAGTTCGACGTTTTTCACCAGTGCCTTCACCCGGTTTGGATTATTATCATTCGTTACAAGGATACCTTCTCCTTGCAGGGATGCAGCTAATTGTGTGGTCTTGCCGCCAGGAGCTGCACATAAATCAAGGACTCTCTCCCCTGGATGAACATCCAGTACAGAGGCCGGAGACATCGCACTCGGTTCCTGGATATAATACAAACCGGCATGGTAATACGGATGTTTGGCTGGTCGCAAATTCTCTGGATAGTAGAAGCCGTCTTCTGTCCAAGGGACTGGAGATAGCGGCCAATCTACCCGCGCAAGAAGAGTGTCCGGAGAAAGCTTCAACCGATTCACCCGCAATCCCTGTCTACGGGGTTCCATATACGAGGCAATAAATGCCCTATGCTCTTCTTCACTGAGCAAGCTCTTCATTCTCGCTGCAAAAGCTTCAGGGATGTTCATCCATCCTCTTCCTCCTTTAATTTTTCACAGAAAAAGGAGGGAGCCACGCTCCCTCCATCTATTTATTCGCGTATCTACCTGTTATTTCTATTCGTCAGCGCCAATCTCTTCTTCCTGTAATTCTTGCAGGCCGCCTTCGTACCAATGGTCAAGCACCCGGGCTTCCAGCACTTTACATTCAATGTAATTCGCCTGTTGCTCAGTGAACAAGTGTTTCCATTCCACCTCAAGATCTCTAGCGAGGCGAACGACTGTCAGGAGTTCCTGCCAGGCCACATATCGTTTGTACCAAAAAAACTGGGGATGTTCATTCATATACGGATACAGATCGTCGAACTCTGTATGCTTACAATCCAGCGCACGTTCGAAATGTGTCTTGGCATTGGAAAGTTGCTCTTCAAAAAAACGGGCAATATCCCGACTTGTATTCATAACAACCCCTCCTTATCTTCTCCTTGTTCTCCATTATAACAAATCCTTATCCATTTGCGGACATTTCTTTACAGTTACGGATTGTTCCCCTCACCTGAAGCCGCGTTACGTCCGTTGCCTTTCCCGTTCCCTCTGCCCGTTCTTTCATTATTTTGGCCGGGCGGAACTATTCCTGTGCCGGTTCCCTGTTGATTCGAGTCACCAGGATTCACCTGGCCGGGATTTTGCTGATTCGGATCGGTTGTATTCGGGTTGTTCGGATCGGTCTGCTGATCCGGATTATTCGGATCGGTTGTATTCGGGTTATTCGGATCGGTCTGCTGATTCGGATCAGTCGATTGATCTTGCTGTGGCTCCGGCACCGTTATAGTCGCCATATTGGACATGTTTCCTTCTTCACCTGTCTCTGCGTTGTACGGTACGACCACATATGTGTACATTTTGCTCGCATCAAACGTATCCGTATAGCCTGACGATCCGGTTTCGGCAATCATTTCTTTTTCAGATGGCGAACCAAGGAAACGATACAGACGATATTTCACCCGGTTATCTCTTGTACCGCCCCAGCTGATGTTTACATTCTGACCGGTTTCATCAACGGTGGCACTCAAATCTCCAATTGACGGAAGTGATACTGGCGGTTCCGCAGGCTTCACGCCTTCAGGACGTTCGAAATCCTTACGCTCTTTATCTTCCATCGCCTTCGCCATGACTTTACTGAACAGGGCGGCAGGCTCTGCGCCTCCCGTCGTCCGCAGATGATATTTGTCGTTCGTCACATCGTACCCCATATAAATCGAGCCGACATAATCCGGCGTATAGCCTACAAACCATGCGTAGCGGGTGCCTCTTGACACCTTTTTGCTGTCATATTGCTGGGTTCCGGTTTTTCCCGCCAGCGGATGACCGAACCGCGCCTTTCTTCCGGTTCCTTCCCTTACCGCATTTTGCAACATTTCTGTCATATAGTAGGCAGTTTGCGGGCTTACTACTTGTGTTTCATTCTTCTGCTCTGATATAGAGCCGCCATCGCGGAATTGAATCTCTTTGATAACGTGTGCCTTATTCATCTTACCATTGTTGGCAAAGGTGGAATACGCCTGAGCCATTTGAATCGGCGTTGCCCCTTTCTGCATGCCGCCAAGCGCAAGTGACAAGTAATTCTCTTCTTCCGGCTCCGGTGTAATGCCGAATTTCTTCAGATAGCTCACTCCGGTAGACAATCCAACCTCATTCAATGTCCACACCGCCGCCGCGTTTCGAGAATCTACGACCGCCTTGTTCATCGTAATGCTACCGGCATACCCTTCATTTCCGTAGTTTCTCGGTGTCCAGTTTTGATATTTGCGGTATGTCTTTTTCTCATCTTTTACTATCGTATATGGTGTCCAGCCTTTTTCAAGCGCCGGCGCATAGTCAATAAGCGGCTTAAGGGTCGAGCCTGGCTGCACTTTCATTTCTGCCCGGTTCAATCCTTTTCTTACATAGTCGCGTCCGCCCATCATAGCAGTGATACCCCCGGTCTTCGTCTCCATAATAACCATGGCTGACTGAACCTTCGGATCGGTACCACCCGGGAAATTACTGTCTTTCTTATATTCCTCAAACATCGCCTTCTGTGCCTTGCTGTCCATGTACGTAATGATTTTGTAGCCACCATAATACAATTGATCTTCCGTAATGCCTAGCTGACTCTCCGCCTCGTCGGTCATATAGTCAATATATGCTCGATACTCTTCACTAATCCTGGAGCTATTAGGCGGATTATCCTGTACTTTCACCGGTTTCTTCTGGGCTTGCTCTTTCTGCTGTTCTGTAATAAAGCCGTTCTTCTCCATTAGCGAGAGAACAAGGTTACGGCGCTTCAAAGCATTATCTGGATGGTCGATCGGATTATACGTATTTGGCGCCTTTGGCAGCGCGGCCAATGTTGCCCCCTCTTCTAGGGAGAGCTGCTCAACCGATTTTCCGAAATAATATTTCGATGCGGCTTGAATACCGACCCTTCCTTTTCCTGCATAGAAGGCGTTTAAATACATTTCCATGATTTGTGGTTTAGAATATTGGCGCTCCAGATTCATTGCAATCATGATTTCTTTCGTTTTCCGCATGAATGTTTTGTCATGGGAGAGGAAGATATTCCGGGCTAGCTGCTGGGTAATTGTACTTGCCCCTTCCGCTTTGCTTCCGCTGATAATATCTTTGACAATCGCACGTCCGATCCCGATTGGGTCGATACCGTTATGTTCATAAAAGCGATTGTCTTCGGTAGCGATAAATGCATCTACAACATGCTTCGGTATTTTATCAAATGTTACAAGCTGCCTATCCTCCGTTCCTAATCGGGCGATTTCTGTTTTACCGTCCGAAGCGTATACTTTGGATGTTTCCTTCAATTCCAGCTTGCTCTCGTCAATCATCTGACTTCCGGCCACATACAGCGCCGAACATCCACCGATACTTAAGACGAGGAAAAGCGCAGTCATAAAAATGATGATGCCCCAAGGCCCTTTCCAGAATGACTTTCGCTTTTTCGCTGGCTTTCTTGAACGTCGTTTTTCCATGTTTCGTTTAACCCCCTAATAATGTACAGAAGGATAACAACAATACATAATAATACACATATTTATACAGAACAAAACCGCAAAAAGTTGCAAAAAAACGGATATTTTCTTCCTGATCCCCGAAACGAAAAAAGAGCCATGGTGCAGGCTCTTTTTCTCTCTATACGTCTACATCATTACGTTTCGCCTTTTGCAGGATCATCATCGCAGCACGAAATTCTTCCATATCAATCATGCTCTCCTGGTATAATTCGCGCAATTCTTCTTCCCACATCTCATAGTCGGTTAGCCTGTCTCCCATGTAGATGACAATGCCGAACCGGCGAAGCAATGCCTTTACATCCAGAATGTTATTGATTCCATCCATTGAGCGGATCGCTACCCTTCATATCCTTCCTTTCGGTATTCTACAACAACTTCCGTCCCAAGTCCACCACGAGCATTCCATAGCGCTTCCACTCGCATATACAGCGGCTCCGCTACTTTTACGAGATCTTCCAGAATTTTGTTTGTTACATGCTCCTGGTAAATGCCAACATTCCTGTAAGATGTCAGGTAAAATTTGAGCGATTTCATCTCGATAAGCTTTTCGTTCGGAATAAAAATGATTTTAATATCCGCAAAATCTGGAAGGCCGGACCATGGACATACAGAAGTGAATTCATTCGTCGGAATCGTCACTTCCGTTTTCTTGCCCACATATTCATATGGAATGGTTTCCAGAATCTCCTCCATAATAGCAGAGCGGTCCTGAGTATCAAAGCGAATTTTATTGTATTTATCATAATCGTGCTGTATTTGACTCATCATTTATTCATCCTTTCTGATAAGAAATTGGGTCCTTAACTCCTGCTTCTGCAAATCCTTTCAAGCGTAGGCGACAACTGTCACATTCGCCGCAAGCCTCGGCACCACCTTGATAGCAGGACGTGCTGAGTTCATACGGAACGCCTAGCGCAAGCCCCCATTCAATCGTTTCTTTTTTCGATAGATGCGCGAGCGGCGCTTCGATACGAATACCCGTTCCCTTGGCACCAGCCTTCGTGGCCAAATGTACCGTCTCATTCATCGAACGGATAAACTCCGGGCGACAATCCGGGTAACCGCTGTAATCGACGGCACTTACTCCAATATAGATTACCTCCGCCCCTACTACTTCCGCATAGGCTACGGCAAGCGAAAGAAAAATCATGTTGCGTGCCGGAACGTACGTGGCTGGTATTTCTTCCTCATCCGCCGCATTTGCCTGTACGACCGGAACCTCAATATTTGTATCGGTTAGCGCGCTCCCCCCAATTTGCCCCAGAAAATCCAGATTAACAAGGCGATGGGCCGGTACACCGTAAAAATCTGCTATCTTCTTGGCTTGTTCAACTTCCCTATTATGCCGCTGCCCATAATAAAACGTGAGTGGATATAGCTCATATCCCGCATCTTTGGCAATGCCCATACATGTTGTACTGTCCAAACCGCCGCTTAATACGACGACCGCTTTTTTTTCCATATTGCTCCCCCTCCCTACACACCTCGTGTTTCCGGGTCCCAGATTACTTTATGAATCTGCATATTCAACCGGGCTCTTCCTTCCTGTGGCCGATAACGAAGAATAAGTGCCGCCAGATCGGCAGGCGGCATCGTCTCCCATACCGGGCTAAACAGTGCAGTAGCTTGGGTCGGATGCTGCCCGAGAATATTCAGTGCATGAAAAAAATCGGCTTCGTCGCCGACAACAAATTTGACTTCGTCCTGCGGCCCAAGAATAAAAAAGTTTTCAAGATGCATCTTCGCTGTCTCACCGCTCGTCGGCAACTTATAATCCATAACAAAGCGAACCTTGCTGCCCATGCTTCTATCCTGTTCGCGCAGCGAGCTAAATGGCATCAGATCAATGGCTCCATTCGTCTCAATATGAATATCCCATACAGTCGGCAGCTGCGACAGGTGATAGATGAGTGACTGTGACTTAACTCCATGCATAAGCGGCTCCCCACCTGTCAGACAAATAACACCGTGTCCATACGATACAGTCCGTTCTACGATCTCTGCAATGCTTGTGATGAAAGCGGCTTTCTCAGGCGCATAACTATAGGGCGTATCACACCATGTACAGCGTAGATTGCAGTTGAATACACGCACGAACGTAGTTGGATATCCCGCCATTCTACCTTCGCCTTCTACTGTCTCGAACAGTTCGACCATCGGTAGCTTCAAGTCTCTGCGAAGCTTCTCAATATCAATCATTGTCTTCCATCCATTCCCGTTTCAATGTGGCGTAGCTGGTCGGCGTCTCGTACAGTACTAATTCCTCAATGCGTGTACCGTGCTTTTTCCAGCCACGGTACTCGATTTCCTCATCAATTTGTTCCCATATCCACACAATCATGTTCTCTGCCGTCGTATTCATGGGAGGGAGTACTTCATTCAGATATTTATGGTCAAGCCGGGCCTTAATCGTATGTTCATACACTTTTTTGATATCGCCAAAGTCCACGCAAATACCAATATCATCGACAAATCCGCTCATCGTAATTATCAGCTTATACGTATGACCGTGCAGACTTTTACATTTCCCTTCGTATAGATGAAGATGATGTGCAGAGTCAAACGTAAATTCCTTCGTAAGCGCCACCCTGCGCTGGTGGTAACGAAGCTGCTCCGGCTGAATGTCTTCGTATAGCAGCTGCACACTGCGCGGAATTTCGAATCCGGACATGTATATTCCCTCCTGCTTGTTCTAAACTTATGGCCCACCTCCGGAAAATAAAAATGGGACCCCTAACATGGCGGTCCCATTTTTTTGTCTTTGTTACAATAAAAAATCCCCTTCACCAGGGGATAGGATAGACAATACTCCGGTGGTATTTTTAACGTTGGTTTCGCCACACAACAACGATGTATTCAATTACACCCGTTCATTATACTGGATGTTCTGTTAAAAATTCAAGCAAAAAGTCATACAGATTCGGATTTGCCGCCAAAATACTGCTGCGTTCTCCAAACGGAACTTCGTTGCCATCCAACGTTGTAATCCGGCAGCCTGCCTCCTGAACAAGCAGCAGACCTGCACCATAATCCCACGGGTTTAGCCCAAGGCTAATGTAGGCGTCCAACCTTCCTGCTGCTACATAGGCCAGCTCCAGTGCAGCCACGCCATAGACACGAACCCCGCGCGAACGATGGGCAAGACGCTGCGCTTTCTCCGAAAGACCGCTCTTCATCGCCCGCCGATTCCAGAACAGACTCGTCGACCATAGCGCTTCTTTCATCTCTTTATTTCGTTCCACTTGCAAAGGGCTATCATTAAGAAACACGCCGCCCCCGCGTTCCGCATAGAATAATTCCTTACGGGTAGGATCATAGACGGCACCTACCTGGCATACACCTTTATGATATGCAGCAATAGATATACAGTAATTCTGTTGCTGATGAACAAAATTTGTCGTTCCATCGATCGGGTCCACCATCCAGACCGTGTCAAAATCAAACGGTTTACAGGCTACCAGACCCTCTTCGCCAAGCACTCCATGTTCAGGGTACTTTTTTATAATTTCATCTATTACCATTTGCTCTACCGCCCGGTCAACGGAAGTAACCAGATCGGACGCAGAAGATTTGTATGTGACTTCCAATGGACGGGACAGCATGTCTTCAATAAGCTTTTCCGCGCTTCGCGCACAATGCTTTGCCAGCAATCCCCATTCTTTTATTTCCGTATTCTGCAAGGTTCTCGCCTCTCACTTTCGTTTCATCTTTCCTCTTATAACTTTACCCCATTTATTCAACGGGTATAAAGCAAATTTTTCTCAGCTATATAAGCAGTGTGTTTCTGATGTTTTTCTCGCTTTCCTGTTTGAATTATGATACTTTTCAGATATAAAGTGAAGCTTCACGCAGCGGAAAATCACTGTCCATTAAGACGTGATAAACAAAGCAAAGGGGGACGTATCATGGCATTTAACTGGCACGCCGCATGTGAAACGCACTGGAACAAGATATCCGCCCATTGGCAGGCCAACAGCGAGGAAATGTGGGAGACAGGCAGCCGCAAAACAATTGTACCTATATTATCCCAATATATTCGCCCAGAATCCGGCCCGATACTCGACGCCGGCTGCGGTGACGGATATGGCAGCGCAAAGCTGGCAAAACAAGGTTTTGAAGTAATAGGACTTGATATCTCGGCAGAAATGATAAACAAAGCAAAAGAACGAAAAAAACCAGAACTCGCACTCTCATTCGTAAAGGCAGACTTACGTAAGCTGCCGTTTGAAGAACGCTTCTTCCAGGCGATTCTGGCGATAAATGTCGTGGAATGGACCAACGATCCACGCGAGACGTTACTTACCCTACGGCAGCATTTGCGGCCCGGAGGCATGCTCGCGCTTGGTATTCTCGGCCCGACTGCCGCACCTCGTGAACACGGATACAAACGCCTGTATGGGGAAGATGTCGTGCTTCATACGATTATGCCCTGGGAATGCGGACGCCTGCTTCAAGAAAACGGCTACGAAATCATTCATCAGGAAGGCGTTTATAAGCGTGGCGTCACACCGGAAATGACAAAGGCGCTTTCACCGGAATTATGTCAAGCACTCAGCTTTCTGTGGATGTTTTATGCTCGCCCGTTTGAAACGTAGCTAATGTACGGAGGCCTCAGGAGAATTTCTTTTGCATGGGAGCAACTTAACGTCTTATTAACCGTCTAATTTTATAACAGATATAAAAAATCCACGTTAAGAAAGGAACATGCACACAATGAGGTGGCAACGTATCGGAGCTTCCCTCTTCATCGTGGGAAGCTTACTGGCAGTGGGGACAGGCTGTTCATCCATAGACAAGAATGCTTCGTCCGCACAAACCGTCGAAGCAAAAAACTGGGTCAAACAACAAATGAAAACCAAGCAAAATTCCATTAGCGAATGGGAGAAAGAAGCCTCCCGCCCTAAATCCGCTCCGGCTGACCAAGCCATTGCACAGCTTGCTGTTAATATTCTCTCGAAGAATGTCGCCTCTCTTATCGAAGAGAACGGCAACAACAAACCGGCACTTCTTGCAAGCGTAATGAAGAAAGAACAGCAACCGAAATCAACAGACTTGCCATCCCTGGCGTCGCTTGTATTGAAAGAAAAAAGCCAGCTGGACGGCGGGAAAACGATGTACCGCCTGGAAGGCAGTGTCTTTACTTCTGTTCCTGACAAGCTCTATCCCGTTACCATTACCGTCCGAGTGAACAACCAGGGCGAAATTGAATACTTTGAAATCGACAAATAGCAAAGAAGGCGCAAAATTTTGCGCCTTCTTTATTTAGCGGTGTTTTACTAATTGCATCTTTTCCGTCAGTTTGGTCAACGTATCGCTACGAAGATCTGTTTGTTTTCACTCATCCTGTCTTCTTTTGCTTCTGAGCGGCAATTCTTCGGAACATGCCTGGACTGGACTGTAATTCGGATGCTCCTCGATAATGCGGCGCATATTATCCAACCAGGCGCTAATGCCCGCAATTTTATCCAAATCTTTATTGGTGAAAATCGTGCGCTGAAAATATGGCTGTAGCTCATACATTCGCTCTTCTAAATTACGGTCAAAATTGTTCCAGAGCATCATCTGCCGTACCTCTTCATTATTCTTCATCACGTCGCGAATCCAATAGTATTGCGACTGACTATCGCGTATTATCTCGTATGCCCTGCGCTGATCACTTGCATACCGTTCTTCCATAACCCATTGTCTCTCCCGTTTGCTATACGCGAAATATGCAAGGAAATGGATAACAGTTGCAATAAACAACGCCAGCGTAAACACAAAGCCCATATAGTACATCCAATCTGGGAGATACATCGAACTTAAAAGTCCTATGCTTAAATGATAGCATAGCGAAATGACCCAGAAAGCGATGATAATGGGATTGGGACGCGTCATGTGCGCTTCGACCTTTTGAACAGGTCGGATGGAAATGGTCGTGAACGCTTGTAAATATGCATCGAGAAAAATGACGCTTAAGAAAAAAAGCCCCGCCTCCAGGCCGATTCGTTTCGTATAATCGACTGGAACTTTAATAAAATAAAGAAGAATGTAAATGATAACTATGTACAAAAACGCAAACGCCGCCCACACAAGGGAGCGTCCGCCTTTTCGCTTTTCTTTACGTTGACGGTATTTATCCACGCGGGAAAGGGGCTCCAAGCTGTATCACCATCTTTCTCTATCTTTCTTACGATTTGGCGGTCTCTTCTTACATAATACAATTAAGGATGACATGTAAAGGTCGGAAAGTACGATTTTTCAAACCTTTGTCCAAACAAAAGGAAAGCCTCTACATTACGCAGAGGCCGTCGTTGTCGCTTGTCTGTCTTTTCTTATTTTACCACTAATCAAAACACCTGCAACTATTGCTGCAATAACAATCCATTTTACAACCGGGTTTTCGTTAAAGAATGGAAGGATAAAGCTCTCTGAGAGCATCATCTTCGCCGACGTATAAGCAAGTACCCCTGCACCGATATAAATAAGGAAAGGAAAACGATCCATTAGCTTGATAATAACCTGGCTGCCCCAGACTACGAGTGGAATACTGATGAACAATCCGAGCACTACCATACCAGTATGTCCCTGTGCTGCACCGGCTACTGCCAGTACGTTATCAAGCCCCATCATCACATCTGCGATAACAATAGTGCGAATCGCGCCAAACAATGAAGAGCTACTCTTTATGTTTCCTTCCTCTTCTTCACCGATGAGCAGCTTATACGCAATCCAAACGAGAATGATGCCACCGATAAGATGAAGCCCAGGAATTTTCAGCAGCCAAACGACAAAAATTGTAGCCACTGCACGAATCGCAATCGCGCCTACCGTCCCCAAAATAATCGCTTTCTTCTGCTGTTCCTTTGGCAGATTGCGAGATGCGAGCCCGATAACAATCGCATTGTCGCCAGCAAGGACCAGATCAATAATAATAATGGAAAAAAGCATCGAAAAAAATTCCGCAGACAAAAATTCCATTGACCATTCCTCCTCTGTAAATTTAAATCGTACGAAGACAGCGGAAAAAGGAAAAAAATTCCTATAAAAAACACAAAAAAGACCTGGTCGAAAAACGGCACAGGTCTTGCTTACAACATTATATGCTGCCGATAGAGCCGGGGTCCCCGCCAAGGTTCCCGTAATGACGACACTATCGTTTTCAAAGCTACTCCCCTATGGGCTATTTTGTTATTTATAAAATACACCCATCAGACCCATGTGTCAATCCATAAAATAAATTGACCTCTCTAACACGCGGCTTTAAAAATGATTGAATAGACATTTTTTTTGTCATACGATAAAAGGAAGATGACCATTCCACGAAAGAGAGGGTTCGATTATGCCATCCATCAATTCATTCCTCAACCCACGTCTCAGGCAAGTGGAAAGCCTTGCTACAGCTTCCTCAAAAGCCTACTGGCAGGCAACCACCACAGGGGAGGAAAAGTACGAAAAACAATATATTGGATACCGGCAGGACCTGATTCGTCTATTTTCTAGTAAAGAAGACTATGAAGCATTAAAAGAATGGCTGGCTCACGAAACATCTCAACAGGACTTACTATTATACCGGCAACTTGTTTTACTTGAACATGAGTATATCCCTAACCAACCGGATGCAGCCCTCCTCTCTGATATCGTGCGGAAAGAAAGCGAAATTGAGGGTGAATTCACCCGTTTTCGGGTCTCCTTCAACGGGCGTCCCATATCAGACAACGAGATTCAGGATATTTTACAGAATGAAACCGATTCGGCGATCCGACGCAAGGCATGGGAAGCTAGTAAACAGATCGGATTTCAGGTAGCAGAGCGCGTTATTGAACTTGTTAAATTGCGTAATCGTGCTGCCCGAGAAGCTGGATTTAAGAATTATTACGCGATGTCTCTCCATCTTCAGGAACTGGATGAAAAGGATTTGTTCTCGATTCTTGCTAAGCTGGAAGAAGAAACAACCGAACCGTTCCGTCAGGCGAAACAAAAACTCGATGAGCAGTTAACCCGCACATTCAACATCTCTGTAGACGAAATTATGCCCTGGCATTATGCGGATCCTTTTTTCCAGGAAGCTCCACCACTGGAAAACGTGCAGCTTGACCCGTATTTCAAAGAAAAGAATATTGTCGAGATTACAAAACGCTTCTTTGCTGATATTGGACTGGACGTTGAGGATATCCTACAGCGCAGTGATCTCTTCGAACGTCCGAACAAAAATCAACATGCCTACTGTATCGATATTGATCACAGCGGAGATATCCGTGTACTGGCCAACATTCGTAACAATGAGTGGTGGATGAGTACGCTGCTGCATGAGCTTGGGCATGGGGTCTATGACAAATATATCGACAGAACGCTGCCGTACCTACTGCGCACCCCTGCCCATACACTTACAACAGAAGCCATTGCAATGTTTATGGGACGTCTGACCAAAAATCCGGAATGGCTTGTACTGTATGCAGACGTTCCACAACAGGAAGCCGAAAGGCTAGGGCAGGAGCTAAAGGCATACTTAAGCTTAAGCATGCTCATCTTCGTGCGCTGGGGGCTTGTTATGGTGCACTTTGAACATGAGATGTATCATAATCCTGATCAGGATTTGAATGCCCTATGGTGGTCACTCGTCGAACGCTTTCAATTGATTAAAAAGCCGGACGGACGAAATGAACCAGACTGGGCCGCCAAAATCCATATCGGTACCGCACCCGTATATTATCAAAATTACATTCTCGGCGAGCTAATGGCATCCCAGCTGCATTTTATGATATTAGACGAGTTGCGGAACGATTCCTATTTGAAGAAGAAAAGCACTGGTGCCTATCTTATCCGCCGTATTTTTCATCCGGGTGCTCAAATACCATGGTATGAATTACTAAAAAACGCCAATGGCGAAGGACTAAATCCACATTATTTCATCCAACAATTCATAAAGTAATACAACATCACGCCTGTTGATTGTCCATAAGATGGAAGAAAGAAGGTGCACGCGTCG
>NZ_KE952831.1 GCF_000466385.1 Aneurinibacillus aneurinilyticus ATCC 12856
TCTGGATCATACTGGATAATCAACACCCTTGATTGTAAAATTCTAATAAAGCTTTATACATTTTAATACATTCCTCCACACTTTTTGCCATAATAAAAGGCAGAACACGATTCAGGAGGAGTATGAATGCTATCACAAAGTAAAGGTACGAGGTCGCTTCCTAATATTCCTACCGTGTTGCAGTTTATATTAAATACGGCACTTGTTTTTCTAGTAGGAATTTTATGCGTTTTGCTTCTGAAAGAAATTATTTACTTCATTCAGTTTTTCATTTTGCGCGATGAGGCACCCATTCATCACCTGCTGGAACGCATCCTTGTTTTCTTCCTGTATTTTGAGTTCATCGCCATGATTGCAAAATACTTTCAGGAAAACTACCACTTTCCGCTTCGTTATTTTTTGTATATCGGAATTACGGCAATGATCCGCCTTATTATCGTCCATCATGATAATCCGTTACATACGCTACTATATGCTTGCGTAATTCTCGTTTTGATCATCGGCTATTACATTATAAATTCAACGCCCTTACGTCGGAAAAAGCCATAACCTCACCGCATCTATATATAAGCTACACTTGATAGTTTGACATGATAACGTGGCTGGAAGAAGGAAATTCGGAAAAAAGAAGAGGGTGGACGCGCCCTGCGCTCCGGCAGAAGAAAAGCCAGTGTGTCGGTTTATCAAATCAAATGTATATAGTATTAACCTTGGCGGTGAATCTTCTTACATATGATCTGCCAACCGCTTTTGCTTTTTCTGGATACTTTGAAGCACTTGTATTCCCAGCGGGGTAATTTGTGACCCTTGTTTTTTTACGCCAACCGTAATACAGCCCCAACGGCTAAGTATAGAAAGCTTGCTGCGAATTTGCGCTTCCGATAACGGTCTGGGCAGCATGGACTGTAGCATCTTTCGTCCAATTCGTTCCTGCCGCTTGCTGCACATCCATAAAATATTAAGAATATCTTCATAATCTGCCAAAGAACCATGATGGCTTAGAACGAGAATAATATTCTTCACTTCTTCTATTCCCGATGCCGGAGCCAATTCGGCGGCCCCCGTAATATGTTGAGCCTGTGCATTCACAATCCGCTCTGGAATATGTTCCGGTCTTACCTGATTATCTTCAACAATGACCATCAAATAATTAATGAAGTTCTCCAGCTCACGGATATTTCCCGGCCAATTGTAATGCAGAAGAATATTTCTTGCTTCCTCACTGAATACAAGCTCTTTATTTTTGCTTTTCAAAAAATAATCGATCAATATAAAGAAATCTTCCTGACGTTCCCGCAAGCAAGGAATATGAAGCGGCAACACATTAAGCCGATAATATAAATCCTCACGGAATGTGCCCTTTCTAACCATGTCCAGCAAATTTCGGTTTGTAGCGGCAATGACCCTAACATTTATGGGAATAACCCGGTTTCCACCGATTCGCATGACTTGCCGCTCTTGAAGAACGCGCAGAAGCGAGGCCTGAATGCTAAGCGGAGCATCTCCGATTTCATCAAGGAATATGGTTCCATTGTGCGCTAGCTCAAACAAACCCATTTTCCCTCCTTTTCGTGCTCCCGTAAAAGCTCCTTCTTCATAGCCAAATAATTCGCTTTCAGCCAGGCTCTCTGTTAAACCGGCGAAGTTAACCGGAACAAAGGGGCCTTCTTTTCGAAGAGATGCCCGATGAATCGACTGGGCGAACACCTCCTTGCCTGTGCCATTCTCCCCTGTAATAAGTACCGTAAAGTTGCTTTTCGAAAGCTTCATTGCCGTCTGCTTAGCCAAAGCAATCGCTGAGCTCACACCGATAATACTATGAAAAGAGTATTTGGTCGTCAAACCTAGATGGATGCTCTTTTTGCGAATTTCCTGTTCGACTCGTTGAACCTTGGTTACATCCTGAAATGTTACGACCGCTCCCATAAACTGTCCGTCGAGCATCATCGGAATTTTAGTGATGAGCAGATGAAGGTTGCGCGTCTCCAGCACTTGGTCCAACACCTCGGCATGAGAACGAAAAACCTCCTGCACATTGAAATCGGGAATGACTTCACTGAACGCTTTACCGATACAATTCTTGGCTGAAAGCTTGAGGATTTTTTCGGCGTCTTCATTAAAAACTGTAATACGGCCTTGCTCATCCATCCCGATGATTCCCTCATGGACCGCATCTAGAATGGATGCCAGCTCTTGTTTTAACCGTCTTTCGTTATTTACCGAGATGGCTAGATTTCTTCCCAATTGGACAAAGTCCCGCAAGAACTCGGCCGTATAGAAATGAGCCTTCTCCACAGAAAGATGTAACAGGCGGGCGACATCCAGAATAGTGGTCAAGTCAATCGGCCGATTCTCCAAATCGATAATCGTTTCAATCGTTTCAGGTACAAGCTCAGGCAACCCAAGCGTAATCGCAAGATCAACATCATGCTTATCCGGTACTGGTGTATCTTCACTCGGAACATACGGAATAAAATGAAGATGCGAAAAACCAAAGCATTGCAAAAGCGCAATCGAATCTTTAACGAGTTCCTGGTTGTTCGTAACAAAAAGGGCCCTCGTTCCCGGGGCCAAATCCATTAATTGCTCTAAGTTTGGTAAATGAATCGTTCTTCTTGCAACGAGAGTAGGGACACTCTCTCTAATTTTCGGCAAATTCTCCGGCAAGCCGTTGGTAGAGAGGAGAACCAAATCTATCTTGTCCATCGCTTCCGGGTCCACCGGGTGATGCTCGTGATGGAAATATATTTGTATTTTGGAACCGAAAAACATGTTTAGGTTATTCTCAAAAGTCTTGCAAACCTTCTGGCTGCGTGTTACGAGCAGAATACCTGGTTTCTTCATACCTCTCCCCTTACCTTACACATAACATACTTTACTGATAGTAAAATACTTTGTACGTTATTTCAAGTCCCTACTCTTTTTAGTCGCTTAGAAAGGTCCCCAGTTCATCAGGACACCTATAATTAAGAAAATAACCGAGAGAATAGACCAGATTCCAGCTAGCGGAACCATAAATCGCAGCCATTTTCCGTATGAAATCCCGCTGACAGCAAGAATCGCCATCAATACGCCGGATGTGGGGTTGATACAGTTAACGACCCCTTCACCAAACAGGACGGACTGTACAGCAACCTGGCGTGTAATATCCAATAAGTCGGCCAATGGAACAAGAATCGGAACAAGCATCGCAGCTTCCCCGGAGCCGGAAGAAATCAAAAAGTGCAAAGCCGCACTTCCGATAAACATGCCGATAGCTCCTGTCATCGGCGATAAAGGCGTCAATAAGGTCGCAAGCCCATTCACTATCGTATCCAAAAGTTGTCCATCTTCCAGAATAATGACAACAGCTCGTGCCATTCCCACAATTAATGCTCCGTAAACGAGTTTCTGACATCCTTGCATAAACGTTTTGGCAATCTCATTGGCTCCCATGCGGGCAATCAAGCCTGAACCAATCGCGATAAAGATAAACAAACCTGCCATTTCATTTTCGGACCATTTAAAAATCAACGTACATATGATAAAGCCCACCAAAGAAAGCGAAGCAAAGGCCAAAATTAGTTTTTGTTGAGCAGAAAGACGTACCTGATTGTTGACCTCTTCGTTGCTCTCGCCTAAAGAATTCGGAAAAATCTCCAGGCCCAATACGCTTTTGGTAGAGTTCTTTTGCACTTTTCTAGCATAAAGGTAAAGATAAACAATCGTAGCAATCAGAAAAGCAAGATAAATGACAATTCGGAAACCGATTCCAGACAAAAGCGGGAGTTCGGCGATGCGCTGGGATAGCCCGACTGTTTGCGGACTAATAATAGATGCGTTCCAACCAGCATAAGTGCCCAGGTAAATAAGAGAAACACCAAAAACCGCATCAATTTTTAGCCTTCTGGCTATCATGACTCCAAGCGGAATAAAAGCAATAACGGAATTAACAATAATACCGGTTGTCCCCAAAACAGAAAACATTAGGCACACAGGTATAATCAACAGCAGAAGCCTATCTTTACACTTAATAATAATATTTCTGAGAAATGTATCAATAGCACCTGTTTTATCAACAACGGCCAATGCTCCACCCGTAAATAAAATAAGAAAAATGAGTGGTGCTCCTTTAACCATGCCTGTTTGGATGGCGGTAAAGAATTCAACCAGGTTAATCGGGCTTGCCTCTACAGCATGATAGCTTCCCGGCACTGTCATCGTAATATCATCTTTCTTAACCCGATCGAATGCACCTGAAGGAACAATATAGGTGGCGATGGCACAAATAATTAAAACATAAAATAATAGCACGTACGCATCAGGACGTAAAAATCCTTTTTTCTTTACGTTGTTGTCTAGTTTTGTAGCTGTTGATTGCATGAAGTCATGCCCCCTCCTATATAGTATTTTTTTGCTGATTTAATCAATAAAGCTTTGTCTACCACCTTTTTCTCCGCTTTGGATGTATGTTTTGTATTTCCCTCCTTTTTTGATGGTTTGATATGTCCAAATTCATAATTCTCAACTTTTTGCAAATGTTATGCCAAGAGAATAGTCATACAAAACAGCGATAAATATACTATTTTATATCTTTTAATTTCTTTATGGTTTTTTTATAGGAAAATAACTCACCTAAAAATAAACCTAAATAAAAACACATACAGGTTTAAAAATAAAAATTGTTTCAAAAAGTAGATTGGCAAGCTTTTTGCTATTTGAAACAACATATGTGTTTTGCTTTATCATTCTCTTAATCTGGGCCATTACAAGAGAAAAAGACAGAAAAAACAAGGAATTGGCTCACTGATAAAAGCTTTACTTTATAGAAGGGAGAGAACAAATATGGTTGATGCTACAACTAAAATTTTAAACTATTTACAAACTAACGAACAGGAAATCCTCCAGGACCTAGAAGAATTCGTTAAAAAAGAATCCCCTTCCCGGGACAAAGCACTTGTTGATGAATGCGGGCATTATCTGCAGGAGCTTTTTCAGAAGCATCTTGATGTTACGCCTGAAGTATTCACAGAAAAAGAAGTAGGAAATCATCTCAAATTCACCATTGGAGATGGTGAGAAGCAAATTTTAATCATCGGTCATTTTGATACCGTATGGGAAAAAGGCCGGTTAAGCTACAGGGTAGAAGGTAATAAAGCATACGGGCCGGGTATTCTCGATATGAAAGGTGGAATGGTCCAGGCTATTTGGGCCGTTAAAGCTATACGGGAGCTTGGGATGTCCATGAATAAAAAAATCGTTTTTCTCTGTAATTCCGACGAGGAAATCGGTTCCATCCATTCAAGAAAATATATTGAAGAAGAAGCCCGTAAAAGTGAAGTCGCATTGGTTGCAGAAGCGGCAGTAGCCAAAACTGGTGCATTAAAAACAGCTCGTAAGGGTGTTGGCATATTTAAACTGAAAGTATGGGGACGTGCTGCGCATTCGGGAAACCATCATCATGACGGTATCAGTGCAATTGAGGAATTGGCCCGGCAAACAATTTTTCTGCAGGAGCTCACCGACTATGAAAAAGGCTCAACTGTAAATGTAGGCGTGGTCAAAGGCGGAACCGGCAGCAATGTAGTGCCCGAATATGCAGAAGCGGACATCGACCTGCGTATATCATCCCTTGAAGAAGCAGAGCGGGTAAGTGCTTTAATTCTTGGATTAAAACCGATATTGGATGGTACAAAAATCGAAGTAACGGGTGAAGTGAATCGTCCACCGATGGAACGTACGGAAGAAATAGGCAAGCTGTTCCATACAGCCCAAGTCATCGCCTCCGAGCTCGGCTTTGAACTAGATGAGGCAGCGGTTGGCGGAGGAAGTGACGGTAACTTCACTGCCGCACTTGGTATTCCTACTTTGGATGGGCTCGGCTGTGAAGGTGAAGGGCTTCATGCGGAAAACGAACATGTTCTTATCAACACTCTTTCTAAAAGAGCCGCCCTATTGGCAAATTTGTTGCTACGAATATAATCTGAAACACAAAAATGCATGGTACATCCGCAAAAGACGTACCATGCATTTTCTAGTAAAGCGATTCGATACCAAAATATTCGGCGGCCAATACGATAAAATACTTATCATCCTATTTGGGCAGATGCACCTATATGAATTACACTTGATATTTGGCAGGGTAGCGTGGTTGGAAGGAGGAAATTTGGAATACATATGTGCTTAATAAAGAAAAAACATAAGGATAGACGTAACAACCCCCACCCAAATACTCAACAAAATACAATAGCCCATAATATCGCGAATGCCTAACCCGACTACACCTAAAATCGGCAGTGTCCAGAATGGTTGGATAAGATTCGTCCACGCATCTCCCCACGCGACCGCCATGGCAACATTAGCCGGATTTACACCCAACTGCATACCCGCCGGAACTTGAATAGGGCCTTGAAGCGCCCACTGACCGCCACCAGAAGGTGCCAGTATATTCACGATACCTGCAGTCCAATACGTAAAGATAAGAAACGTATCCTTAGAGGCAACCGCAGTCATCCAATCGATAATTGCCTGACCCATCCCTGAGCTTCCTAAGATGGCAATGATACCTGCATAGAATGGAAATTGAAGAATAACAGGCGAAATTGACGTAGCCGCTTCATGAAATGCACGCGCAAATTGTGCAAGTGAACGATGAAAAAACAAACCGGCACTTAAAAATGCAAGATTAATAATATCAAGATTAATGTCTTTTCCGTTAACAATTTCATAAAACACGTAAATCAATCCGACGCTCCCCATAAGGATTCCCAGCCAGGAAGCATGCTCCAATCTTTCAGCCGGTGTCAGTGGCTCGGCTGATGCAGCTGCTGACTCGTTTTGCGCTTCTTGCTTCCCATGCGGAGGACGATAGCGTACAATATTTTCCTTTGGGGCCATAAGAGCAATAACAATTGGCATGGTAATCGCCAGTGCAAGCAAAATGACGATAGTAGGCAGACTGAAAATGGTTTCTGATGTAGGGATTACTCCCATCATATCAGCCAAAAAATGATCAGGGGTAGCAACAGTTAAGCCGATGGAGCTCGATAAACCAGCTGAATAAAGGGCCGTAGGTGCATATGCGGCAGCTACAAGCAAAGGAAAATGTGTTTTCTCATTTCTTTTTCCAACTTCCCTTGCAAAAATGGCTCCGACTACAACAGCTAATCCCCAGTTAATATAATAGGCAACGGCTGAAACAAGAAATGTGAATACGTAAGCCTGTCGCGGGGTTTTCGCCCAGCCTGCCACGACCTCCAATCCTCTTTTAATAAACGGAACCGCTGCAAGCACCATTCCCGTCATAAGCACAAGAACCATTTGCATCGTAAAGGCACGGTATTTCCAGAAACCGTCACCCCATGCACTGAACATCTTCATTGGTGATGAAGGATTCATGATAAGGGCGATAACCAATACAAAGAGGGTCATCAGTACAGCAATCACTAATGAGTCTGGAAGATAACGACGAACTCCACGCGAGAAAAGATCAGCAACTTTCGTTAACATGCATTCCCTCCTATCTTTATTCTTTTATCACGCCTGTTGATTATCCATAAGGTGGA
>NZ_KE952832.1 GCF_000466385.1 Aneurinibacillus aneurinilyticus ATCC 12856
TTTGACATGATAACGTGGTTGGAAGGAGGAAATTGGGCGAAAAATGACCTTCTCTGTTCTTCTCCGTGTACGGATTCTGGCGGCTGTCCATGAGTGGAAAAGCTTTCGGCATGCAGCGGATGTTGCGGAAACGTACGGCGTTCCTGCCTTTCATTTTTTCGCTCTTTCTAAAAAGGCCGGACAGGTGCCCGTATGGCATGATAAAAGAGGTGTTTAGTCTCGCGCTGTCACGCTGTAACCGCCACTTCCGACGGGCTAGTGGCTTTCCAAAAGAGCTTTTGCTTGTCGATTCGACGACCATGACAGTTGGAAAATCCCGGCTTCCGTGGGCGCCTTATCCTGGTAGCTGGCCGGGGATTTTACCTGCTGCCTTGACACCTCGCAAAACCGCTCGAAACATCGGCGTCGACCATCAGTAGTGTAAAAACTACCGAAGGTCGATGACATACAAAAAGCGAAAAAGCAGGAAGAAGTGGCTTTGTGGGGTTTCTGCAGAATGTAGAAGGAAAATATAGCAACAACCATGATATAATACATTCATATATATGCTAGGAGAATAATCGATGGAGGAAATACTCAAGCAAATCCTTGCTGAAATGCAGGATATAAAAAAAGAAATGAAGCAACGATTCGATAGTGTTGACGAACAATTTACTGAACTAAATCACAAATTAGAAGTCATTAGAGAACAAACAGCAGCAAATAGTGATATACATTCTCCAGTTGCGGATGTACAAAAGCAAGTAGACGATTTAGCGACGGATGTAAAGCTAATCAAACGAGCCATAACGAATCAGTAGAGAGCGACGAATAGCGTTGCTTTTTTTCTTTTGGAAAAATATTCATTACTTTAATAAGCATTCCTATTAGAAAGATTTTCAGGGGCTTGAAATGAAAAAGTACTCGCTTTAGTAGGATGAATGTTCTTAGTTTCCATATGTATCAGCATGTGTGGAATCTAAATCAAAAATCAGTGCTTTTGATTATCGGGCGTGATGAACTCTATCAAATAATTCCTGATTCGCTACTTGAAGTTGATGAAGTGCTTGCGTGTCAAAGCGCTTGAAGAATCTTGATAACGACGGTTGAGAAGCGAGTTCAGGTGTACCGCACTTGTGTAAAAATCGGATCATGTGTTAAACGGTCCGCTTGATAACCTGCGATAAACGGATAAATTTTTTGACAAAGTAGCTGTTCATTTTCATGAATGCAATACGTGCGTTCATCTTTTAAGTGAAAAAGAGAATCCCACGGAAAAGCCAACAAGTCAACTTTTCCGTGGGATTTTGTGTTGGTTGGTGAATAATCTAGGTTAAAGATAGTAATGAAAAATTTTTTATCACTGTTAAAAACAGGTCAAACCGTTGATATATCAGCATTTATAGAAGGAGGCTCACTATCAAATGCACAGTCCTCGATTTCAAATCCAAGGTCTTCAATCATTTCATGATCCCACTGTGTCCGCTGTCCATCTGTTGTCAAATAATCGCCGACAAATATCGAATTGGCGGCATATAGACCCATCGGTTGCAAATGGCGCAAGTTTACTTCCCTTCCGCCTGAAATTCTAATTTCCTTCGTTGGATTAATATAACGGAATAGCGCAAGCGCTTTGAGACACTTTATCGCTCCCAGCTTCTTCATCGATTCCAATGGGGTACCTGGAATTGCATTTAAAAAGTTGACTGGAATAGAATCAGCATCAATTTCATATAACGCATATGCCATCTCGACAATCTCCTCATCACTTTCACCCATACCAAGAATAACACCAGAACAAGGAGACATGCCTGCTTCCTTAACATTATTCAGTGTGTCGATACGGTCATCATACGTATGAGTGGATGTAATATTTGTATGATTGGATGCCGATGTATTGATATTATGGTTGAACCGATCAACACCGGCCTCTTTTAGTTTCGCTGCTTGATTTGGTGTAATGAGCCCTAGACAAGCACAAATCTTCATATTATGCTGCTCTTTTATCTCACGTACTGCCTCGGCTACATTATCCACTTCTTTATCAGTCGGGCGACGTCCGCTCATTACAATACAGTATGTACCTGCTTTTGATTCTTTCGCTTTAGCCGCACCATCCACCAATACATCCTTGGAGAGCTGCGGATATTTCTCGATCGGTGCATTGGAGACGATGGATTGCGAACAATAGCCGCAGTCCTCTGGACAAAGTCCGCTTTTTGCATTAATAATCATATTAAGCTTTACTTTATTCCCGTAATAGTGGCTACGAATACGATATGCCCCTTGAAGCAATGCCAGTACTTCTGTATCCGGTGCCTGTAAAATGCTCAACGCTTCTTCCTTCGTAAGTTTTTTACCTGCGAGTACTTCCTCTGCAAGCGTTTCCCAATCAGTTTTCGGTTTTGTTTCTAATACTGGTGTTTGCATGGCTCCTCCTCATATTGTCAACATTATTTTCAATTTAGTTAACATTAATTATAAAGAGGCGCCACTTTATATGTCAACCAAACAAAAGGAATTAGATAACAAATTCAAAAAAACAACACCCCGCCAAATTGGCAGGGTGCTTATATATCCGTATTAGTTACGGAAGAAATTCTTAATTGAATATACTGTTGTAGCACGGTTCATCGAAGCAATAGACGTAGTGAGCGGAATACCTTTCGGGCATGATTGCACGCAGTTTTGCGAGTTACCGCAATCCGTAATGCCCCCTTCACCCATCAAACCCTCTAGACGCTCTTCAGCGTTCATCTTACCAGTCGGATGTTCATTAAACAGACGTACCTGGGAGATGGCGAATGCACCGATGAACGGAGACTTGTCATTTACATTTGGACATGCTTCCAAACATACGCCACAAGTCATGCAGCGGGACAATTCATACGCCCATTGACGATCCACTTCTGGCATACGCGGTCCCGGACCAAGGTCATGCGTACCATCAATCGGAATCCATGCTTTTACGCGCTTCAATGCATCGAACATGCGGCTGCGATCAACAGCAAGGTCACGATTTATCGGGAATGTCTTCATCGGTTCCAGACGAATCGGCTGTTCAAGCTTATCAACCAACGCCGTGCAAGACTGACGCGGCTTGCCGTTAATAACCATGGAACAAGCACCACATACCTCTTCGAGGCAGTTCATTTCCCATACGATCGGAGCGACTTCCTTACCGTCAACCGTTACCGGGTTGCGCTGGATTTCCATTAGGCAACTGATAATATTCATATTTGGACGATATGGAATTTTAAATTCCTGCTTATATGGCGTTCCATCAGGACCATCCTGACGGGTGATAATCAAATGAATGGTTTTTTGTTGTTCAGCCATTTCTCTTCACCCCTTTTTTTCTGCTACTTCTTCTCAGCTACTTCATGTGTTTTCGAGTAGTCACGCTTACGAGGTTTAATCAGCGACACATCAATATCTTCATACGAAATCTTCGGCGCATTAGTTGCCGGGTCGAAATTCGCCATCGTGGTCTTCATAAAGTTGTCGTCATCACGTTCCGGGAAATCCGGTTTGTAGTGCGCACCACGGCTTTCATTACGCTGCAATGCACCAATGGTAATAACGCGGGCAAGTGCAAGCATATTCCACAGCTGACGAGTGAAAGAAGCGCCTGCGTTGCTCCATTTGGATGTATCGTTAATGTTGATATTCTGATAGCGTTCCATGAGTTCTTGAATCTTCTCATCTGTTTGTTTCAATTTATCGTTATAACGAACAACCGTTACATTGTCAGTCATCCATTCCCCAAGCTCACGGTGAATCTTGTAGGCATTTTCCGTACCGCTTGTCATGTTCGTAATGCGATCATATTTCTCTTGTTCTTTCTTCGCTTGTGCATCAAAAATGGTAGACGAAACATCTTCAGCAGACTTGTTCAGTCCTTTAATATACTCAATCGCTTTCGGTCCGGCTACCATACCGCCGAATACCGCAGATAGCAAGGAGTTAGCACCCAAGCGGTTTGCACCGTGCTGGGAGTAATCGCATTCGCCCGCAGCGAACAAACCAGGGATCTTCGTCATTTGGTTATAGTCGACCCACAGACCACCCATGGAATAGTGAACTGCTGGGAAGATCTTCATCGGAACTTTGCGCGGATCATCACCGGCGAACTTCTCATAAATCTCGATAATACCGCCCAGCTTAATATCCAGCTCATGTGGATCTTTATGCGACAGGTCGAGATATACCATGTTCTCGCCATTAATACCTAGCTTCATGTTAACACAAACATCAAAAATTTCACGTGTTGCAATGTCACGTGGAACAAGGTTACCGTAAGCCGGATATTTCTCCTCAAGGAAGTACCAAGGCTTACCGTCTTTATACGTCCATACACGTCCGCCCTCACCACGTGCAGACTCTGACATCAGACGCAGCTTGTCATCTCCTGGAATCGCAGTCGGGTGAATCTGGATGAATTCCCCGTTCGCGTAGGCCGCTCCCTGTTGATATACTGCAGATGCAGCTGTCGCCGTATTAATGACGGAGTTTGTAGACTTACCGAAAATAATGCCAGGGCCACCTGTTGCAAGAATAACCGCGTCAGCTTTGAAAGACTTCACTTCCATTGAGCGCAGGTTCTGTGCGGTAATACCACGGCATACGCCTTCATCATCAAGAACAGCGGACAGGAATTCCCATCCTTCGTATTTTGTAACGAGACCGTTCACTTCCCAACGGCGTACTTGCTCGTCCAAAGCGTACAGAAGCTGCTGACCAGTCGTAGCACCAGAGAAAGCTGTGCGGTGATGCTGCGTACCACCAAAGCGACGGAAGTCAATCAGACCTTCCGGTGTACGGTTAAACATAACACCCATGCGGTCAAACATATAAATAATGCCAGGTGCGGCATCACACATCGCTTTTACAGGCGGTTGATTTGCGAGGAAGTCTCCGCCGTATACCGTATCATCAAAGTGGATCCACGGGGAATCCCCTTCACCTTTTGTATTTACCGCTCCGTTAATACCGCCCTGCGCACAAACAGAGTGAGAGCGTTTTACAGGAACAAGAGAAAACAACTCTACCGGATATCCGGCCTCAGCAGCTTTAATTGTAGACATTAAGCCTGCCAAACCGCCGCCAACTACGATAACTTTACCTTTACTCATGCTCTAACCCCCTATTTTTGAATTGCTTGTGCTACATCAACGGGATTTGCAAAGGAGAACAGAGCCATCAATCCCATTGCCGACATTAACACGAAAATAAGCATTGTCACATATGTGGAGATGCGCTGTGCACGAGGACCTACCGTGATACCCCAGCTTACGGCAAAGCTCCACAGACCGTTTGCAAAGTGGAATGTTGCAGATAGCAAACCAACAATATAGAAGACCAGCATAAATGGATTGGTTAGAATTTCGTTCATTAATGTGAAAAAGCCTGTCGCTTCCACATTGCCGATGACCATTTGCATCTTCGTTTCCCATACGTGCCATGTAATAAAAATAAGCGTGATAACGCCTGTTACACGCTGCAGCATGAACATGACATTACGGAAAAATCCGTAGTTACCTACATTGTTCTTGGCTTGGAACGCAATATAGAGTCCATAAATACCGTGGTACAAAATAGGTAAGAAAATAAACACGATTTCAATCAGGGATACGAAAGGAATCCCTTCCATAATTTCGACACGCTCAAGGAAAGCTGCTTCGCCACGTGTAGCATAAAAATTCGTAAATAAGTGAACGAACAAAAATCCCCCGATCGGTACAACCCCTAGCAGGGAATGTAGTTTACGGTTAAAAAAATGACGGTGATTCATCATTGCATAGACTCCCCCTTTCACAAGGATACGCTTCAGGTTTTCTAGTTTGACACATTTTTCACAAAAACATTCGACAAATCCGAACTCTCTCCAACTTCTCTACCGGTTTTAGGTTTTCCCACCACTCTGTTTTTCTCTCTGGAACTCCCCCTTTACCCACTCCAGTCTACATACTTGACATGAAGAAAAGCTTCCTGAGGAAGCCTTAAGAATAAATGAAGACTTTATGACAAATTTATTTTACTCCGTGAAAGTGACAGCGTCAAGGAAAGCGACGGACAAATTGTCGAAATACCACGATAATCGGTTTGAATTAACGTGAAGCGGTTGAATGATTACATATGCTGGCATGCTTTTCAATAAACTGTTTTACCAATGGTCCAATCTTTACAAATTCGACAAGAAACCCATCATGGCCATAAATAGATTCGACAAAATGATATTCTACTTCTTTTCCCAATTCTTTAAGCATCTCTACTACTTCCTCCTGATGGTCGGCGGGGTATAACAAATCATTTGAAATCGCCACAGAGAGCACCTTAGCCTTCACACTCTCAAGCGCTGCCTTAATCCCACCACGCCCTCTGCCAATGTCATGCAAATCCATCGCTTTTAATAAATAGAGATAGCTGTTGGCATCAAAGCGACTAACCAGCTTCTGTCCCTGATAACGTAAATAACTCTCAATATTGAACGTACAATCAAATTGTGTAACAGTTTGTTCATCTTTCAAGCGTCGCCCAAAACGGTATTCAAACAAATCTGCCGTTCGATACGTAATCATTCCCAGCATTCGAGCAATTGATAATCCATTCACCGGGCCTTTACCTGGATAATAGTGCCCTTTATTCCATTCCGGGTCAGACAGGATTGCCTGTCGACCTACATCATTATAAGCAATGGCGACAGCAGACAAACGAGCTGACGTAGCAATTGGCAGAATAAGATGCATCATTTCCGGATACATCACCGCCCACTCATATACTTGCATGCCCCCCATAGAGCCGCCGACAACGGCAAACAGCTTCTCGATCCCCAAACCTTTCACCATTTTATATTGTAGCTGCACCATATCACGAATTGTAACAACAGGAAAATCCGAACCGTACGGCTTTCCCGTCTCCGGATGAACAGATGCGGGTCCCGTCGTGCCGGCACAGCCTCCCAATACATTGGCCGTTACCACAAAGTATTTATTCGTATCGATATAACGTCCCGAGCCAATAAGGCCTTCCCACCACCCCGGCGTATTCTCGTCTCCAACCGCGCATGCATCACCGGTAAGCGCGTGACACACCAGAATGGCGTTTGTTTTCTCCTCATTCAGCGTTCCGCTCGTCTCGAATGTAACGTTAACTTGCTTCAATGTATCTCCGCACTCCAGCGTTATTTCGTCCACTACCATGTTCCGTACCATGCGCTTGCTCACTCCTTCCCAGCCTTTATCTGCTCTATTGTCTCCGCACTCCATCAAAAAGCGCCTCTTCCTATAAGGAAGAGGCGCCTACATCTTACATAACCTCCCCTTATCTCCCAGAACGAACGTCCGTCCTGCTGGAATTGGCACCTTATCCGTACATATGTACGGGGTTGCCGGGCTTCATCGGGCCAGTCCCTCCGCCTCTCTTGATAAGAGCTATAATCATTTTATTCCGTCTTTCTTTGAGTTAGTTCAATACTAAAGTTTTTACAGACTAATGTCAATATTGACAAAAACTATCGCTTATTTGTAAACTTTAAGTCATAACAAGTTAACATATTATAAGAAAGGTGAAAATTATGCGATCTGAAAACATTAAAATGCTTGTTTTGTCGGCATTATTTTGCGCATTCATTGCAGTTTCTGCTCAAATTTCCTTTTCATTCATTCCGCAAGTTCCATTCACTTTGCAGAATTTCGCCATCGCACTTACTCCCATCATTTTGGGCCGACGCTATGGCACGATCGCCGTTCTTCTATACTTACTGCTCGGCGCAGTAGGGGCTCCGATATTTGTCCAGTTCATGGCAGGTTTCGGTATCATCGTCGGCAAAACAGGCGGATACCTCATCGGCTACGCGGTGGCTGTATTCGTTATAGGAACAATGCTTAAAGGTAGGAATATCACATTCTTCCGTGCATTTCTTGCTAATATTGTCGGATTAATCATTATTTACGCATTAGGGGTAACCCAGTTGAAGTTTGTCATGCACCTGCCATGGACTCAGGCATTCGGAATCGGTATGGGATTATTCGTAATTCCCGATCTGGTCAAAATTGCGGTAGCTTCCTACATCGGCGTTCTGGTCCGCCGCCGCCTCGCTTCTGCCGGTCTTTTGCCTGCCTCACTACGCAATGATCAAATCGCAGTATAAGAAAGGAAGGAAAAATAAGAATAAGATATCACTTTACGACAGTAAAACGGTATATGCTTTCCCAGCCATTAAAAAAGGGCTCATCCGTTAAAAAACGGTGAGCTCTTTTTCTTGAAAAAATATAGAATTAACAAACTCCGTACACAACTGCAGCTTCTTTCGCATCCAATTCAAACGAAGCATGTAAGCCGCGTACAGCCTCTTCCATCTGTGCCATAGGAATTACACACGAAACCTTTATTTCAGAGGTAGAAACCATCTTCATCTCTACACCTGTATCAGCTAAACAGTTGAACATCTGTGCAGCCACGCCGGGATTCGTAATCATACCTGCCCCCACAATGGATACTTTAGCAAGATGTTCTTCTGCTACTGCATATCCGAACTGAAGCGTCTCTCTATGCGCGAGCAGCACATCAAGCGTTCTCTTAACCTCATCTCCGCTAATGGAGAATGAGACATTCATTGTATTCGCTTCATAAGCACTCTGCACGATAATATCTACATTAATATGTTCCTTAGCCAAAATCGCAAAAAGTTTAGCCATTGCATCTACTTTTGTCGGCAAATCAGCTACTGTAATTTTTGCTACGTTTTTATCATGGGCAATCCCGCTCACAACCAGTCCTTGTTCCATATTTGCCTCCTCCTTAATTACGGTTCCTTCCTCCTCATTAAAGCTTGAACGTACAACCAAGTGTACGCGGTGCTGCTTCGCACATTCCACCGCACGTGGATGCAGTACACCTGCACCCAGCGTTGCAAGCTCCAGCATCTCATCATAAGAGATGCTGGTTAGCTTCCGGGCGCCAGGAACAAGACGCGGGTCTACTGTATATACTCCGTCTACATCCGTATATATCTCACACATATCCGCATGAAGCGCTGCCGCTAAGGCTACCGCCGTTGTATCCGATCCGCCTCGGCCAAGCGTCGTAATCTGACCATTCGGAGAAACTCCCTGGAATCCGGCAACAATAACGACTTTACCTTCCTGTAAAGCTTTCCGAACCGGCGACTCATCAATATGATCAATCCGCGCCCTCATATGTATGTTCTCTGTTGTAATGCCTGCCTGCCAACCTGTCATAGAGACAGCATCGTGTCCTATTGCCTGAAGCGCCATGCTCAATAGCGCGATAGATACCTGTTCCCCTGTTGTCAGCAGCATATCCATCTCACGCGGACTCTGTATATCCGTAATTTGCTTGGCCATATCGACCAAGGCATCAGTGGATTTTCCCATGGCAGAGACAACTGCCACAATGCTGTGTCCGGCCTGCACAGCCGATGCGATACGTCGGGCTACCGCCTGAATTCGTTCAACAGTGCCGACAGACGTTCCGCCAAATTTTTGTACGATAAGACTCATCTTTCGCTACCTCCCTTAACATTTGCGTGCTGCTTCTGCTTGTTTTTAAGTATCCCGCACATATGAAAGGTAGAGAGAGGACGCAGACAAAACAAAAAAGACAACACAAAGGCCGTCTGCCTTAGCTGTTGTCTTATATACTCAAATCTATCCAGCTAACGCTCACTTCCCAATTCCCTGTGCGAGATAGTACTCCACCGGCTATCCGGGACGATAATCCGGTGACAGTCCTGCACTTATTCAATGCAGGCCCAACAGCAGACGTCGAGATTCGTTCTGCCATTTCGGCGAATTCCCCTTTCCCCCGCTTTCTCCGGATTCTCATTCCTCCAGCAGGATACTTATGGTTTTCGCGCCTCTACCTCACCTTGTTTAAGTGAGGCGTTCATCATGTGAATATTCAATTTGTACACATGGTACCACACACGAATCAGAAAGACAACCGTCTTCATTCTGAATCACGAGCCGCCTCTTCCTGTTCTTCGCGTAAATGTTCGAGAATTTGACGTGCCAGCTTGTCTCCAATCCCAAGGTTTCTATACTCATCCACAGATGCTTCTTTCATGCGTTTGATAGAGCCAAAATGTTTTAAAAGAAGCTTCTTACGCTTTTCACCTATACCTGGAATATCGTCCAATCTAGACTGGAACATCGTCTTGCCCCGAGTGCTACGGTGAAATGTAATAGCAAATCGGTGCACTTCATCCTGGATGCGCTGCAGAAGATAGAATTCATTGCTGTCTCGCTTCAATTCTACTGGAATAGGTGGATCGCCAACTAATAGCTGAGCAGTACGATGCTTTTCGTCCTTTGCTAAGCCACAGACGGGTATAAATAGTCCCAGTTCATTTTCCAGTACATCGACTGCGGCGGAAATCTGGCCCTTACCACCATCAATAACAATAAGGTTTGGCAGTACTAGCCCCTCTTTCAGCACACGCGTGTAACGGCGGCGTACGACCTCTCTCATCGTACCATAATCATCTGGCCCGACTACAGACTTCACTTTGTACTTACGGTATTCCTTCTTGTCCGGCTTACCATCTGTAAACACAATCATCGCCGAGACCGGATCGACACCTTGAATGTTAGAATTATCAAATGCCTCAATACGCTTCGGATAGCCGATACCCAGCACATCGCCAAGCTTCTGTACTGCCTGAACTGACCGCGCTTCATCACGCGCCATAAGTGCAAATTTTTCCTCCAGAGCGATGCGGGCATTCTCCCGGGCCATATCCGTCAATTGTTTTTTTGGTCCGCGTTGCGGAAAAAGCAGCTTCGTCCCTATCGCCTCTTCCAGCTCTTCTGTTCCTTCGCTTACAGGCAGAAGAATTTCTTTGGGACGAACATGCTCCTTCAAATAAAACTGGGCGACATAAGAAATAAAATCTTCGTGCTCCTCACTATAGTACGGGAATGAAGCAACATTCCGTTCGATCATTTTACCCTGACGAATGTGGAAGACCTGTATACTCATCCAACCTTTGTCAGCATGATAGCCCCAGGCATCACGGTCAATGTTGTCACTGAATGTGACTTTCTGCTTTTCCATAATAGCCTCGATATATTGAATTTGATCGCGTAGTTCTTTGGCACGCTCGAATTCTAAATTCTCGGCCGCTTCTTCCATTTGATGCTTAAGGGTTTGTTTAATCTCCCCATAGCTCCCATTTAGAAATCGGGTGATTTGCTCAATCATTTCTTCATATTGTTTAATGTCGATCTCATATTCACAAGGAGCAACACACTGTCCCATGTGATAATAGAGACAGACATTTTTTGGCATATTCTTGCATTTACGAAGCGGGTAGAGCCTATCCAACAATTTTTTCGTCTCCTGAGCAGCTCCTGCATTGGCATATGGACCGAAATATTTGGCTCCGTCTTTTATGACTTTTCGGGTAATTTCCAGACGCGGATGTTCTTCATTTGTGATTTTGATGTATGGGTACGTTTTATCGTCTTTAAGCAATACGTTATAACGCGGGTCATGCTTCTTAATTAGATTACATTCCAATAATAAAGCTTCGACCGGCGAAGAAGTGACAATGTATTCAAAATCAACGATTTCCTGAACGAGACGTTGCGTTTTTCCATCGTGACTACCCGTGAAATAAGAACGAACACGGTTTTTTAACACTTTGGCTTTACCGACATAGATAACTTCGCCAGCTGCATTCTTCATTAGATAACAGCCTGGTTTATCGGGCAAAAGACTGAGCTTTTCTTTCAATGTGTCCATTCGGTCTTCCCTTCCTCTCCAAAACAGATACAATGGCCGCTAAAGATAAGCAGGGCGCACACCGAAACATACATATTGTGAACAAAGAAACAAACGACTCGGTTATGCGGCCTTCTTACCTTACATTAAGCCTGAATGAAGAAGTCCCCCGATTGTGGAAACCGGAGGACTTGACACGCAAGTTTACAGATGCTTGTTAATAGCGCTTAACAGGCTCTCTTTCGGCTGGAAGCCGATGATTTTGTCAACTACCTGACCGTCTTTTACCAGCATCAGTGTTGGAATACTCATTACGCCAAAACGCTGTGTGGACTCTGGATTTTCGTCAATGTTTACTTTAGCGATTTTAACTTTGCTGCCAATCTCGCCGTCAATCTCTTCAAGAACCGGAGCAATCATTTTGCAAGGACCGCACCAAGGAGCCCAGAAGTCAACCAGCACGGTGCCGCTGCCCTCTACTTCATTTTGGAATGTGTTGTCTGTTACATTTACAATTGCCATATGTAACTTCCTCCTTTTATCTCAAGTTCCTACTTGAATTCAAATATTTGTGTGGCGGTATACAACAAATATATACCACTAACAGTATACCATCCTTACCTCAAAATATCCACTTGCGAAACACTATGTACAAAGTGAAAAGTGTATTAACATCAAAGATGTTGATTATCCAGCACGATCCAGAGTGGATCGTCACCACACCGTGCCTCAAAACGGCGTCGGTTCGTCTCCCACACAGAAGCAGAGAGGGCCGCTTTTTGCCTCAGCCAGGCGGGACCGCAAAACATCTGAAGGGCTCTATGGTAGAGACAATTGATATTCTGATTCAACTTTCACGCCATACAGCTCCACACCGAAAAAAAAGCAGCACCGTATGTGGTGCTGCTTTGCTTCAACCTGAATTATACCAGAACTTTCTTAAATTCTTCTGTAAGCAGGGGAACGACCTCAAACAGGTCGCCAACGATACCGTAGTCGGCAATCTGGAAAATCGGTGCTTCCGGATCTTTGTTAATCGCAACAATGACTTTAGAACTGGACATGCCTGCCAAATGCTGAATCGCGCCTGAGATCCCCGCCGCAATGTACAGATCCGGCGTGACCACTTTTCCGGTTTGGCCGATTTGCAATGAATAATCGCAGTATTCAGCATCGCATGCACCACGGGATGCGCCAACCGCCCCCCCCAGCACCTCTGCCAGCTCTTGCAGCGGTTTGAATCCTTCCGCCGACTTCACGCCGCGGCCGCCGGATACGACCACTTTTGCTTCCGACAGGTCAACGCCGCCTGTCGTTTTGCGTACGATATCTTTTACGATTGTACGCAGGTCCTTGATCTCTGCATTGAAATCGACTTTTTCAGCCGAACCGGCTGTCTCTTCCGCTGCGATATTGTTCGGCCGTACCGTGGCAAACACGGTACCGTCCGTTACTTTCTTCTTCTCAAATGCTTTCCCTGCATAAATTGGACGGGTGAATATTACCTCGCCACCTTCTATCTGAACATCGATCACATCCGATACGAGGCCAAGACCAAGGCGGGCGGCAATGCGCGGGGCTAAATCTTTTCCAATCGCTGTATGCGGCATCAGAATCGCATCCGGCTGAACCTCTTCAATAACCTGACGCAAAGCCTGGAAATACGCATCCGTCGTATACGTATCCAGCTCTTTGTTTGCCACTACATATACTTTTGCGGCCCCGTATTTCCCAAGATCAGCCACATGGCTGGCCGCATCACTGCCGAAGGTTACCGCGACGATGTCGCCGCCTTCCGCGATGCGCTGCGCTGCCGTCAGCGCTTCAAAGGATACGTTTCGTAGGCTTTTATCTCTCGCTTCTGCTACCACCAATACTTTTTTGCTCATATCGCTCGTCCTCCTCTGACCTTAGATTACTTTCGCTTCGTTGCGAAGAAGCTGTACCAGTTCTTTTACTTGATCCGCCACATCCCCACTCAGGATACGTCCCGCTTCTTTCTTCGGTGGCAGGAAGGTTTCGATGACACTCGTCTTCGCCGCAACCTCTCCGTCAATGCCCAGATCGTCTATCGTAAGGCGTTCCATTGGCTTTTTCTTCGCTTTCATGATGCCCGGTAGCGAAGGATATCGCGGTTCGTTCAAGCCTTGCTGTGCGGTAACCAGCACCGGCAGGGAGACTTCGATCGTCTCCGTATCCCCTTCCACATCGCGTTCGATGGTTGCTTTTCCACCATCTACACTCAGCTTCGTAATGGTCGTTACTTGTGCGATGTTCAGCTCTTCCGCCAGGCGAGGACCTACTTGCCCGGAGCCGTTATCCACCGCCATATTGCCGCCGAGGATAATATCGTATTCGCGGTCCTTGATCACGGCAGCCAGAATTTTAGCAACGCTGTATTCGTCTGTATGGATCTCTTCATCATCAACGATGACGGCTTTGTCCGCACCCATCGCCAGTGCGGTCCGCAGCGCGCTCTCAGCCCGCTCCGGTCCAACCGTAATGACAGTAACTTCGCCGCCATGCTCGTCGCGTAGCGTAATTGCTTCTTCTACCGCATATTCATCATACGGATTCATGATGAATTCAACGCCATCTTCGCTAATCGTGCCATTTTCGAGCACGATTTTCTCTTCCGTATCAAACGTTTGCTTCAAGCATACAAGAATGTTCATATATATCCTCCTTTGACTTCAATGCTGATTTATTTAAGAGGTTCAGCGCCTTGCTATGACTTCGGGCAATAGCGTGAACGAAACTTGCCACCATTTTACTTATCGGTAAACTGCGCTTTGCGTTTCTCAATGAAAGCGCCGACGCCCTCTTTCATATCATCCGATGCAAACAGCTCCCCGAATAGAATCGCTTCTTTCTCCATACCCTTTTCCTGTCCTTCCTGCAGTCCATATGTAACCGCTTTAAGAGAAGCCGATACAGAGACAGCGCTTTTTTGAAGCGCAATAAGCTCAGCAGTTTTCTTTACCTCATCCATTAGAGAAGCTAGCGGAATTGCATGATTAACTAACCCGATACGTTCCGCTTCCTTACCATCAATAAACTGGCTTGTTAGAATCAATTCCAACGCTTTCGCTTGATTGGTCAAACGGGCCAACCGTTGTGTTCCTCCAAAGCCAGGAATAAGCCCCAGATTAAGTTCGGGCAATCCCAATTTAGCATCTTCAGCTGCATATCTCATATGACATGCCATCGCCAGCTCCAGTCCTCCACCCAGTGCTGCTCCATTGACAGCGGCGATTACTGGCTTAGAGAAATTCTCAATTCTGTCAAATAGCTTCTGTCCGGTATGAGCCATCTGTTCAGCTGCCTTCGGGTTATCAAATGCATTTGTGAACTCCTTGATATCCGCCCCTGCAACAAAAAATTTCCCGGCTCCAGTTACTACAACTACCTTTACGTCACTGTTTCCTTCAACGTAATCAAAAGCTTCACTCAATCCCGAAAGCGTAACGGAACTAAGCGTATTTGCGGGGGGCGCATCAATTCTGATATATCCCACCCTGTTTTCCACTTCAAGCTTGACATTGGTAAACTCCATTGGTTCTCTCCCTCCATAACCTGAAATGTGGACGGACAATTTCCATTATACTTATTTTCAGCAAATTGCCTGTCTACTAAATTATAATAATTTTCTCTTTACTTAGTCGCTATATTTTGTGCAAATTCACTGTTTTGCCACTTTCAGTCCGTTAATGAAAAGGTTATGGATAGATTCGACAAGGTTGATAAGGTTATAATCCCGCTCGTTCATAACCCATGAAGTGACAACTTCATCCAACGTACCAAAAATCATCTTGCGTGCTATCCGGTGGTCCACATCTGGTCCGAATATTCCTTGTTTTTTCCCCAGAAAAACCACCTCATCAATCAAATTCAAATAATGCTTGAGCACGTCATAAATTCCCGCTCTGAGTACCGGGTTGGATTGTCGCGTTTCAATCTGAGTCACAATAGCTAAATTGCGATCTTGCGACATTTGCCATAGGTGCATATAGATGAGCTCACGCAGACGGTCATCGGCTCTGTCCAGCTGTTCAATCCGCGTTCGGGCTGTATCGATGAAAGCACCTATCTTCTCCTTAAACAGCGAGATCAATATGTCATCCTTATTATCGAAATAAAGATAAATTGTCCCGTCTGCAACCGAAGCCTCCCGGGCGATTTTTGATACTTGCGCTTGATGATAGCCATAACGGGCAATTACCTTCACGGCCGCCTCAATAATGTTTTGATATTTCTCCCCTGTCTTTTTCGCCATACCATTCCCTCAAATCCCAAATAATGAATGAGCATTCACTCGTGTTAAGTTTATTCAAAAAAATCGGGATTGTCAATATATATCGAAAGGGATGTTTATCTTGTATGTATATTTCGACATTTCTCTTCATTCTCCTTCTCCTAGAATATTTTTCTTTGCTCAGGAAATACTTAACATGATTTTATTCCAAAGCTTTATGAAAGGAGTCTGTTATGACAGCCATTGCACACAATGAAAACAGAGTGGTCCGTCTATTCTTCTACTCTTCCATCACATGGCTTCTGATTGGAATGACGATCGGGCTTATTCTCGCTATTAAATATGTATGGCCTAATTTCCTGGTATGGGGCGAATTTCTTCAAAAATACCTCTCTTATGGCCGCATTCGTCCTGCACATACGCATGTTGTACTATTCGGATGGCTGTCGATGGCATACGCAGGCGGATTGTTCTACATTATTCCGCAGCTAACACGTAAATCACTCGAACATCCTCGTCTTGCCCATGCAATCGGCATCCTGTGGAATATCTATATCGTGGCCGCAATCGTTACTTTATCTATGGGCTATACGACTACAATCGAATACGCGGAGTCAACCTGGCCTCTGGATGTATACTTAATCGTGCTGGTAGCGGGAGCAGCTTATATTTGTTTTAAGACGATTGCGAAGCGGAACGAAAGCCAGCTTTATGTCAGCCTCTGGTATTTCATGGGCTCTCTCATTTGGTTACCGTTTCTCTATATTATTGGCAACATTGTCACCTATTTTATCACGGGCATTCCGCAGGCGCTGGCGGGGTGGTTTTACGGTCATAACGTTATCGGTCTCTGGTTTACGACGGTAGGAGTCGGATTCATCTATTACTTGCTTCCGCTACTCTCCAAAAATCCGCTCTACAGTCATAAGCTCTCGTTAATAGGATTCTGGACGATCGCTACATTCTATGTATGGAACGGTCCTCATCACTTACAGAATGGCCCCATTCCTGCATGGTTAATGAAAGCAGGTGTCATCCCGTCCGTACTGCTCATCATTCCGGTATGGACCGTACTTGCTAACGTATTTGGCACGATGAAAGGAAAATGGCACATGATATCGGAAAACGTGCCATTAAAATTTGTTGTAACCGGAGCTATTTTTTATCTCATCACCTGTCTGCAAGGTCCCTTCCAATCCTTAATGCAGCCGAGCGCGATTCTCAAATTCACCAACTGGATAATCGGGCATGCACATATGCCGTTATTTGGCGCCTTCTCCTTCGTACTATTCGCGCTATTCTACCACGCGCTACCGTCGTTGACCGGACGCAAGATTTACAGCGATACGTTGATGAATTGGCATTTCTGGCTATCCATTATCGGTTTTCTTATTTTTGCTTTTACCACCTGGACCGCAGGGGTTATGCAAGGGTTCGCCTGGACAGAAGGAAAACAATATGGTGTGCCGTTTCTTGAGGTAGTTGTCTCCTTGCAACCGTTTGCCATCGCTCGTGCTATCGGCGGTACGCTAATGTTTATCGGGCAAATCGTGTTTGCTTACAATGTTCGCCGTTCAATTAAAGACGGGCAACTTTTATCGGTTGAAGAAAAATCCACATCTACTGCGTAAGTTTGAGGAAAGGAGCAAGAGCATGAGCGGACAAAGCAAAGAAAGATTCATGAGACCTTTTATCATCGGTGCGTCCCTGCTTTTCTTTATTGGAGTTGCCGCAACTGTGGTGCTTCCTTTCTACGACGAAGTCATGCAGCGGGAGAACGCAAATGCCAAGATAAAAAACTATGCGATCGACTCTCCTGAATACCGTGGACGCCAGGTTTACATCCGGGAAGGCTGCCACGTATGCCATACGCAATTCGTACGGCCTGTAAAAGCTGATTCCTCCCTAGGCCCGGTCTCCGTACCTGAGGATTATCGTCATGATTATCCGCACCTGTTAGGAAGTGTGCGCACTGGGTCTGATTTAACCTGGGTAGGAACCCGCTGGAATGAACAATGGCACCGTGTACATTTGAAAAATCCGCGTCAAGTATTTCCCGGTAGTACCATGCCAAGCTACAGCTATTTATCCGACCAGGATACCGAAGATTTAATTGCTTATTTGATGAGCTTAAAACCGGCGCCTTCGACTGAAGGACGCTAGGAGGTAGGATTAATGGATGAAGAACGCCGCGAGAAGAAGAAAACAACGCATGAGGAACCTATTGAGGAAGTTGCGGGGATACGGATGGCAAATGCCAAGGTACCGCGTTTTCTCGTCATTACGTACATCGTACTGGCGGCCTGGGCGATCGGCTACTCGGTTCTGGCCCAGCCGGTAAACGAACGTACAAAAGATACAGCAGGCAATAAACCAGTAAACGGAGAGACCATCGTTCAACAGCATTGCCTTGGGTGCCACAATCTGAGCAAAGAAAGGCTGGTCGGCCCGGGACTCCAGGGGGTAGGACAGCGCCTTCCAGGCGATAAACTGACCGAGGTGCTGCTGAATGGCCGGGGTGCTATGCCCTCTCTTCCGAACCAGGGACTTGACAACGAACAGATTAAAGCTGTGGAAAAATACTTGCGCACCTTGTAAGGAGGATTATTGTGAACCCTCACATTGTAGCTGTGTTTCCTCTTCCTGAAGAAGCGGAACGTGCATTTCACGCTTTACAGGAATACGTTAAAAAAGAAGAAATTTCTTTCTTGCAAAAAACAAATACCCCTGACACATTTACAGGGGATGCTAGTGCCGATCCAATCGTTGACGGCATGGCCATCGGTTCCGTCGTCGGAGGCGCCGCAGGACTTGCTTTTAGCATGGGAACCCTGCTTATTCCCGGTATCGGTCCCATTATCGCAGCAGGCCCTATTCTTTCCATGCTGGCTGGTGCTACATCCGGTGGTATCATAGGGGGATTGGCTGATCTGGGTATAAATCGATATACGTCAGAACATATCAGTCAACATCTTACAGGCGGACAGGTTGTGCTTGTTGTCGAAATCAGTAAGGCTGAACTTCGCGGACCCGTTATCCATCTGCTGGAAAAGTACGGTGCCGTTGATATCCACGAGGAACCAGTTATAGAAAATTAAATATGTATACACATCTAAAACTTGATGAATCCATAACCTTTTGTGGCAGGAGGGGAGAAAAAAAGAGAACCTCAGGGGTTGGAAAAGACATGCTGCCCTTTTTCCTCCAAGGTGCGGAACGTATCTCTCCCTCTCCCCTTCCTTCTCCTGTTTTCCTACCTCCAACCACGCCTTAATGTCGAAATGTCCAGCATTATTTATACGGTTTATGCCTCGCTTCCTCTTCCGCATGTTCATTTTATTCACAATAGGCAACAAAAATCCCCCTTTGTCATGGGACAAAAGGGGATGATAACACTTACGCAGAGCGAGTACCTTGTTCAAACTGCTCTTCCAGCTTCGCAGACGGCTTGGCCGTCATCACGCTTACAACTACAATAGCGAGAAGACTTGCTGCAAAACCAGGTATCATTTCATATAGCATTTTTGATAACCCAGGAAAACGGGTCCAAATAATAACCGTAGCTGAACCGGCAATCATTCCGGCCAATGCGCCCCACTTATTCATCCGTTTCCAATACAAGCTTAGAAGAATTACCGGACCGAATGAAGACCCGAATCCCGCCCATGCATATCCGACAAGCGAAAGAATTGTACTATTTTTATTGAATGCAAGCATAAGTGCAATCAGCGCAACAACCAGCACAGAGAGACGCCCAATAGAAACAAGCTCTTTATCAGTAGCAGAACGGCGGAAGAATGTTTTGTATATATCTTCCGTCAATGAGCTCGAAGTAACGAGCAGTTGTGACGAAATCGTGCTCATTACCGCTGCCAAGATGGCTGCCAACAAGAAGCCCGTAATTAACGGATGGAACAGGATATGCCCTAACTCCATAAACACGGTTTCAGGATCGGTCAGCTTCATTCCTCTATTTGCAAAGTAAGCGATTCCAACAAAGCCAGTAAACATCGCTCCGACGACTGAGAAAATCATCCAACCCATTCCGATACGGCGGGCTGTTTTTATTTCTTTTACTGATGAAATAGCCATAAAGCGAACGATAATATGAGGTTGACCGAAATAACCCAGTCCCCATGCGAATAAAGAAATAATGCCTAGAAGCGTCGCTCCCTGGAACATGTCCATCAGTTTTGGATCGATTTCATGAATGGTCGTAAATGAGCCACCGATCGATCCCCCCGTATTGAAGACGGTAACAGCCGGAACCATAATTAATGCAATGACCATAATAAGTCCTTGTACGAAATCGGTCCAGCTTACTGCAAGAAAACCACCGAATAGCGTATATGTTACAACAACACCTGCAACAATCCACAGGCCGACATGGTAACTAATACCGAATGAATTCTCAAACAATACGGCACCAGAAACAAGCCCCGAAGAAACATAGAATGTAAAGAAAATCATAATGACCAAGCCGGATACGATACGTAGAATTTTTGTCTTGTCATCAAAGCGTTTCTCCAGAAATTCAGGTATTGTGATCGCATTGGCCGTCTCTGTATATGTGCGTAAACGGGGCGCTACATATAACCAGTTCGCATACGCTCCAAGCGTAAGGCCGATAGCGATCCAGGAAGCGCTCAATCCCTGCACAAACATGGCACCCGGAAGACCGAGCATAAGCCAACCGCTCATATCAGAAGCACCTGCACTAAGCGCTGTTACAGCAGGACCCAGCGTACGGCCGCCAAGCATGTAATCCGTTAAGTTCGAAGTACGCTTGTAAGCATAATAACCGATTAGCAGCATGCCGAGCATATACACGGTAATGGAAATCAGCAACTGCACATCCATCATTGAACCCCCTCAACTTTTTATTCTTCTCTGTCTTAAAACTTTTTGGCCTTCAAACCTTATTATTTTAAAACATTTACTCTATTTTGTAACCATCCCTTTTAATACAAACGCTACATTAGCCGGACGTTCCGCCAATCGACGCATAAAATACCCGTACCAGTCGTTTCCATAAGGGACATACACACGCATTTTATATCCCTGCTGCGCAAGCTCAATTTGAGACTGTGTACGAATACCGTATAGCATCTGAAACTCAAATTGTTCACGTGGAATGCTATACTCGTCGGCCAGTCGCTTCGTATACTCGATAATCTCATCGTCATGGGATGCGATTGCGGTATAGCTTCCGTTCAGCAAATGCATCTTGATAATTTTCTTATAGTTCTCGTCTACATCTTTCTTTTCTGGATAAGCTACTTCCGGAGATTCTTTATACGCTCCTTTTACTAGGCGTAATGAAACCCCTTTCAAATCTTCGATATCCTTTTCTGTACGATACAGATAAGCCTGAATAACAGTACCGACATTATCGTAATCATGGCGAAGTTCAGCAAGCAAATCGAGCGTCTGCTGGCAATGTCCATAGTCTTCCATATCAATACGAACAAAATTGCCATATTTCTTTGCGGTGTCCAGAATACGTCTCATATTCTGACGGCATAACTCAACATCAATATCAAGGCCAAGTTGGGTCAATTTAAGCGAAAGGTTGCTTACTGCACCCATTTGATGAATCGCATCCAAGGTTTTTACGCAATAGTCTGCCGATTCAATCGCTTCTTCACGGCTAAATACGAACTCGCCAATGTGATCCAGCGTACATAGGAGCCCCTGTTTGTTTAAGTTCTGCACCTTTTGCATCGCTTCCTGAATCGTCTCTCCGGCGATAAATCGACTGGCGCCAAAACGCAGCCCCCATTTCTTCGCTGCCTGATTCATTGATTTGCTTTGGGAAAGAAACAAGAAAAAGTTTTTCATCGTTGCTTCCATGATCGCCATTGTCTTCTCATCCTCTCATTAAAAATACAAAATGAAATGTTATCCCCAGCTTTGATGCAAACAAGAAAAAAGGGAGGAAGCGCCCGACAATATAAAAACCGGGCCCCTCTGCCTTTTTCTCTTGTGTAGTATTCTTACAAAATCTCGGACGACAGCTTCGGCTGCGTG
>NZ_KE952833.1 GCF_000466385.1 Aneurinibacillus aneurinilyticus ATCC 12856
AGTTTGTCGATTTATCAAACCAGATGTATATAGCTTTGACAAGAGAATCAGGTCATAAACTATAAATCTAAAAAAAGTAACTATCCACATGCTGAATAGTTACAATAATTACCCTGGGCCGTTAATTAATTACATTTTAGTTTCCTTAAAAAGAAAGGAAAAAATATTAGAAGTAATCCTACTATTAAAAATAAAGTGCCATAAAAAAGCAAAGGCCCATCTTGAACACTAATTAGAATATTAAGTTTAGTAATTCCTACTCCTACCCCACGAGAATCACTAAAATATATAGATAAAACTTCATAGGCATTGAATAGAACATAGCATCCAAATAGTTGCATTAAAACAAAAAAAATTGTTTTCATTTTCATGAGATTATCCCCCCTAACGTTTTAAGATAACAAGTAGTCTGTATTAATATAATTGTTATTATATATCACAAATATTGTAAAATAAAATATCCCCATATATAGTAAATTATTACGTTATAATAAATGTTAATATTTAACTAATTTTACCAAAGGGGAATAAAATTGAATAAAATCTAAAGAAGTATATAGCTAGGTTTTCTTTACTGGGAATAATGGTGACAGGCCCAATAGCCTCTTCGTCAGTTTTTTCAGCAGAAATCAGCACCGAAAATGTTGAGAGTATATCTGTTGAAAAGGATAATTTGGACCAGGTAAAAAAGAGTCTAAACGAATTTGTGAATGCTATGAATAATGGGGATGCAACTTTAGCTGCCAGTTATGTAGAAGATGTTCGCGTTTATTATGATGATGTGAAAAATGGAAATGAAGGAAAAGCATCTCTGAATAGTTATGATAAAAAAGAAAAAGTTAAATCAAAGTACGCTCAGTATGTTAAGCAAAATGATCAAGACAGAGCAAATACTAAATTACTTTCCGTAACGCCAGATGGTACAGATTCAGCTAAAGCTAAATTTCTTATTTCTGAAAACGAGAGAAAATATATGGTAACATTACCAGTTAAGAAAATCAATGGAGAATGGAAATTGATTGTGGATGGAACTGCGGTACCAGAAAATCAATAAAATATTATAAGGAGATAACTACATATGAAAAAATTGATAGCTACTACTGCCCTACTTGGAGCAACAATTCTAGGAGCACCTCTCGCTTCGGCGGCATCTTATTCTTTCACAAAAATATATAACAGCACAGGTCCAGTTACAAGTGATCAGGGTATCACAGTAACAAATGAAAAGGTTAATTTAAAATACTGGCAAGAAAGCCTTGATGCTGGAAGGCCTAATATGACATATCGCGTAGTTAGAGATAAATGGTGGGGATGGGAAGACTGGAGTACTCCATATACTGACACTGGAGAAGTAAGCAGGAATTTCCCTCGAAGCCATACATTCCAAGGCGTTCCGAACAATGATGGTTATCATATTCAGTTTCAGTCAAACACCTCAAGCGGGACCCAAGTTGGAGGCACTTTTAATCCATAGGTTCTAGGTTACCTGAATTAGTCTTGTTCTACTTGCTTATGCCTCATTATGCGATAGAAGAGGCTGCCTCCAAAATTCTACTTTTTGGACAGCCTCTTCCCTCACTTATCAAGGATTTCGAGACTTGATGGCGATGCGGCTGTATCCCTAAATAATACTTAATAAAAAACAAAGAAAGCACATATTATATTAATCATCTTATTTTTCCTCCGTTATCTCGGTATACCCAGATACCATATCAACGCCGATGCAAGCATAACTAATAAGGTCTAGTCCTAAATTCCAAAGGCCAGGAGGAACAAGCACCCCTTTAGGATACGGTGTTTTTTATTTTGGAGATGTTTTTTAGTAAAGAGCATTGTTGTCAGCCAACCAATCGTTAAATATATGTCTACAAAAAATGAGCGCCAAAAGAAGCGTTCACTTAGGGATTGAAGAAAAACTTAACTAAACAGCTTCAAGCGGGGCAAAAGTAAAAGACCAGTCACATTTAAACTTAATGGCTTGATGTGGCTGGTCTCTTTATTATTTTGTATTATTTCCCACTGAAAGTATAAATTCAGCCATAGTCATTGCAGAATTTACAAGAAGTCTAGCATGATGCTCAGATATACTAATTCTTTGACTTCCAACACCATGCGCATCACTATTATTGTTTCTCATCTCAGCAATAGATGAAACGATTTTTTCCAAACCTGAAAGTAGTGTATTGATTCGTCTATCAAGGTTTTTATCTGTGTGCATATTGTATAACCCTTTTACTTGCTTATAAAGCCTACCTATGTCTCCACTGTCTGTTGGCGTTTCATTCTTGTTTTCGATAACATAACAAAATACTTCTTCTAATAATGTTCTAGATTTAGTGATTGCACTGTCATAACTTCCATTTACCACATCAAGCATTGCCCTCTCAGAAATATCTTTAATGTATTCTCGATCAATGTTTTTTACTTGAGGAGTAGTTACTTTAATCGTAGAATTTATTGGAATAATATGAAATCTTTGATTGATGATAGTAAGTTTATTGCCACCAAAATAAAGTATTCCATTAATCTGTTCTATTACTGTCTTAACGATATAATTATAGATCTCTTCAATCTGATCTGGTGTTTTCCTTTTAAGTTTATCTGTAAATTGCTGTTTTGAAAATAGATAGGAAAGAATATCATTAATTCGGTTAGTCTCAATTCCATGCTTAAGAAGGTTATCTAAGTAATTCCATCTACTTAATGCTCCTCCATTCCATCCGTATGTTTCAGACAGTCCAAATAATTGGGAAATTTCTACTATAGTCGGGTCACTTAAATAAGGCATTGAAATCTCTACATCATCTATTTCTCCAAATTGAGAATCACCGTCTAAAATAGCTAGAATAGCCTTATTTCTTAATAGCTCAAATGGAGATTTTTGCTTTTTATGCAATCATTTCACCTCACAATATTTATTCTATAGTAACCTATCAATTTATTTAATCTGCTGTATTGATTATTTGCTACACCAACCCTAAATACTTCTCAAAGAAATACATCAGTTTTTCAATAATTCCTTGCTTTTTCGCAGCCCTGCCTCCGCCAAAGCGGGATACAGGTGGCATGATTTTATCAATGGCTGTACCGGTCGTCTTAAGCATTCCATCTCGGAAAGCATTGTCGATGAAACGGCGGGTTTCTTCGGGCTTTAATTTTTCTTCTTCTATAATTGCTGAAATATCCGCTTCCTTACGCTCATGGAGGAATTTGCGCCAATCCTCATCCACCTTGGTCGATACATTGACTTGCTCTATAAAACGCTCGATAAGCTCTTTCTTACTTCGAAGTTCAATACTTGAATTGATAGCCTTATCAATAGTTGTAAGAATGGTTTTATCCTTACAGTTGGATTGTTGATATTTAGCTACAAGCATAAGGATGTAATCAATGTTTACCTCTATCTGCTTGACCAGTTCAATCTCAAAAACTATGTCATCATTGATAGTTTCTTTGTCACCATCAGCACCTTTTCTGTATTCCTGATACAGGTCAATATAAATGCTCTGATAGTCCTGAAAATCCCTTTCAGATAAAATCTCATTTCCTTCAAAGTCATCGAAAGAAGTAAGAATGTTTCTAAGCCGAAGTATTGCTCCATATAGCCGTATAAAGTCTTTTTCAGCTTCTTCTCCGAGAATAGGTTGTCCAAGGGGATACTGTGTTGTAAGGGTTGCAATCAGTTCAGCATAGCCCGGCTTGTGTTCACCTTTTTCATCATATCCCTTATAATATTCATCGAATGTTTTTAGCAGTACAATACCGCCTGCATCCTTATTGCCGAATAGTGCAATAGCTTTGTCTGTTTCTTCTTTCAAATCTCTAAAGCAAACGATATTACCATAGGTCTTAACGCTGTTTAGGATGCGGTTAGTTCTTGAAAAAGCCTGAATCAATCCATGCTGTCTCAGGTTTTTATCTACCCATAGCGTATTCAGGGTTGTTGCATCAAAGCCTGTCAGGAACATATTGACAACAATCAATATATCAATCTCCCGATTCTTTACACGAAGAGAGAGGTCTTTATAATAATTCTGGAACTTATCCGAGGATGTATCGTAATTTGTGCTAAATGTGGAATTGTAATCTCGGATAGCCGCATCAAGAAAATCCCTGGAGCTTTGGTCAAGGTTTTCCATATTAAAATCCTCTTCAGGAAGCAGTCCATCTGGCTCTTCTTCATTTGCACTAAAACTGAAAATAGTTGCAATGGTAAGGTTACGGTTCTTTTCAGCTATCTGCTTCTTAAACTCATTATAGTATCTGATTGCCATTGGGATGGATGCAGCAGCAAATATGGAGTTGAAACCGGCAACTCGCCTTGTTTCACGCTTTTCTATCATCTTTTTAGGGTTGTGCTTATCTGCTTCTTCCCATTTCGCAGAGAATGTGTAATAACTATTGCGCTTTGTCTTCTGATCAAAGTGTTCAAGAACGTAAGAAACAATTTCACTGATTCGCTGTGGATCTGCTAAGGCTTTTTCTCTATCTATGCTATAGACTTTTTTATCATTAACGTAATCAGGCATCTTAATGGTATTGATAAAATCTATTCTAAAAGGCAGAACATTCCCATCATTGATGGCATCTACAATGGTATAGGTATGTAGCTTTTCTCCAAAAGCCTGCTCGGTTGTACGAAGCAGTGGGTTACCTCCTGAACTGGCATTAGCAGCAAAAATCGGAGTTCCCGTAAAGCCGAAGATATGGTAGTTCTTAAAACTCTTCGTGATAGCTTGATGCATTTCACCAAATTGGGAACGGTGACACTCATCAAAAATCAATACCACATGTTTCTTGTAAATATCATGCTGTTTGTTTTTACGTATAAATATATCCAACTTCTGAATCGTGGTTACAATGATTTTGTATTCATGAGGATTTCCTTTTTCATCCCTGTCCTCCAATTGTCTTTGAAGAACTCTTGTGGACGTATTACCGTTAGCTGCTCCCTTTTCAAAACGGTCATATTCCTTCATAGTCTGATAGTCTAGGTCTTTACGGTCAACAACAAACAGTACCTTGTCTATGTAAGGCAAGGCAGAAGCTAATTGGGCTGTCTTAAAACTGGTCAATGTCTTACCAGAGCCTGTTGTATGCCAAATATATCCTCCAGCTGCAGTTGTGCCCATCTTCTTGTAGTTGGTTGATACTACAATACGTGATAATATACGTTCTGCAGCAGCTATTTGATAAGGACGCATTACAAGGAGCAGATCTTCAGATGTAAAAATACAATATTTTGTTAGTATATTTAAGAGGGTATGCTTGGCAAAAAATGTTTTAGTAAAGTCCACAAGGTCAGGAATAATTTTGTTGTTTGCATCTGCCCAAAAGCTGGTAAACTCAAAGCTGTTGCTTGTTTTTTTGCTTCTTCGACGTTCACTACTGCTTTGCTCCTTGATATGAGCATTTCTTGTGGTGTTACTATAATACTTTGTATGGGTGCCATTGGAGATTACGAATATTTGTACATACTCAAATAAACCAGAAGCCGCCCAAAAGCTGTCACGCTGGTATCTTTTTATCTGATTGAAAGCTTCACGGATAGCAACACCACGACGCTTTAACTCTACATGAACTAGTGGAAGTCCATTTACAAGGATTGTTACATCATATCGGGTTTCATGCTTGCCGCCTGCTTCTTCATATTGATTAATAACTTGCAAACGATTGTTATGGATATTCTTTTTATCCAAAAGGTATATGTTCTTTGTTGTTCCATCTTCACGTTTTAGAATCTGGATATGGTCATCTTGAATCTTTCTGGTTTTTTCAACAATACCCTCATTTGTATTGGCAATACATTCTGTGAAAAATCTATCCCATTCACTGTCAGTAAAAGTGAAGTCATTAAGCAGTTCAAGTTGCTTTCGGAGATTTTCTATCAATGAAGCTTCATTGTGTACTGAAATATATTCATATCCTTGGGAAGTTAGTTGCCTGATAAACTCCCGCTCAAGTTCTGCCTCGCTCTGATACTTTTCAGGACGGACATTATATTCAGCTGCATATTCAGCAACAACCGTTGCTTCATCAGTACTGGCAACGATGTTGTAAATGCTCATGCCGTCACCTCCTTGAAAGATAACAGTTTATCTCTGTAATATTCATATTGCTTTTGCCGTGCTTCGATTTCGGCCGGAATGCCGCTGGTTAAGTCGTTGCAGAGGGCGTCAAAGCGATCGAGGATAGCTACGATGCGCTCTTGTTCTTCTAAGGGTGGAACAGGGATTTTATAAGCCAATAATTTATCTTGTCTTAACCTTGTTACCTTTGCACCATGAGCAAATTTTTCTTTGTATCTGCTAAAATCTGTTGTTTGTAATAAATAGGTTATATATTTTGTGTTTTGATTATGTCTAAAGGCAAACATATCACCACTTATACATATATCTCCACCAAGCCAAGCCAAAGGCTTACATACATCTTCAACATTCTCACTTACACCTGCAATGAGTACATCTCCCTTTTTAGCCTTTTTCAGTTTTTTTGATTTGTCTACTGAAACAAATGATATTGTTTCAGTAGCGCTTGTACCATAGTAAGTATGTATTTGTCCGTAATGAATACATGGAAAACCTTCTTCTACAAAATCAGATTTTAATAATCCACTTCCTCTTATTAATTTTCCAATCTCCCCTAAAGTCTTCCACTCTACCTCATCTCCAAATGTCAATAGCAAATCCCTATAATACTCATACTGCTTTCTTCTTGCTGTAAGCTCTGCTGTAAGCTCTGCTGTAAGCTCTGTGAAATTGTCCAGAATACGGACAATTTCCTGCTGAACAGCTAGAGGGGGAAGGGGAACGGAAATCCTTGCCATGACGTTGCTCATCAATTTTGGGTTACCCATACCATCATTAACATATTTTTTTGCATATACTTGCAAAACATAAAATAGAAACTTAGTACTTACCAGTTCATTATTTTTAACCCTTAATAATCCACAAACATTTGTTATACTAAATTTTTCGTTAATATGATAAAAAACAGAACCAGCGTTTGCTCCATCTGTTGTCCATGTTACGGATTCGCAGTCATAGTCAAAAGTATTTATGTAGCCAAAAACACCGTTATTTGCTGTTTGTGATGAATAAACGGGATAAACACCAGTATTTTCTCTTAGATAATTTTTGGACATTACTCTCCCACGTGTAATATCACAAATTTCTTCCACTGTTACAAACTCCACTCCATCTGGACAAAGTTCAGCAATCAATTCATCTAACTTACTCATTTGCCCACCTCAATTTCTGCAATAATCTTATCTATTTCTTCCCGCAAAATCTGCTCTCTCGCCACAATTTTTTCTATCTCAGCATTGAGGGCAACAATATCAATCTTTTCTCTGGTATCCTCCTGTTCAACATAGGTAGAAACAGACAGGTTATAATCTTGTTCAGCTATTTCACTGTTTGGCACAAGCCTAGCAAAATGCTCTATATCTTTTCTATCTTTGAATGCGTTAAGAATGGTCTCAATATTTTCTTGTGTAAGCTTGTAGTTATTCGTAACCTTGACAAATTCCTTTGATGCATCGATAAATAAGGTGCTATTTTCTGATTTAGACTTCTTCAGCACCATAATGCAGGTAGCAATGCTGGTACCATAAAACAAGTTATCCGGTAACTGAATGATACAGTCGATATAGTTATTATCAATCAGGTACTGCCTGATTTTCTTTTCAGCGCCTCCGCGGTACATTACACCGGGGAAACAAACGATAGCCGCTGTTCCGTTTGTTGCAAGCCAAGAGAGACTATGCATAATAAAAGCAAGGTCTGCCTTAGACTTAGGAGCCAATACTCCCGCTGGAGAAAAACGGGGATCGTTAATCAAAATAGGATCATTGTCGCCCTTCCATTTAATAGAGTAAGGTGGATTTGATACAATGGCTTCAAAAGGCTCATCATCCCAATGTTGCGGATCTGTTAGTGTGTCCCCAAGGGCAATATCAAATTTGTCATAATCAATATCGTGCAGGAACATATTAATTCTGCACAGGTTGTAGGTTGTAATGTTGATTTCTTGACCGAAGAAACCTTGACGTACATTTTCTTTTCCTAAGATTTTTGCAAACTTTAGCAGTAGAGAGCCAGAACCGCAGGCGGGGTCATATACCTTGTTGACTTCAGTTTTTCCTACTAATGTTAAGTGGGTAAGGAGTTCAGAAACCTCCTGCGGCGTATAGTATTCACCACCACTTTTTCCTGCATTGGATGCATACATACCCATTAAAAACTCATAAGCATCACCGAATGCATCTATGGTATTGTCTTTGTAATCTCCCAGCTTCATTTCTCCAACAGAATTCATTAGCTTAACCAGCTTTTCATTACGCTTTACTACAGTGTTTCCTAGCTTATTGCTGTTAACATCAATATCGTCAAATAGGCCTTTGAAATTATCTTCACTCTCTGTTCCTTGCGCAGATGCTTCTATATTACTGAAAATCTGCTCTAGTGTTTCATTTAAGTTTTCATCGTCCTTAGCACGAGCTCGGACATTTTCAAAAAGTTGGCTGGGTAAGATAAAGAAGCCTTTAGTATTAACTAAATCCTCTCGTGCCTGTTCTGCTTCTTCGTCGGATAACTTAGCATAATCAAATTCCGTATTGCCAGCTTCCCATTCTCCGGCGTTAATATAGGCGGTAATATTTTCAGATATGTAGCGGTAAAAAAGCATTCCTAGAACATATTGCTTAAAGTCCCAGCCATCTACACTGCCTCTTAGATCATTTGCCATATTCCATATCGTGCGGTGTAATTCCGCCCGTTCCTGTTCTTTTCTGTTATTTTCCATAACTCTACTCCCTTTCTTCAACCATATTAGGCACTAATTCCATGATATCTTTAAAATCAACGCCAAGCGCCGTACAAACCTTTACAAGAACGTCCATACTGACATATTCATTTTTAGAAAGCTTTGAAATTGACGATGGACTTATTCCCGCAGCAGCTTGTAAATCTTTCTTCTTCATATCGCGGTCTATCAACAATTTCCAGAGCTTTTTATAACTAACGGTCATCTTGGTCACCTCTTTATATATCTTTATATCTTTTTTCCGTTATAGCACATTTTCTTCAAATATAACATTATAATTATGCGTTTGTGAAGTAATTTTACAATGTTAATAAAAATAGTGATGGTTGTGTATGCCTTTCATTTTTCTCTTTTATTCAAATAAATACTTTTAGACAAAAAAGTCGGAAAGCCCATTGTAAGACTCAAACTATAGCTTTCAGCCTTCTTAAACTAAATATCGCTTTCGCTCAAATTTGAGCAAAAGCATAAGCATTACAGCTGTCTTTTCTGGAAAAAAGACAGGCTGTTTTTTTATTTTAGGGGTTCGAATCAATAGAATTCTTCGCTTATGAATGAGGAAGAAAAATTTTTTTCTAAAATCCTCAACTAATGTGTTCTACCAAGGCTATAAGGTGAGAGGAAAAATAATCCCCATTAGCTTCCAAGTTAGAAATTAATGAGGCATATAGCTAAGGGGTTAATAATTTCGGCTATTAGTAGAGGAAAGCAATACACAGAAATATTTGTTCCGGCACTCAAACTGCAGGCTTGTGTCTTGTGCATGATGAGAGGAAATTGCCTTAAAAATACTTTGTGGATTTGCCTTTCTCATGAACAACCAATAAAAGCATAGTTTTTCTCTCACTGCTCCTTGACAACTGAATACCCCGAAATGCAAGAGATACTTCAAGCAGAATATGCCATGACGATAATTTCGAGCGTATTCCTTGAAAGATAACGAGGTTGTGTCAAACAAGGCAAACCCTCTTGAACCGTAGCTTTTCGGGTCATTTATAACAGGCAAGGAGGTGAAATAACTGAAAACAAAATATGATAACTTGCCACAGATGCTTAAAGATAAGCCACAGTTTTGTTGTTGGAAATATGAAGCGCGAAGTGGTAGAAAAACCAAAGTTCCCTATAACCCAGTAACGGGAAAAAGGGCAAAAACAGATCAGCTGAGTACATTTTTAGATTTTAGTTTGGCGGTAGCTGCTATAAGTGATTATGACGGTATCGGATTTTTGGTGGGTAATGACATATGTGTTATCGACTTAGATGATTGCTTTGATAGCAGCGGTAAGCTTAAGCCTATTTCCCAAAGTGTTGTAGACGCTTTTAGTGGTTGCTATATGGAACACAGTCCATCTGGGAAAGGGTTGCATATTTTCTTTAAGGCCACTGGCTATAACTTTGACAAGACAAAATATTATATCAACAACAGAAAGTTAGGAATCGAGGTCTATGTGGGCGGAGCAACAAACCGCTTTGTTACCGTAACAGGCAATGTGTATGCAAATGGTGATATACCGGAGAAATCGAATGAACTACAGATGATACTAGACAAGTATATGCTGCGTCCTACCCCTGTGAAGCAACTAGTAGATATAGAAAGCCAATCCTATCTGTCTGACAAGTCTGTTATTGAGAAGGCTTTTAAATCAGTAAACGGAGAAAGGTTCAAAGCATTATGGCAAGGGGATACATCTGGCTATGCTTCTGCCAGTGAAGCTGATTTGGCACTTTGCGGTATGCTGGCATTTTGGTGTGGCAGGGATATTGGACAGATGGACAGACTTTTCCGGCAGAGCGGCCTAATGCGAGATAAATGGAATAGACCGCAGTCTGGCAGTACTTATGGAATGATAACCATAGAAAAAGCAATTGCAAATGCTACTGAAATATATAAACCAGGTGGTAAGCGTTCATCAGCTACAGAAGATTTTGGAGAATGTTCCCTTGCTGGCTTTAAGCCTGAGAGTAACGATCGCTACCCTTGGACGGATATTGGGGCAAGCAGGCTGTTTGCTGATTATTATAAGTCTTTTGCCCGCTATGTTCCTGAAAGGAAAATGTGGTTTTGCTACGAAAATGGCATTTGGATTCCTGATGTCGGTAATCTAAAAGTAATGGAAATGTGTAAATCATTGGCTAATCAACTGCTAACCTATGCTTTGACTATTCAGGATGAACATCAAAGAAAGGCATACATTGACTATTGCCGAAAGTGGCAGTCAAGAAGATACCGAGAAACGGTACTTAAGGATGCACAGAGCGTATATCCCATATCAATGGCTGAATTTGACCAAGACCCGCTTATGCTCAACTGTGCCAATGGAACCTTGTTTTTAATGTCTATGGATTTTCGTCCCCACAACAGCGAGGACAGACTTACAAAGATATCTGGCGTTAAATATGACCCAGAAGCAAAAAGTGAGCGATGGGATAGATTTATTCATGAGATTATGAGCGGAGATGAGGAAAAGGCAAAATTCCTCCAAAAAGCCTTTGGGTACAGTATCAGCGGAGACACTCGTTATGAATGCCTGTTTGTTCTCTATGGTGCTACAACTCGAAACGGTAAAGGTACGCTATGTGAGAGCATTCTTAAGGTATTAGGCAGTTATGGCTGTACCGCAAGGCCAGAGACTATCAGTCTGAAAAAGAACAATAACAGTTCAAGTCCAAGTGAAGATATTGCTAGGCTTGCAGGAGTACGCTTTGTGAATATCTCCGAGCCTAGCAGAGGACTTGTCCTAAATGCTGCACAGGTAAAAAGCATGACGGGTGGTGACACCATCAACGCAAGGTTTCTACATGAGAATTCTTTTGACTTTTCTCCAAAGTTTAAGCTGTATATCAACACCAATTATCTGCCCGTTATTACGGATATGACGCTGTTTTCCAGTGGCAGAGTAGTGATTATCCCTTTTGAACGACACTTTGATGAAAGCGAGCAGGATAAAAACTTAAAACGCGAATTCGCCAAACCGAAGAATCAGAGTGCTATCCTCAACTGGCTAATTGAAGGCTATCAGCTGTTAAAGAAAGAAGGCTTGACTTTACCTGATTCCGTTAAGACAGCAACGGAGGCTTATAAGCGTGACAGCGACAAAATAGCATTATTTTTCGAGGATGCCTTGGAGGAAAGTCCTAATAGTGAGGTGCGGACATCCGAAGTGTATGCCCGGTATCAGCGTTGGTGCAGTGCCAATGGATGTTATTCGGAGAATGCAAGAAACTTCAAACAGGCATTAACAGCTATCGCCCGTGTAGAACGGAAACGACCACGTTCTGGTGGTGGAATGACCACAATGCTTATCGGATATAAGCTGACAGAAGAAGAATTTCTTCTTATTTAAACACAGTGTAGCAGCTTGTAGCAAGAAAAACAGGTTATATAAAAAATCGCTCTCGTATAGAGAGTTTAGTTTTTACCTGCTACATCTTGCTACAAAGCTTAATACCACTAAAAACACTGGATACAACTTAATGTGTTGATACCTGCCCCTAGGGGAGGTCAAATCTCCACACCTTTACATCTGGACAACGGGCGTGGGGCAACGCGTAAAAAAACGCGGTTTCAAACGGGGTATATACCCCACAACCAATTTAAATTTAGGAGGTAAACGATTATGGCAACATCAACAACTTATAATAGAGCGTTTTGGAATGTTATGAAAGGAAAAGAAGAAAATAATCAAAATCTAAGTGAGGGCTTTGATAATGTAGGAGCCTATGTCGCACCAGATGAGTTCAGAGAAGGCTTTAACACTACTTTGGCAAAGGAAAATATATTCCGCAGATTTGCTACTGTTATCAATCTATCTTCTGCAGAAGGTAAAATTCAAGCGGTATCCTCAACGGGTACAGCAGATTGGGTTGAAGACGGAGATCCAATCCCCGAAAGTGCCGATACATTTACACAGTTTCTGGTGAAATCATATAAGCTGGCATCTCTTGTCAAGCTAAACCGCTCATTCGTCACCGATATGAACTTTAATCTTGAAAAATATCTGATGGGTGATTTTGCGAAGCGTTTTGGTAAGGCTGAGGAAAATGCATTGCTTAATGGAAATGGCACAACTCAGCCAACAGGTATCCTTACGGCAGACGCAGATGTAACTACAGCAGACAATAGTACCATCTCTTTTGATGAGATCATCTCTCTGTACTTTTCATTAAAAGATGAATACCGAAATAACGCTGTGTTTATCATGCACGATAATACAGCTATGCTTCTTAGAACCCTTAAGGATACAAGCGGCAGTTATCTGTGGAATCCTTCAGATAACACCATCTTCGGAAAGCCTGTAGTTACCTCTCCATATATGCCTACAGTATCAGCAGGAGCAAAAAGCATTGTATTTGGAGATTTATCATACTACTGGCTGATTGAACGTCAACCAATAACGATAAAAAAATTAAGTGAGTTATATGCATTGCAGGGGCAAATTGGCTTTTCTGCTTACGAAAGATTGGATGGGAAGTTGATTCAACCGGATGCTCTGAAAATATTACAAATAAAAGCTTAAATAATGGATTAGGCACTGAGTCATCAATTCGGCTCAGTGCCAGTTCCATCAAAACATCGGACAGGAGGTCACGATATGGAAAACCAAATTAGCAGCCGCACAACCAAATCCGATATCGGAGGTACGGTCTATGTGGTGGAATCACGAGTAAGTGATTCAGCAAAGGAAAGTGCATATTCCAAGCTGAAACGACTGATTACAGTCAACGCAAAAAGCCTTTCAAAGTTATCAGATAGTTCATATAAACCCACGGAAATCAACTCGACTTCTTCAAGGTAGTACGGTAATATACATAGTGCTAAACCGCTTGAAGACTGTCGGAAATGGAGGAGAAAAATGAATAGACAGTCAACATTTAGCACTATACTTAAATCAACAATAGCATTTGAAGAAGCGAAAATTACTGCTCTTTACTGCAGGCTTTCACGTGATGATGAGCTTGCAGGAGACAGCAACAGCATAGTGAACCAGAAGGCAATTCTAAAAAAATATGCTGAGGACAACGGTTTTCGCAACATCGAATTTTATGTGGATGATGGGGTCAGCGGTACAACTTTTGATAGACCAGACTTTAACCGCATGATTGCTGATGTAGAGTCCGACAGAATTGGAACGATTATCATCAAGGATATGTCCCGCTTCGGCAGAGATTACCTCAAAGTAGGCTATTACACAGAGATTATGTTTCCTGAAGCAGATGTACGATTCATTGCTATTAACAACGGTATTGATAGTGCAAACCAAGCAGACAGTGACTTTACACCGTTTCTTAACATTATTAATGAATGGTACGCTAAGGATACTAGCAAGAAAATCCGTGCTGTGTTCAAATCCAAGGGACAGTCCGGTAAGCCACTCTGCACCAATCCGCCTTACGGTTATATTAAAGACCCTGAAGATAAGTTGCACTGGATAATAGATGAGAAAGCCGCCGAGGTGGTCAGAGATATTTTCCGACTGTGCATGGCTGGCTTTGGACCCACGCAGATAGCAAAGCAACTTGAAAAGCGATGCATTGATACACCTACGGTTCATCTTCGCAAAATGGGTATTAACACTCCAGCAAGACCACCTGAAAACCCATATGCTTGGTCGGCTCGTACCGTAGCAGATATTCTGGCTAAAATGGAATATCTAGGTCACACGGTAAATTTCAAGACTTCTAAAAAGTCATATAAGAGCAAAGTCAAGATATTAAATAATCCAGAAGATTGGCTGGTTTTCAAAAATACCCATGAAGCAATTATTGATAAGGGTACTTGGGAAACAGTGCAGAAAATCAGAGATGGCAAGCGAAGACCATCGCGATTAGGTGAAATGGGAATGCTTTCTGGCATGATGTTTTGTGCCGACTGTGGGGCAAAGCTGTATCAGGTTAGAGGCAAGGGATGGACACACGATAAGGAATATTTCGTTTGTGCGACTTACCGCAAGAAAAAGGGTATGTGCAGTTCACATCAGATACGCAATGTTGTAGTGGAACAGCTTTTGTTAGAAGACTTAAGACGTGTAACCTCCTTTGCCAAAGACCATGAACAGGAATTCATCCGTATAGTTATGAATAATTCAGAAAAGGAACTTGCCAAAGAACTCCGCCAAAGTCAAAAGGAATACGAACAAGCACAGACTCGCATTGCTGACATAGACAAAATCATTCGAAAGCTATATGAGGACAATGTGATGGGCAAAATTCCCGAAGAGCGTTTTTACAAGATGTCGGCTGAATATGAAGCCGAGCAGAAGGTCCTGGAAGAAAGGATAACCAAATTAAAGCATACCATTGATACAGCAAATGAACAGTCCCTCAATACCGACCGCTTTTTGGCACTAGTAAAAAAGTACACAGAAATTACAGAATTGGATGCAGAGATTATCCGAGAGTTCATTGATAAAATAATTGTATTTAAGGCTGAAAAGGTAGATGGCCACAGAACCCAGCGGATTCAAATTTTTTATAACTGCATTGGCGCTATCGATTTACCAAAATAAACGAAAAAACGGCATAGCTGAATATCAACGACTATGCCGAATTTTTCAGGAATTATAAATCCCTATCTGACCGCTCCTAACGGTGCTCATTTTTTAAAAAATTAGTCTTGATAACGGCCATATGGCGAAATAAAAAAGGCCGACATAGGTCGGCAAGGATAATGGTTTAGAGGTTACTAAGAAAAGTTTTACACCTTCAATATACTGAATTTCATGAAAGAGGTAAATAAGTTAATTGGTGGGATTTAATGAAAAAAGAGCCAGTCAGAGGACCGGCAAATAAAAAAGCTATGAAGGATACCTAAGCCTTGGAGGGGGAACACCAAGCCTCATAAGGAATATAACACAAGCCTATGAACGGATGAAATAGAACATACGGGAATGTAAGGAGAATGTAAGAATGAAAAGAATCGTTTGCTTAGTTGGAGGATCAGGGAGTGGTAAATCGACAATTGCTCAACTACTGGAAGAACAATATGGACATACATCCATTCCAAGTTATACAACACGGCCGTCACGCCATCCAAAAGAAAAAGGACATATATTCATTCATTAGTCAAAAGGAATTGGATGCTATTCGCCCTGACTTGGTAGCTTATACAAAGTTCTCTGGCGCTGAATATGATGCTACCCGGCAGCAAATCGAAAAACATGATATCTACATCATCGACCCAGCTGGAGTTGATGAATTGGCTGCCCATATTAGACGAGAAAACATGACTGATACCCAAGAAAGACACCGGAGAATGGAAGCGGATCGCGGACTTGAAAAAGCGAAGGAGCGAATTATGCACGATATTGGGAAATTCGCAGGCTTTGATAATTATGATATGGCTCTTAACAACCGAACTACGAATGACTTAGATAGGTATTACTGGATAACGCAGCAAATCGAACATTTACGGGAAGTAATTCGATTCGGAATAAATAGAAGTGATGATGTGGCAGCAGGTACAACTGAGTACGGCATTGAAGCAACATTACCCAAAGCAAAGGGCGAAAATAGTGATCCCGTTTTTAGAGCAGCGTGTAATAACCTGTGAGCAATGGAGCGGCTAAATGGACGATTAAAACGTTTTGAAAACAAGGTAAAGCAGGTCGATGTGTTTGTGGAAAAGAATAACCTATCTAAAAAAGAACAGATTGTCCCCGAGGGCATTATGGATGGCCAGAAGATGAAAGATATCACAGGTCGGGGTATCACGTACAAGAGCACAGGAATGAAAGCTTGGAGTTGTAAAAAATCTGACTTGGGCTATCTATGAGGAGAATAAGAGGGGGAAAGAAAAGGTGCTCTCTTGATGAGAATATCTTTTTTTGAGTCGGATAATCTAGTTTACGTTAATTAGTAATTTAAGTTAAAATAAGGAAAAAGAGTATACAGTGGGAATCGATTCATTTATGACCGAATCATATTTAAACATGCATTTCCCTCAAAATGAAATGGAAGGATCGGAATCGTTGAATGATATTTAAAAAAACGCAAGATGTATGGAGGAAGTTACTAAAATGAAAAAAAGAGAGATCATTATTTTTCTTCTTGTCATAGCTCTAATTTCTACCCCTTTTATTTACATTAAAACCACATTAATCAGTTTAGAAAATAAGGTCCACAATTATCTAGTGATGGAAAAAGGGATAGAAAACAGTAACATTTCCAGTATTAAAGGTCTTGTTGGTAAAGCTCCATTATTCGCTGTAGAAGTTGTTTTTACAGATGAAACTGATGTGAGATATTTGTATAGAGAAATAGAAAGTGGAGAAATAATCCAACTAGGCCCGTCACTTAAACCAGAAGGTTATAGGTACAAACATATGGAAAGTTAATATTAGTGGCTGTGGCACCTTCTAGAGTTAATTATATATGTTTTCGTTTTTTACATGTGAGGAAAGAACAACCTCGCTCAGAAATATATGTTTCTGAGCGAGGTCGTAAATATTTGATGTATTTTCGTTGAAGAAAAAATTTTTGTATCAGTTGCATTGTGGAAATTTAGATTGACACAACGCTTCAACCGATGATTTATTTTTTTACTTTGATACTACCTTGTAGTGAAAGTTTAGAAGAGTCCCTGATCTGATCCGGATAAATATGGGTAGCTCTACTTTTAAGAGTAAGATTACGGTCTGATATATCAATGTTATAGGCATAGATATAAGCTTGCCATACAAATTTAGAGCAATAATTTAGTTTGACATTATCAAGATCCATATTGAAGTAATACTTTTCTATATCATTAATATGGTTTTTCGCCCATACACCAGCCTCTGTACCGCCATCTCCACGACGTAGAATGCTGATCGTATCCCCCTCTGCAAAAAAATTTACGTAGTGGTCAATTGTGTCGGTCCTCCCTGGTCCATTTGGATGTGCGTGATGAACGTTAAGACTTTTCCCTACAATTGCTACATGACCAACAAAATAGGTCGATAAACTTTTTTTGGAATAAAGTACGTCTCCTGCTTTCATTTCGATTGTTGTTCCTGGATATTTAGCCATTTTGAATTTCCTCCCGTTTTTTGTATAAAGGAGACGAAAGGGATGCAGTTGGGAATAGGATCATCCCTATCCTTTTCCCTCTGTTTCGTTTTCCTATATATAAAAGAGAAATAAATATCCCTTTTGGCAACCATTCGAAAAAAATTTTTTGAAAAATAATAGCGCTCCTTAAGAGCGCCGGCTACTTCCCTCTATTTGATCCAAAAAATCATAAAACCCAGGAGTTGCTTCCAAGTTATAATGCTGAATCGCCTCAATGAGTTTTATGCTTAATTCTTGTGCTAAATCTTCGCGTTCCTGTACAACAGTTTGATGTAAAGAAGCCTGTAATTTTGGCTTAAATGCCTCAATGATATAGGTCATGGAATTCTTGTTTTTATTCTGTGCTTCTTTTACCAATTCAGGTAGATCAATTGTCGTATACACCATTTTTTCCTCCTATGTAACTGCGAATTTTAGCGAGAGCTTTCTTCCTTGCTTTTCCAATGGCTTGATGAGACAAACCCACTTTTAGTGCGATTGCTCGATCGCTCATATTATGCAGATAAGCAAGATTTAGTATTTCTTTTTCCCTATCATTAAGGGTTCGTAAGGCTCTTATTAATGAAGACTGGCTGACGTTTTCTTCTAAGGTGTCACTTTTGCTACTGATTAGGTCATCTATCTCCGCATCAGGTGATGCAATCAAATCAACCATAGTAACACTCACATCCTCGGGAGATGTTCCAATCGGTTTGTCTAGAATAAGAGCGTATTTCTGTTTGTATTTGCGATTTTTCTTATCGTAATCAATAGCTCCATAGTAAAGAATGGTCGAAAGGAAATTAATAATGCGAATGCGTTGATAAAATTTTTTAAATGCGTAATCTAACGCTTTTTGTTTTTCTGTGGTTGGCGAAGTAACCGCCTCTATAAAAAGGGTAAGATGCGCCTCCTCTTTTAGAAAGTTCTTTAACACGGGATTTGAAAATGATTTTGAATACTTGTAGATAAATTTTTGGATACTTGGACTGTCTTTAAAAGAAGAAAAACACAATACAATCATCCTCCTTTTACTATATAAAGAGGAATTTACTGTAAAAATGGCAACTGAAATAGGAACTTTTGTTCTTATCTATATTTCTATTTTATTACATTTTAGAAATCAAATAAATAGGTTTCCATAAGTATTATGAATTCCTCTTTATATATAGAAACTTCATTTACCTTACAAGCACAACAGTCTGTTCTAATAGAAATTAAAACGAAAGGAGGGCGGAATATGCCTGACATGACCATAGTTCAACGAGTAGCTGAATCCCAATATGTCTTCGGTATTCTCTTTATTTTCTTGTTTTTAGCTGCAACAGTAGCAGGTACATGGCTATATAAAAATTTGCTAAAAGAAAATGACGAAAGAGAACAGAAGATTATAGAGATGCATGAAAAAAGAGAGCGTGATTTGTTAAATATTAACTTTGATTACAGAAAGGAGAGCCAGGGGCGGGAGAAAAAACTTCTCGAACATCTAGAAAAAACTACACAAGTCCAAACAGAAATGTCGAGAACCATAGAGAGGGTGCAAGGAATTCTCTCCGCATTAGAATTGAGTGTAAAGGAGGCTCGTTTAGAAATTTCTTATTTAAAGAAGGGGGCCGGTCATAAATAAAATTGTGGCTATGGAGAAAATGTGGAGGAATATTTCATGGAAAAACAACCGTTTGTATGGCATCTAGTTATTATAATGCCGTATCCAAAAGCAGGATGGAAAGAATGAGTGAAAGCTCATTGGGAGTGGGCCAGGCTATGGAGGGACCAAGGGAAGTGATATGAGCACAAAGCAAGGAAGCTAGAGGTGCTGTGGCTACGTTACAGGATGAGAGAGAGCAGAAGGAATATGAAGATGTATGAAATCGCTCAGCAGCTTGATGCGACCCGTCAGACGGCGTATCAGATTCGTCGGTCGATGATTCGTAATTTAGCGTGGGATATGTATGAGGATGAAGTGAGGAAGGGCCTGTCGGCATAGTAGCGGTCCTCTACGCTTCCGTGTGGGAGACGAACTGACGCCCGTTTGGGGCAAGGTGTGGTGACGATCCACTTTGGATCATACTGGATCATCAACACCCTTGAAAAAAGATGACTTATATACAGAATGGATATTTTTTGGCGCTGCACAATTAACTATGCTTTCTATCGAACGTAACTATTTACAGGAAGAACAGCAACGTTTACTGGAAACACGAACCGTGAAAGAGCGGCTTCGTACAGACGCAAAAAATGGATTTCGTAAATTTAATCGAATTTTCTTTAATGTGGCATTGCAAGGGCCGGAGAAAATTGTTTAAAACTATGCCAGAACGTACGTTTATTCTGGATGAAACAAAAAGACCCCGAAGTGCTAGAATTTTTTGATCGCATTTGAGAATATACTGTACCTTCTGTTATGCTGACATTCATTATGCCATTTATAGAATGGATAACAGAAAAACGGATTGATTTTTGGTATGATATCATTCCGGCACGAGAAAAAAGCCTGTTTTTAGAAATGCAGTATGGACCTAGTACACGCGAGATTTCTAAGGGGAGCGGAAATTTATTTAAAGGTTCACCGCGTAAAATCGATAACTTACTACGAGGAACTACCGGACAATTAGGTGATATAGCATTACAAACAATTGATGATTAAAGTTCGTTTTCCTAAAAGCCAGTGAAGGGACGAGCTTTGTAGACAAGACGCTTAAAACAAATGCCGCGAATGCTCGTGCAAATGGAATCCATGTTGGTGCCTACCATTTCGCAAGATTCGGAAGTGTTGCAGAAGCTAAAGAAGAAGTACAACATTTCTTAAAAACTGTTTCTGGTGTTAAGTTTACTTATCCACTCGTCTTGGATTTAGAGGAGAACAAGAAAAAAGCAAGTAAATCCGTTTTGATAGATGCCGCAATAGCGTTCCTGGATGCGATTGAAAAAGCCGGGAAGCTATTTTACAAAAGGAAAAAGATAATGACAATGCTCCGCTGTCCGTATGATGGTGGGGCATTGTTGTTACTTTAGTTAAATGGTTTACATGTTGATTACCATCAGACACTATGGCATACGGTTATCACTATTTGAATTTGGAGGATGGATAGGATCATTTGCAGGGCTATATCCATTTCCTTTAACCAGGTCTTCTGTTCTTCTTAGTTTTCTAACTGGTTTTGAAAAAACAGCATATGCAATAAGACAAATAATTACAATGGCAGAAACCCACCACATCATTATCACCCCATTCCACATAAGTCGGTGTTTATTCACCACATCAAACACGAAGAAATCACGAAAAACCTTGGCCAGTTTCTATATTCATTCTACTTTGCTGTCTATGACAACATTCCTTTTACTATCCCTAGTATAAGCGGACGAACCAATACGCATTTTTCTTTTTCACACTTTATGGTTTTTAGTCTGCTTATTGTTGATTGGTTCCACACTAGATATAGTTTGTCCGCTGCTTTTTCTCGTTGCTGCTCCAAACATCGGACTATAAGTTAAAAAACGCCACAGTTTTTCCAAAGGACCATATTGAAATTTTCTTATCCATAAAAAACTTAATCCGATTTGAACCACATAAATTATAATAGCCAAAAAGAGATCTTTTAGCATTGAAATATTTAAATCCATTTTAAATATTTTAACTAAAGCTAAACCGATTAAAGTTTGTAATATGTAATTAGTAAGCGACATTCGGCCTACATATCCAATGGGCTTCAAAATTCGTAGAAAGAATTTTCGTTCTAACAATAAAATAAATGTTGAAATATAAAATATCGATAGTGGAATTCCACTAAAAGCAACAATTTCTGAATTTACAAAAGAAAAAGAGTATTCCGGCCTAGATAGAAACTCCCTTAGAATTGCATATAAGGTAGGAATGCTAATAACAAAAGAAATAATCTGGATGCTATAAATTAAATTTAAATTGTTAGATATATTTATAAGTATTTGTTTCTTTCCAGCATAAACTCCTAGCAACAACATGATCAATATGGGCATTGAAAACATAGGTTCAAAATGAATTCCTATATCAATTTTATTCATCATAATTAGATACACAAGTGTTAATACAAAGGCAAATAGTAAAATAGTTCTTGTTCTTCGTCTATAAAAAGGTATAAGTATAAATCCATATATCGCATACTTCTTTAGGATATCACCATGCCATATCATCTGATGTATTATGCCAAAAAGTAGTAAAACAAGAAGTCGACGTGTAAACAGAAAATAAATATTTTGTTGCCCCCGGTATTCCGCCCGTGACATAAATATATAAAAACCTAGGCCAAATAAAAAAGAAAATATGGGATAAAATTTTTGTTGAATAAACAAGTCATATGAAAGCCTAATAAAAGCATCTATTCCTAAATAACTAGCCCCAAAATGATTCTGATCAAAACTAGGCATATTAACAAGTAATATGCCAAAAAGAGCTACTCCACGTATGATATCAATGGAAGTATTACGTTCGTCCTTATAAATTGGTTTTAGTTCCATTTCTTTTTCCTTTCTTGAAATTTATCAAGCGGCTATTTAGTACCTGCAGTACATATGTATCTGGTGCCGTAAACCATACCATATTGCCTGATGAACCAATATACTTAGTATCTCCTGATACTCCACGATAATTTGAACTGGCTAATTCGTATTTGGCGTTTACTTTTAATTGAACACGCTTAGTAACGTCCATAGGTTCTACTTGTACATTTGTAGCGGAAGATGATGCATTAATATCTGGTACTACTGGCGTTGCTGATACAGCAGACATACTTCCTAAAATAGACAATAACTTTTTACTTCATTGATTATTACCCCCTTTATTTTATATAAATTACTATAAAAGGTAAAATGTATAATATGTAGAAGTAAGGGGAATTTTGTCGAAAGCCCAAAAAATATATTTTATTCATATTGTTGCAATGTGAACTACCCACCACTTAAAACCTGACGATT
>NZ_KE952834.1 GCF_000466385.1 Aneurinibacillus aneurinilyticus ATCC 12856
GGCCCTCCATATAGACAAGAAGGGCTTTCTGCCCTGTTTTTAACACAAGTGTACGTGTAATCAATTGAGGTATCTCGCTAAACAGCCTCGATATCTGCTGAGCATTCACAGAAACCGAAGCAGATATCGTATCGTTCAAAATTTGATTGGCCTGCGCCTGTGTGCGGAACGCTTGCCGTCCTCTTATCCACTTACGAAACGTTCCCATATTCTCACCTTTTCCTTCACCGTATTGTTATCCGTTAATATGCGAAGCTGAATGGTAAAATATACAATGCAACAATAAGAAAACGTGCACATAGACATTAAAAAAACAGACTGAATGTATCAGCCTGCCTCGTGATTGCCAATTGCGGTTCCAATAAGTAAAATAACGATCATTCTGTTCTGATGTCCCTGTTTCATTTCCACGTTTTTCCTACCTGCAAGCAAAAAAGGGCACAGCTTCGCTCCTTTGTCTTATTAAGAGGTAGATGCCACCGTCTCCAATGCCATAATAATCATGTCATTGAATGTTGTTTGACGTTCTTGTGCCGTAGTCTCTTCCCCGGTAAAAATATGATCGCTTACAGTCAGGATAGATAGGGCATGTGCGCTGTACTTTGCCGCCAGTGTATATAAGGCTGTCGTTTCCATTTCGATGGCAAGCACACCATATTCCCCCAGCTTCTTCACCATTTCCATACTCTCACGATAAAACACATCGGCGGTCAGAATATTTCCTACGCGAATATGCAGCCCTTTTTTGATGCCTATATCATATGCCGCTTTTAACAAATCAAAGCTGGCACAAGGAGCAAAATCGAACCCAGGAAATGTAAGGTGATTTATGTTCGAATCTGTGCAGGATGTCATAGCAATGATGACATCACGTACGTGCACATCCTTTTGAATGCCACCGCATGTACCGACCCGAATCAAATTCTTCACTCCATACTCGCGAATCAGCTCATTCACATAGATAGAAATAGAAGGAACACCCATACCTGTTCCTTGTACAGATACCCGCTTTCCTTTATATGTTCCCGTAAATCCCAGCATGCCCCGTATCTCGTTATAGCAGGTGACATCACTTAAAAATGTCTCAGCAATGTACTTTGCGCGAAGCGGATCGCCCGGTAAGAGAATGCTTTCTGCAATATCTCCTTGCTTCGCTCCAATATGAACACTCATATACCGCCGTTATAAATTCAGATTTATAACGGCCCCTCACCTCCTTATGATAGATCGCTTCCGTCACTGCCAATCGTATCATAATTAATACGAATCTGCTCAATGTCCTTCTTGCTCTGCCTTTTCTACTGTTGTTCGCTGGAAGCCCTCATTTGGAGCAGGATTATTGCAAGGATAAAACATCTTTCGAAAAGAAATCGGAACAAAGCAGACTAAATAGCACTTCGTATATGGATGCTCCTGAACATATTATTAGGCAACAAGAACGACAACAGACAATAGAGATACAGCAAAATGCTGAAAACACAAAATCAATTGGGAACAGGCGCAAACATATAGAAGAGCTACTGGTGGCACTAGGAGAAAAAAAAGCCTAAAAACAATGGAAAACACTATACATGTAAAAAGATTTTGCTCTTCACTGCTAAAACAGCCTCCCTCATACGCGGGAGGCTGTTCGCCGAAAGTGTAACCGACTTAGTGCATGCGCCCACCAAGCTGCTGCTCTGCCATCTGTACAAGGCGCTTGGTAATCTCTCCACCAACGGAACCGTTCTGGCGTGAAGTTGTATCAGGTCCGAGTTGAACACCGAATTCTGACGCGATTTCATACTTCATCTGCTCAATCGCTGTACGTGCTTGTGGAGCAACCAATTCGTTCGTGTTTCTTCTTTGATTTCGAGCCATAATTATACGTCCTCCTAATGGGGAATATTGGTTGAAGATAGCTTTAATTTTCCACATAGGGACTGCATTATACATCAAATTAATCGGTAATTTTATCCATATACCTGATGGAAATGATATATAGACACAGCATATACTAGCTAGAATGCCATCCCATCTTTAATCGTTTTCATAATCGCCTGATCGATAACTTCCTCTGTTGTTAGAGACGGATTCAATTCTTTAATATCTTGCACATGCCGAACAGTAACCTCAATAACTTTATTTCTAACTTTTCTACCTGCGAATTCCTCAAACGCTTTTTTTACTTGTGTAAAAAGCTGTTTATCCACATTCATCCCAAACCCCTCCATTACTTGCATATTACATCTCAAACCTGCCTAATACAGTAAAGAACGTTTTCACAAATTCATAGAACAATTTCTCTGTAGGAAGCAAATCACGTTCACTAGAGATAATAACGCCGACGGTTCGGGTCACCATCGGTTCGCTAATAGGGAGCTTCACCGTAGAACGCGGAACACTATCAATTAGTGTAATTTCTGGAATGAGCGTAACCCCTAGACCGGCTGCAACCAATCCTTTAATCGCGTCGATATCCTCTCCTTCAAAAGACACCGTGGGCTGAAACCCAAGCTGTTGGCAGGCGTCGACTACGATTTCGCGCAGTACGAATCCTTTAGGAAACAATACGAATGCATCATTTCGCAATTGGCTTAATTGCAAAAATGCCTGACCTGCAAGCGGATGGTGCGATGGCAACAGCGCAACTATGTTTTCGAGAAACAAAATATGACCTTTAATGCGAGGATTTGATTTAGGCATCGGCCCGAGTAAAGCCATGTCTATATCTCCTTTTGCCACAGCATCAACCAAGAAATGATAGGAGCCCTGGCGCAGTTGAAATTTGACCTGAGGATACGTTTCACGAAAAGCAGAAATAACAGTAGGAAGTGTATAAGCAGCAAGACTGCTGGGAAAACCGATGCGGATGCTTCCCTTTTCAGGATCCAGATATTCCTCGACTTCCCGCTTCGCTTTTTCAATGACTTGCATAGCTTGTTGCATATGCTCCAAAAACATTCTTCCGATGGGGGTCAGCTTTACATTTCGCCCTTCCCGAATAAACAAATGAACACCCAATTCTGCCTCCAGGTTGAAAATCTGCCGACTTACGGCTGATTGAGCGACATGCAAAGCGTGAGCTGCCTCAGTTACATGTTCCCGCTTGGCTACTTCAATGAAATATTGTATTTGTCTAAACTCCACGCCTGCTTCACCACACTATTCATCTTAATACGGCATTGATTTTATCTATTTTTAATATTGTTTAGATTAATGTTAAATTATAAAATATATGTGTAACAAAATAAAGGTCATTTTACAAAAAAATGGCTAAAAACATATACAGAGATGAGATGCATGTCTTTTTTAAAGAACTAATATCTGAATGTTCATTCAATAGGGGAGGTTAAAAATTCATGTCCATTTTACAAAAGACAAAACAAAGCAGCGAAGAAGTATTAAATCCGTATCAAATCGTCCAGACACAAATTGAAACTGCAGCCAAGATTCTGGGGCTTGATCGAGGGATTATAGATATTCTTAAAAAACCAATGCGTGTACTCTCCGTCAATTTTCCGGTAAAAATGGATGATGGTAGCATCCGTGTATTCGAAGGATTCCGTTCACAGCATAATGATGCAATCGGACCGACAAAAGGCGGCATTCGTTTCCACCCTGATGTAACAATGGATGAGGTAAAAGCTTTATCCATGTGGATGAGCTTCAAATGCGGCGTTGTGAGCTTGCCATATGGCGGTGGAAAAGGAGGAGTTATCTGCGATCCGCATGCATTCAGCAAGGCAGAGCTTGAACGGATCAGTCGGGGCTTTATGGAAGCCATCGCAGACTTCATCGGTCCGGAAAAAGATATTCCTGCACCTGATGTATATACGAACCCCCAAATCATGGGCTGGATGATGGATACGTACAGCCGGATTACAAGAGCATTCAATCCTGGTGTTATCACAGGCAAACCGCTCATTATCGGTGGATCTAAAGGTCGCAATGAAGCAACGGCGCGCGGCTGTGTATACACGATCAAAGAAGCACTGAAAGAAGCAGGAAAACAAATGAAAGGCGCCACGGTAGCTATTCAGGGATTCGGCAATGCTGGCCGGATCGCTGCTGAGCTTCTTGCTGAGCAAGGCTGTAAAATCGTAGCAGTAAGCGATTCTAAAGGAGCGCTATATCAACCGCAAGGACTTGATCTTGCTGTCGTTACACAACTGAAAGACTCCTCAACAATTATGAACTATGATGCTCGTTATCACCTCCAGCAAGCAGAGGAAATCCTGGAGTTGGATGTCGATATTCTCGTTCCAGCTGCACTGGAGAACGTAATCACGTTAAAAAATGCGGAAAACGTAAAAGCGCGCATTGTCGCAGAAGCCGCCAACGGCCCGACTACGCCAGAAGCGGATAAAATTTTGTTTCAAAAAGGAATTCTCGTTATTCCCGACATTTTGGCTAACGCTGGTGGGGTTACCGTTTCCTACTTTGAATGGGTACAAAATCTGATGAATTATTATTGGAGCGAAGAAGAAGTTAATCAAAAGCTGTGCGAGGTAATGGTTCGTTCCTACAATGAAGTAAGTGCTCTCGCAAAGCAGTATGACGTCGATTTCCGTACATCCGCATATATGATTTCCTTAAAACGAATTGCCGAAGCCATGCAGGTACGCGGTTGGGTATAACAATAAAGCTCTGTTATTCAACAAAAAGCCTATGGTTTTTAAAAATCAAAAACCATAGGCTCTTTTGTTAGTTAGATGATTTTCCTACTACAGAATACGTTTCAGAAGGAACTCTATAGATGAACGGGCTCATCTCTTCAACAAAGTGTATGTGCAATTCATGCATAGCCCGGGTGCATGCGGTATAGAAAAGCTTGCGCTCGCTTTCTCTCCCATACTGCGTTTTGGATGCATTGTAGATGATAACCGCATCGAACTCCACCCCCTTCGCTAAGTAAGAAGGGATAATTAACACCCCTGTCTCATAAGAAGATGTCTCTTTTCCAATAAGCCGAAGCGGGATGCTTGCACTTAGCGCCTTATATGCATCCTGGCTTTCCTTAGCGGTTTTGCATATGACAGCAATGGTTTGATGCCCGGCAGCCTGGAGTATGCGAATACGATCAGCAACACTTCGAATAAGCTCAGTCATGTCAGACGCTTGTGTCACTGTCGGCTTGTCGCCATCGCGGTTAAATGGCTCGATCTCCTCTCCTCCATCAATAAGTCCCCGGGTGAATTCAACAATCTGACGTGTAGAACGATAGCTGCGTGTAAGCACGAATGCCTCACTCTCTCCTTCTTCATATAGCGAAGACAAAGCCGACAGCCCGTCATTAATAGAAGCATGGACATAGATGGATTGGTTCAAATCGCCAAGCGCCGTCACTTTGCTGCGAGGGAACAGCCGCTTAATGAAAGCGAACTGAAACGGAGAATAGTCCTGCGCTTCATCGATGAATACATGACGAACAAGCGTATTCGCCTGAAAACCTTCAAGCTGCTCCTGCAAATACAAATACGGTGTTGCATCCTCATAAGCCAATTCAGAACGTTCCAGCCTCTCTATTGTCTGTATGCAAATGTCCGTCCAGCGTTCCGGCAATTCGTCATGAAGCGTAAAGCGGGTTATATACTGCGGATTTGTAAACAGCTGCCGATACATGGCAAGCATATCGAGAAAGCGGTGTTGTTTCACACGCTTTTGCAACGGCTTAAAGTATTTTTGCACAACCATCTTGGCAAGTAGCTTCCGCTCGCGCTCAAAGTCGTCAAACGTATTTTCCGTATATCGATTTTTCTTTTTAAGATTCTTATATGCCTCCAGGTATGCCTCCTTATCAAGCAGCTCGATTTCATCCTCCACCCACGGCTTCATTTGCTCCAATCGTGCCCTTTCTTTTAACTCCTCCAGCAATTTATCCGCAAGCAGCTTGATCCGGTTAGAAATACGCAGGGTGGAATCGAGGGCATAGAATTGCTCTTTAATATATTCTGCGGAAAAAAGCACCTCGCCCCGAAACTTTATATCCTTGAAAATCATTCCTTCTTTACCAAGCACGGATACGTATCTCTCAATGGCTTCCATAAAACCGCTGCCCGCCTTGTAACGGATGCCTTCAATGCGCGCTGCATACCCCAGTTCATCCATCGCCGATAAGGCATATTCCATTTGTGCAAATGTATCTTCAAGATGAAACGACTTGCCAAGCCGTCGCTCCAAATATTCCTGAAATGTCGTCTGCTGCATATTTTTCTCCCCAAGCTCGGGAAGAACTGTAGAGACATAGCTATTAAACATAGGATTAGGAGAAAATAATACGATTTGTTCTGCCTGTAGTGTCTCTCGATACCTATACAGCAAATAAGCAACACGCTGAAGGGCGGCGGACGTCTTCCCGCTGCCAGCTGCCCCCTGTACAATAAGCAGTCGACTCCGTTCATTACGAATAATGCGGTTTTGTTCCTTTTGAATGGTAGCTACAATACTTTTCATCTGGGTATTCGCTTGCTTGCCCAGCACCTCTTGCAGCAGTTCATCCCCGATAGTAATGCCAGTATCAAACATACTGCGAATACAGCTGTTACGAATCACGTATTGCCGCTTTAGCTCCATCATCCCGGTAATCGTGCCGCCTGGTGCTTCGTATTGTGCCGGACCGGGCGGATAATCGTAATAAAGGCTGGAGATGGGAGCGCGCCAATCGTAAATAAGAAAATCCTCCTCGTCCTCATCAAGCAACGAGGCAATACCAAGATAAATACGCTCTGTTTTTTCTCCGGCTTCCGCAAAGTCGATGCGCCCAAAATAAGGAGACTGCAAAAGCCTGCCAAGCGTCGTTAGCCGCTCCTTGGCATGCCGATGACTGCGTTCCCGCTCAGATAGAACTTCTGCCTGCTGCTTCATACTGGCGTATGTTTCTGCCGCTTCGTGCGCATCATCAAAATTAACGGTCACATCATCCCAAAAATTTTTACGGATATCTACAACCTCAGCTTTTATCTCGCCGGCATACTGCTGAAGGGTATCGATTTGTTTGCCGATTTGATCGACAACCCGTTCCACTCGCTGTTGTTCTTCCTGCCACTCCTGATTTGTACCCATATCCCCACTCCTTGTCATGAAAATGTACCTCGCAAAACATTTGACAATCCCAATCTCTTGTGATATCATTATATTGAAATGTTATAATGATTTAGAGAAGAGCGTCGACTGGCACTCTTCATTTTATCATGGAATTTTATAGATTTCAATGTGCGATCAAAAACAGGGACGTTTCTATTAACGTCTCTATTTTTTATTGTATATATGACTATGTGCTGCATATACATTTTACCACGCCTGTTGATTATCCATAAGGTGG
>NZ_KE952835.1:0-11766 GCF_000466385.1 Aneurinibacillus aneurinilyticus ATCC 12856
CTCTGGATCATACTGGATAATCAACACCCTTGAATTTATAATTTTACTTCACATCGTTTGCAATGTAGGCATTATTCTAATATATTAAATAGAGGGTTATAGTATAAACTCCCAGATAAGAAAAGGCATTGCTTACTCGGGCACATTCCTTTTGTATGTAACGATAGACTTCGATGATAATTATACTCCCTGAAAGCTTGTTATAGGGTATAATAAACTGTGTGTTACTTGGAATTTTTTATACTTAGCTCGCACATGGATTTTTTCTATTCAATCGTGCGCAAGAGAAAGCTTTGATATGGACGAATAGACACTTTCCGTTCACAGGGTTGTGAAACTTATCACTATTGGATGGCAGGCTCCTCATGTAGTTTGTGCATTCGTTTTTGTATCCTATGCATTTGATTTGGAAATGAAAAGTGAAGTTTGCGGAACCCTAAGAGATAATGTCCCTCTTACGTATTGGAATTGAATGTTGAAAAAGTTCATGCAAAATGTTTTTGACGAAAGGAAGAAAGGTAAATGGACTCAGAAATTAAACAGCAAGCCCCTACACAAACTACAGATCAGTGGGTAGAAGAATTAGCCAAGCCGGAGGTACAGGACGCCCTGACAACGCTGATTCAAAAGCTGCCTGAAATTAAAGAGGCGATTAACAAAGCAGAACAAGGCATTGCAGCAGTTTCCGCTTTTGCCAGTGATACGGATTCATTGAATTATTTGTCTGAGCGTGTGGAGCGATTCTCGCAATTAGCATTTAACAAGGAAAATATGGAAGCATTAGCTGTACTTATAGAAAGTCTTCCAAGGCTGGCTAAATTAGTGTCGGTGCTTGATCGCGTTTACTCAACTGTTGAACCGCTTATTTCAGACAAGGATTCGTTGGCTTACCTTGTTGATACAGCAAAAGTCATCACTACACCGGTAACAGATCGTGTAGGAGAAGGCGTATCCATTGTGAAGGAAGCGAAAGAAAGAGCGGCACGTAAAACAGAAACCATTTCTATATTCGGCTTGTTAAAATTGCTCAAAGATCCTGCAGTGCAAAATGGCTTGAAATTTACCCAGTCCTTACTGGAAATTTTGTCAGAGAAGAAAATCGTTAAATAAATGGATAGAACTCGTTGTCTGGCGGTTGTCGACAATGCGGAGGAGCATCAGCTTGTAAGAAGCAGCTGATGCTCTTTATTTTTGTGGGGAAGATGCATTTTACTCCTTTTGTTTTTGAATGGCCGTAAGTTAAAGCGTGTCCATTTATCAAATCGGATGTATATATTAAGATGAGGCAAAATAAAGAACAAGGTAAATAGATGGACAAAAAGGAAATCCTAATTTTAATGTCGAAAATACATGGATATCCATTTGTCTGTCAGCTATAAGGGGAAGGGTATGATTCATAGAGCGCTGCTGAGGAGGTCCATGGTTTCGGAATGTCAAATGTCTATCAGTATATAGCAGGAAAAATGGCTGAGATGAGCAAATCCCAGATAAAAATAGCTAAGTACATTTTAGAAAACCCCAATGCAGTACCATTTTTTACTGTAGGTAAGCTAGCAAAAATGGCAGGGGTCAGCGAGGCGACGGTCGTTCGGTTTGCCACTTCTCTTGGCTATTCGGGCTATCCCGAGCTGCAACAGTATATGCAAAATTCCGTTCAGCAACAATTGACCACAGCTGAACGATTGCAGATGTCGCAACGTGTCTATGAGGAAGAAGAACAAGGCATATATGAAATTTTCCAGGATGATATGGCCAATATCAAATCAACGATGGAGAAGCTGGATGTGCAAGCGTTTCGCCAGGCAGTGGATGCGTTGTTACAGGCGAAAAAAGTATACATCGCCGCCAACCGAAGTGCTATGTCACTCGGTGTGTTTTTGCAGTATTACCTTCATATCATACTAGGTAATACTGTATTGCTGCAATCAGTGGAAACAATAGCGGAGCGGCTGCATGATTTGGACGAAGATGATGTAGTCATCGGAATTAGCTTTGCCCGGTATACGAAGAGCACCATTCAAATTTTGTCCTATGCCAAAGATAAAGGAGCCACAACAATTGCTATTACAGATAATTTTTTGTCGCCGTTGATTCCGCATGCCCGAATTGCCTTAACCGCATCGAGTCAAATGCCGACATTTATTGATTCTTTTGCGGCTCCCCTTAGCTTGCTTAACGCTCTAATCACTTCTGTAGGAAAAGAAAAGGCGGAAGATTTTCAGGATAGGTTAGAGAAGCTGGAAGAAATCTGGGAACATTTCGATATTTTCCATATGAAAGAGAGACCGGGGAAGGAATAACCCGGTTTTTTTATTTTTACGCATATGACATGCAGAAATTCACGCCTGTTGATTATCCATAAGGTGGAAGAAAGAAGGTGCACGCGTCGGCGTGTTCCCTCGTCTTTCTCACGAGGAAGAGACACGGCCGCTTTGTGGCGCCAGGGCCGGACCGGCAAAACATCTGGGCCTCTCGATGCGGGAGACAAACCGACGCCCGTTTGGGCACGGTGTGGTGGCGACTACTTTGGATTATACTGGATAATCAACACCCTTGGAGAAATTTTTTTCTTGATTATGAAATAAAAATTTCATAATATGTTATTAAAAGAAATTATAATTTTAAAAATGGAGGATATCTCATGACGATAGAAAATGCATCGCTTTTGTCTCCTCAAATGAAAAAATCTGCGGAACAGTACTACAAGGCTTGTGAAGTTATTCCGGGTGGTGTAACAGCGAACATTAAATACATTGCCCCTCACCCCATTATTATGGAAAGAGGATCTGGCAGTAAATTGTACGATGTAGATGGTAATGAATATATCGACTACTTGCTTTGTTATGGAGCGCTTATTCTCGGACATGGGCATACAGCTGTTTTTGAAGCGATTTCCAAACAAATGAAAGAAGCAGGAACGACCATTTTTGGAACACCGCACCAATTAGAAACAGTGATGGCTGAGAAACTTATTGAACTGTATCCGGGAATTGAAATGGTGCGCTATACGAATTCAGGGCTAGAAGCAACGCTTTTAGCCATCCGTACAGCGATGGCTTATACAGGAAAACCAAAACTGGCGAAGTTCGAAGGTCATTATCATGGTGGCTATGATCAAGTATTAATTAGTGTAAATCCAGATATAAATCAGGCGGGAGAAGCACACAATCCTTATGCGGTGCCCGAATCAAAAGGTGTGCCTGATTATTATGTTGAAAACACAATTGTCCTTCCCTTTAATGATTTGGAAGCTACTGAGCAAATTCTTCGCACTCATAAGGATGAACTGGCGGCGGTTATTCTTGAACCGATTCAAGGCGGCTTTATTCCAGCAGAGCCTGAGTTTATGAAAGGACTGCGGAGAATTACAAAAGAATTGGGGATTATTCTTATTTTTGATGAGGTAAAAACAGGCTTTAGGCTGTCTTTGGGCGGTGCACAGAAAATGTATGGAGTCACGCCTGATATAACGGCATTAGGTAAAGTGCTCGGAGGTGGATTTCCGGTAGGTGCCATTGGAGGAAGACGCGAAATGATGATGATTAGCGCTCCCGATGGAGGCAGGGATATTTTAACTGCCGGGGCGGTGAGCCGGGATGAACGAGAGGTGTTGTTTCATAGTGGAACATATAATGGCCACCCCACCGTATTGGCCGCAGGACTTGCAACAATCGGAACCTTAGAAGAAGCTAATGTTATGGACGCTTTATTCGATCGTACACAGCTGCTGAGAAGCGAGCTGGAGGCACTGTATCGTAACTATGGCGTGGCAATGCAGACTGTGGGCAAGGGGAGTATTTTCAATATTGTTCTAACAGATGCACCGATTAAAAATTACCGGGATATGGGCAAGGCGAATATGCAGCTGCGTAAGGAAATCGATTATGAATTGCTGAGGCTTGGAGTGTATATAAAACCGCTTAATCGCTATTCCATGTCTGTAGTCCATAGCGAGGAAGATATTGCCCGTACTGTGGCTGCTCATGAAAGTGCGTTGAAATGTGTATGACAAATAAACCTTGACAGGAAGGCCAAAGGATTTTATACCCTTTGGCTTTGTTTTTATCATTTTTCCGGGAAGCCCTCTTCCCATGAATCAGCAGGTATGACAAAATATAAATGTGTCAAAACGAAAGGGTTGGAGGTTGCAATGTCTGATAAACAAGTAACGCTTCGCTCATTTGAAACAGAAGATATTAAGGAGCTTCATCGCTGGTCAAATGATCCCGTTTCCATGTTAATGGTTGGTAGAGCACCGTTAACATACGAACAGGTGGCAAAACAGGTTGAGAAAAAAAGACAAAATGGTGATCTTCTGTTAGCCGTTGAAAATGAGGAAAGCAAACTAATTGGATGGGTCTTTCTTCAAAATATAGAACATGAACATGGCAGAGCGAGTATTGGTATTTTGCTTGCTCCCGAAGCTCGGGGTCAGGGGTATGGAAAACATGCGATGGAGCGAATGATCAATATTGGATTCAATCAACTTCGCTTAAATAAAATTTACTTAACAACAAGGGGAATTAACGAGCACGCCATTACACTATATACAAAAATTGGATTTATCGTAGAAGGACAGCTAAGGAAACACGCTTATATTGATGGAAATTATTGTGATACATACTTTATGGGGATATTGGCATCCGAATGGAAACAAAAGTACAGCAAAAGAAATTTCTGATGCAACAAAGAGGGTGTAGCCTGCACCCTCTTTATTGTTTTTTTAATAAAGCCTGCTGAAAAATAATCGGCTATAATCACTTATGCTTCCGACAGCTCGCTCCATTTATTGGTCTGAGCCGGTGGCTTATATTCCTGAAGACGATTCAAGAGTACAATGGGATCTTCTTCGCAGATGAGTAGTCCTTCGTGTGTAGCTGGAATAAAACCGGCTTCGACACCATTCTTGATCATCTGTACTAACGGTTCATAATAGCCGTTAACATTAAGAAGGCCGATCGGCTTGCTATGAATGCCAAGCTGCCCCCAGCTTACCACTTCGAAAACTTCTTCCAATGTACCGTATCCACCAGGAAGTGCGATAAATGCATCTGATAATTCACCCATCAACGCTTTCCGTTCATGCATATCTTTTACCTCATGCAGTTCAGTCAATTCCGTATGCACCATTTCACCGCGGAAAAGCCCTGTGGGCATAACACCAATTGCTGTTCCATCAAGGGCAAGTACGGTATTTGCAATACGTCCCATCAAACCGATTTTTGAACCGCCATATACCAGTTCAAGCCCTCGTTGTGCCAGTTCATTTCCGAGCGCTTCCGCCATCAGTTCGTATTCTGCCTGTACTCCGGTATTAGAGCCGGCAAACACACAAATACGTTTCATATGTCTCCTCCTCATTTGTTATGTCATAAACAAAGTCCTCATTTAGTCTATAGTATGTTCACCAAAAAAACTAGAAAGAGAAGGATTATAACCTATATTTTTTTACAGGTTTTCGGTGTAATATACGCTTCCATCATATTTTTACTTAAATTACTAAGGAGAATCGATTTTATTTCTGAGACAATAGAGACAGAGGACTGCCAAAGAAAAGAAGTGCAAAGGAAGAAGGGGAGATATATGCGAAGAAAAATCGTATTTTCTTTATTGAGCATATGCGTAATGATTCTCGTTTTTATTGCAGGAACAAAAATATTAACGGGTAAAAGCATGTTATCAATGCCAGCTTCCGCGAACAAGCAAGAAAAAACCGCCTCCCAAAGTAGTAGTGCCCATTCTTTCGAAAAGCACCTTGCGGACTTTGTTGTTTATCAGAAAGGAACGTTGTTATCTGACTTTGATACGTTCGCTGAAGCGGCTTCGTATGCGAAAAAATATAAGGAATCATACATTCAATTTGGGCCGACCGGGGTACCGATATGGGAAAATAAAGTGTTACCTGCAGAGGCGGACCTTATTGATGCGCCTTTGATTTCTCAATTGCCGGAGCTTCCAAGGGGATGTGAAGTGACGAGTCTGGCAATGCTGCTGCAATTCGCCAATATAGATGTCGGGAAGATGGAATTGGCCGATGAAGTGAAAAAGGATTCCACTTCCTACTATGAAAAAGATGGTGTAATCTACTTCGGAAATCCGTATGATGGATTTGTCGGAGACATGTATACGTTCACAAACCCGGGGCTAGGCGTGTACCATGGACCGATTAAAGATCTGGCGAAGAGATATTTACCTGATCAAGTCATTGACATGACAGGTAGCGATTTTCAGGACGTGCTTCATTCGCTGAGCCGTGGCACACCTGTTTGGGTTATTTCGACGAGCCGTTTTTCCCGTCTGCCGGATTCTTTATTCGAAACATGGCAAACACCTACTGGTCCAGTAACCATTACGTATAAAGAGCATTCGGTGCTGCTTACGGGATATGACGAGAAGTATGTGTATTTCAACGATCCGCTTGCAAATAAGAAAAACAGAAAGATGCCAATCCATTCGTTTCAGGAAGCCTGGGAACAAATGGGGAAACAGGCGATCACTCTTGCTGAAAAACAGAAAAGCTAATAAATAAAAAAGGGCATGTACCGTTATCGGTGGATGTCCTTTTTTTCTAGTCATATAGAATGAATGGATTGATCCTTTTTATGGGTTTTTAGGAAAAAGGGTATGTGATCATTGCATGTTTCTAGTAAAATGCGCGTAGATAATTATGATTTTTTCGCCATTTTTAAATTGTGATAGAATTAAATGTAATTATATGAATTTAGTGGTATGAAAATAGATGATGAAAAGTCTTTGCCTGCCCTTTATGTCTTGAATCCATTGTTTTACTTTGAGCAGGTGCTATATGGAAAGAAGCGGGTATATAAAGTGTAGCGAAGAATTTTTTGAATTCGGCAAGCGCTATGAAACGGTGGGCTGAATTCACCTCAAATCAATAGAATAAGGTGGGACATATGGCATTGAAGGATTCCTCTATCTATCGGGAGGTTGCAAAAAAAATCTCGCAGGAAGCAGATACCTTACAGGAACTTTTATTTAGTGTGAAAAGCATTGGAGAAGATCACGGTCAATGGGATACAGGAAGAAGTAAAAAATTTCGTGATCAGAAGGTGCAATTGCATTCTGACATTACGATGAAACACCATGAACTGAAGCAATATGCGAGTGAATTGCTACGAAAAGCTGATCAGATTGATGCAGAGAATGCAGCAGGGAAGAAGGGGTGATAAGATGGCATCCTACAAACTTGTGCCTACATATGTAAATACAGAGAAGTTTCGTTTAAGTGGTATACGTCAAGAGGTGGCTGGAATTGAGCAGCGAATTCAATCTTTGGTCAGCATGTTGCCGGATGCAGGGGCTGCGCCTGTCCTGCGTACTGTCATTGGTGAAATGGAACGGATGATTCAGGTGATTGAAGTAGATGTGAAGAAGTTTCTGGACGCGGATAACAGGGAAGTGTTGATTACCTTGGCAGAAAAGCTACGGAAGTACAAGAAGGATTTTGAAAAATTCCTTTCTATTGGTACACAATTTGCTGGGATTGCTGTGCTTATGTCCGGAACGGTTAGTTTTAGTCGGGTGGCTGCATTTCCGCGAAGCAAGGTATATTCGTATAGAAGCAAGTCCTGGTTGCACAAAGTAAACGGTCGTTATCCAAACGTGATTGCCCGTTCTATTGATAAGTTTTTAAGGGTAGAGCCTAGGAATTTCGTAACGAAGTATTTTCATTCAAAATTAGGTCTCAATAAAGGATTTACGAACCCAGCTAATTATGTAAAAGGTCACCTTCTGGGCTTACCTAAAAACTCCAACTTTGCTGGCGTAAAAAAGATTGCAAGCTCGGTATCGAAGCGGTTCGGTGCAATCAATGTGTTATCAACAAGTATCGGAGAGGGCTATGGATTGCTTAAGAAGGTGAACAAAGGAGAAGCAACAACAGCCGACTATGTTACAACGGGAACGAACATTGCCATTAAATCAGGTGCTACATACGCTGGTGCGGCTGTTGGAGCAACGACCCTCTCATTCCTGGGACCACCGGGGATTATCGTTGGTGGAATGGTAGGCGGTTATGTTGGAGGCAAGGTAGGGGACTTCGTTGCGAAGCAGGTTGAGAACGTGGTCCGGAATTTTGACAAAGTGAAAGAAGAAGGTGCAAAAATCATACATGACATAGGTGAAAAAGGAAAAGAAATTTTCAACAAAGGAAAGAAGTGGGTAACCGGTTGGTTTAAATAAGAAGATGGGAGAGACATTGTATATGCTACAAAGAATGACATTAACGCTTGAAGAGCTAGGATTATGTTTGATGCTGTGCGGATATGAGGAAGCTGCAGCAGGATTGGTTAAGCCGACGCTTGGTGAGAAAACGGATCTGGAGTGGGAGGCAATATTCGAGACGGCTTCCCATAGTTTGCTTGCCAAAGGCATATGGGATATAGAGCGGCAAAAGCAGGAGCAAATTCCGCTGAAAGCAGAGATCGTCGCTTTTATCTCATCTTATATTGAATCATCGAAGATGCTTCGCTTTACAAAGGAAAAGGATGGAATAGAACAGTACTTAATGTTCCATTCTCTGGAGGAGGATGAATGGATTTATCATTATGTATGGGAAACGGTATGTCATGATTTCTCACTCGTTAAAACCTCACAGCTTCAGGGACTGATCGATGAGTTTTACGATGTGGAATCGAATGCGTTGCAGGATAATCTCAGTATCATCGTGCCGGAGGAAGTGATGGTTATCTTATCCCAGGAAAATCTTCAGCAATCCTCTGTAGAACAACTAACATCCCTGGTGGACACCCGGAATCAGAAGCTATTTTCAGCCTTTTTACAGGATTTAAAGGAGCATCCTTCTTCCATCGATAATGTATCGGTTACATACCTTCCAAGCCCAACGGAATATCCGACCATTATGGATGTGATGTTCATTCTTTCGCATAAGGAGCGACTATGGGTGATTTCCCAGCATGATGAAGAGCAGGGACGCCCTATTTATTTAACAAGCTGTTCCTATCAGGCTTGGACGGAGGAAGTCGAGCGCAGAATCGGGATGCCGATGCCTGTCGCTTAAAGTGAGATTTGCTTTTTATAGATGTATATAGAAATAGGGAAAAGGGATAGTAGATATCTGCTATCCCTTGCGGTTGTTTCTCACTTCGAAGAAACCGATTTTTTTAGTGTGGTAACGAAAGCATCAAAATCCTTCTGATTTACAGCGAAATAGCTCACATATTCCCACTTCTTCCCGTGATGCGTTTCAATGATAATGGCCGGGCAATGAGCCTTAATAGGACCAATATATGTAATGCTTTGGTACACTCTTTTAACATCGTGTAAAGGAATCGTATTTCCGTTGAGGGTTAGCGCACTTTCATGTAAGGCAATATATTCTTTTCTTGCTTTCAGATAGATGGCCATGAACCAGACGAGAAGGGCGATACCGACAGGAATGCCGATATATTTTCCCATCCATTCAATCGGGTCAAAATAAGCGTCGCTGTTCGGCAAATATATCATCACCAAAATGGCTGACATCATCAGAATACCGATTTTAGCTAAGTTAAAGAAATATTGTTTATGATTGATACGTAATTCTTTCACTAAATGCCTCCTCCCTAAAAAGTAATGAGGGCATTATGATAATTATGTAAGGCTGTTAAACATTTGAATAAACCAATTGAAAAGGTAAGATAGTATGATAACGTATAGCAGCATAACGATACGTGCTACAATAGGAGAAGAAGAATACAGCTTCTTCGCGATATGGTAGGAAGGACCAAGTGCAACCATCCCCAGCGTATCCATCATCAAAAAGGAATCATCACGAAACCATTCATAGATTTTACGGATACCTTTAAATGAAAAGATAAGTAGTACCCCGTACATAATATTGAACAAAAGAGCGAGCATAGCAACTACGAATATAAGATTGATAATAACCATAAGAATGTCACCTAAGAATTGGATTTATTCCCTCCATCTTACCATTATCCAGTGGGGACGTGAATCTGTCGCAGGTCGGAGAATTAGAGGTAAACAGCATTACAAGAAGAGGGGGGACAACGATGAAATCCCCTCCTGAATATATAAATCAGGAAATAAGTCGTATTTTCAATGCTATCAAGACACATAAACAATATAAGCAGTACATTCCATTTACTACCTGCGATGTATAAAGGGGAAGAGTGGCTTGCCTAAACAGCAATTTGATTATGATACGTTAAAGAAATATGCAATATACGAGACGATAACAGGCTCTCATTCTTACGGTTTGCAGATAGAAAGCTCCGATACGGATATAAAGGGAATCGTGATTTTACCGAAGGAAGTCCAGTTTACGCTGGCTGATGAATGGGAGACGACCTCCTTTCATTCACCGGATATTGAATACCATTCACTAAAGAAATTTATGAGATTAGCCAGCACGCAAAATCCGACCGTACTTGAGATGTTATATACGGATCAGGCATTTGTTGTAAAATCAACTCCTGCGGCAGAACAGCTAAGGAAACATCGGCATCTTTTTTTATCCCGGAATTGTTTTTATACGTATGGAGGCTATGCACGGCAACAGTTAATGAAACTGAAAAATGGGTTGGAAAAAGCGACGCCAGAGGATCATAATGATCATTTACAATATACGGTTCAGAACATTATTAGAGGCTTCGGCGAAAGATACAGCGCCTTCGATGATGACAACATAAGAATCGTAGACGTGCAGTATGACCATGACAAAAAACAGCAACTATACATTGCTATTGACTTTGGCTGTGTACCTATAACACAATTATCAGGCATGGTTTCCGAGATACAGAATGCGTATAAAGGATATACGAAGCTGACTAACAGGAATAAGAAAACGGAAGAAAAACTAGGGAAACATGCGATGCATCTTGTTAGGCTATTCAAGACAGGCATAGAGGCTTTAGAATCCGGCACCATCCAGGTTAAAAGAGAGAACGACAGGGATTTTCTGCTTGCCATAAGAAACGGTAAGTATGAGTGGGACGAGATATTCAGCATGATAAAACAATTAGAGAGGGATTTGCAAAAGGCATATGCCACAACCCGTCTTCCTAAAACAGTCGACCATGAAAAAATTAATGAATTATATAAGGAAATCATGCTTGCATCAATATAAGGGGATCCTCCTGAGCAAACAGTAAAAACTTTTTACTGTATTGCTTTGTGAGGATTTTTTTGTAGAGAAAAATTAAGATGTTTCAATATATGTTTAATGTTTTAAAAATAATAAAAATTCCTTGACGACGTAGGAGTGGTATTATTATACTTAAAACAATTGATACGTTATTATAACGTTATATGTTGAAAACGTTATATAAAATTATTTAGGAGGTCATAACATGGTCAAACTAGTTGCAATCTACCGTAAACCGGAAAATATCGAAACATTCGATGAACATTACTTTAATGTTCATGCCCCCCTTGTCGAGAAGATGCCGGGTCTTAAAAAACTGGAGGTAAATAAAGTATATGGATCACCGATGGGTGAAAGCAATCTTCATTTGCTGGCCGAGATGTATTTCGATAACAAGGAAGCTCTCAATGCAGCAATGACATCACCGGAGGGAAAAGCTGCCGCGAAAGACTTGATGGGCTTTGCCGGGAAAATCGTATCCATGCATTTTGCCGAGGTTCTATAGAAGGGAACTAACGCCAGTAAACCTATTATTATCAGAGAGAGGGGCTGCCCGGATTGTTCAGGAGGCTCCTTTCTATAATAAATAACGTCAAGTCAGATATATATAAGTTACACTTGATAGTTTGACATGATAA
>NZ_KE952835.1:11866-22330 GCF_000466385.1 Aneurinibacillus aneurinilyticus ATCC 12856
TTTGACATGATAACGTGGTTGGAAGGAGGAAATTTGGAAAAAAGAAGAGGGTCGATGCGCCCTGCGCTCCAGCAGAAGAAAGGCCAGCTGTCTTTTTCTGACCGCTCCCGCCCCCGGCCCTTCCGTCTTTTCTTACCTCCTACCACAAAAGTTTGTCGATGTATCAAACCAGATGTATATAGGAGTGAGTACGATGCCATATGAATCAAATAATCGTTTTAACCACTACTTAGGCATTAGAATTGAGCGAAATGATGACGATGGCTGCAGAGCTGTATTGAAAGTGCGTCCTGAACTGTATAACAGTATTGATGGAGTCGTTCATGGCGGCGTTACCGGCACACTTGCGGATGTAGCTATGGGCCATGGAGCTGCCCCTCATATAAATGGGGTACAACAATGCGTTACTGTAGAAAACAAAGTAAGCTATTTGTCACCAGCGAAAGGAGAGCTGCTTATTGCGGAATCCAGAGTCGTTAAGAAGGGTAAAAGAATTATTGTAATGCAGGCGGAAGTTAGTACAGACGACGGTACGCTGGTCGCTATTGCCTCGGGCACGTATGCTCGAATAAATACACCGTCATTATAATTTTTAGGGGAAGGGAGAGAGAAAAGATGGAACAGCAAACCGTCATACTGGAGAGGGACGGACATATTGCCACGATAAAATTGAACCGGCCGAATGCATTAAACGCTTTTAATTATGAAACACTCGTTCGTTTAGGAGAGATAATTGAGAGCATTGAGCAGGAAATGAAGGAGATTCGTGTAGTGATCGTGACGGCGGAAGGTCGTGCTTTCTGTGCGGGTGCTGATCTTAAAGAACGGCGTACATTAAACGAACAGCAAGTCCGTCGTAATGTAAGGAAGATACGGGATGTATTTTCCGCTCTGGAGAGAATCCCGCAGCCTACCATTGCCGCTATAAATGGTTTTGCGTTTGGTGGAGGATTCGAGCTTGCGCTTGCCTGCGATTTTAGATATGCCTTGCAGGAGGCTAAAATGGGGCTCACAGAAGTAAGCTTAGGAATTATTCCCGGAGCTGGAGGCACACAGCGATTATCGAAGCTTATCGGACCTTCTAGAGCAAAAGAGTTGATTTTAACAGCAAAAAAAATATCCGCAATAGAGGCACTCGAATATGGCATCCTCAACGGTGTAGCGGAAAACTTCGAACAACTTAATGCTAAGGTGCAATCCATGGCAAATGATATTCTTGCTAACGCTCCACTGGCAGTATATCAGGCTAAATATTCCATTGATAAAGGGAACGGTGTGGATTTGCAGACCGGATTGGATATCGAGTCAAAAGCATATGAAGTCATCATCCCTACAAGGGATCGTGTTGAAGCGCTCGAAGCATTTAATGCTAAACGAAAGCCAGTATTTCAGGGAGAATAATTGTTTCGGATGACCATGGCATTCCTATCCGCATTTGTAAGCGGAAACAAAGAAGTAATGACTTGCATTCGGTTAAGGAGGAAGAAGAATGATATTCAATCATGAAATAGAAACGATGGCACGTGAGGATATGCAAAAAATCCAATTGGAAAGACTTCAGCGGGCCGTAAAACACGCTTATGAAAACGTTCCATTTCATAAAGAGGCATTTAAGCGTGTGGGCATTGATCCGAAGGACGTTCAATCGTTAGAAGATGTACAGCGATTACCTTTTATGAAAAAAACGGATTTACGAGAAAATTATCCGTTCGGTCTATTTGCTGTAGGCACGGATCAAATTGTCCGCATCCATGGTTCATCCGGAACGAAAGGGAAACCTACCGTTGTTGGCTATACGAAAAAAGATATAGAGAATTGGGCTGAAATCGTGGCACGAGCGCTCTGCTGTGCGGGAGGAAAGCCGGGTGACATCTTCCACAATGCATATGGTTATGGTCTGTTTACGGGCGGCCTTGGCTTGCATAATGGAATTGAACATATGGGAGCGGTGGCTGTTCCGGTTTCAGGCGGCAATACGCCTCGTCAAATTACGTTAATTCAGGATTTTCAGCCCCGGGGTATCGCGGGTACGCCGTCATATGTATTGAATATTGTAGAAGAAATGAAGCGGATGGGGTTAAATCCCAGGGAGACAAGCCTACGGTACGGTATTTTCGGGGCCGAGCCATGGTCAGAGGAAATGCGGGTGCAATTGGAGGAAGCGCTTAACATTAAAGCCGTTGACATATACGGACTAAGCGAGGTTATGGGACCTGGCGTTTCCATTGAATGTCATGTGGCGCAAGACGGACTCCATATTGCGGAAGACCACTTCCTAGCAGAAATCGTGGATCCGAAAACAGGAGAGGTTTTGCCATACGGACAGGAAGGGGAGTTGGTATTTACTTCTTTAACGAAAGAAGCGTTTCCGGTTATTCGTTACCGTACGGGGGATATCGCCTCCTTGCATCCCGAGAAATGCGCTTGTGGCCGAACTACTATAAGAATGTCCCGAATTAAAGGCAGGGTAGACGATATGCTTATCATCCGCGGTGTAAACGTATTTCCGACCGAAATCGAATCCGTATTGCTAGGATTCAAGCAGCTGGCACCACATTATCAAGTTGTAATCGAACGCGACGGGGCGCTTGATCGTTTCGAGGTGCACTGTGAAGTGACGGACGAATTTATCGGTCAGACGGGCAAGCTGGAAGAAAGCGACGCGGCAACCGGATTAGTGAAATCCATTGCTCATGAAATGAAGAATGCCCTGGGCGTGTCTGTTGTTTTACGTGTTAATGAGCCGAACACGATTCCACGCAGTGACGGAAAAGCGATTCGAATCGTGGATAATCGCAGTAAAACTGTGCTGGCATAACGCTGTTTCATGGTGAGAAAGGGGGAAGCGGGATGTCCTACGAACATATCAAGGTGTCTCAGGAAGAACATATAGGCATTATTGTGCTGAATCGGCCACATGTGCTAAATGCATTAAACCTTAGGCTTGTTGACGAATTAGCTGAAGAATTGGAGCGAATGGACATGGATACCTCGATCCGTGCCATTGTTCTTACGGGTAATGATAAAGCATTCGCGGCCGGGGCTGATATTGGTGAAATGGCCGATGAAGCAGCTGTATCGATGTTAATAAAGGATCAGTTTGTTGTATGGGACCGGATTGCGAGAGTTTCGAAACCGATCGTTGCGGCAGTAAGCGGGTTTGTGCTTGGTGGCGGCTGTGAATTAATGATGCATTGTGACATTGTCATTGCTTCCGAAACGGCCCAGATCGGCCAGCCGGAAATTAAGTTGGGTGTGATGCCGGGAGCCGGTGGTACACAGCGATTGACAAAAGCGGTCGGAAAGGTCAAAGCAATGGAGATGTTGCTGACGGGTGAGCCGATTTCAGCACAGGAAGCGTTACGCTATGGATTGATTAATAAGGTCGTGCCGCTCGAAAGCTACTTTAAGGAAGCGGTGAAAATTGCCCACAAACTTGCTGCACAGCCCCCCGTTGCTGCCCGCTTGATTAAGAAATCGGTTCTAAAGGCAGTTGACTATCCGTTGGATGAAGGGCTGGATTATGAGCGTCATTGCTTCTATTTGCTGTGTGCAAGCGAAGATAAAGCCGAAGGAATGAAAGCATTTATCGAAAAACGCCAGCCGAAATTCATTGGAAGGTAGGGAACAGGCATATGTATGAAACCATTTTGTATGAATCGGTTGAAGGTGTCGCAAAAATTACGCTGAACCGTCCCGATAAGTTTAACGCATTCACTGAGCGGATGCATAAAGAGATGCTTGATGTATTAAAAAAAGTGGGGAAAGACCCGATAGTTCGATGTGTTGTAATCACAGGCGCAGGTAAAGCCTTTAATGCGGGACAGGATTTAGCTGAAGTCACGGAAGGAGATGTGGATTTCGGCGAATTTCTCCGTAAGCGCTACAATCCATTAATTATGCAGCTGCGGCAAACCCCAAAGCCGATTATTGCAGCCGTTAATGGAGTGGCGGCTGGAGCGGGCATGAGTTTGGCTCTTGCTTGTGATCTGCGCCTCGTATCGGAAAAAGCTTCCTTCTCCAATGTCTTCATTAATATTGGATTGGTGCCCGATTCTGGTGGGTGTTATTTTCTTCCCCGGATTGTAGGGATCGGAAAGGCATTGGAGCTGGCGCTCACGGGCGAGAAGATTTCCGCAGATGAAGCATACCGTATCGGATTGGTAAACAAAGTGTTTCCGGCAGTTAATTTTGAAACGGAAGTCATGGAATATGCATCCAGGCTGGCCGCACTGCCTACGACAGGCATGGGATTGATTAAGCGGGCTATGTACCAAGGCCTTACAATGAGCCTGGAAGAAACGCTTGAATATGAAGCAATCTCCCAGGAGATTGCCGGGAATACAGCGGATCATAAAGAAGGTGTTCAAGCTTTCTTCGAAAAAAGGACGCCGGTGTTTACGGGTAAGTAAAGGAGGAAGAATGATATGACATATGCTCAAGTTGGAGTCATCGGTGCTGGTACGATGGGTGCAGGCATTGCCTTTGTTTGTGCCAGACAGGGACACAACGTTCTTCTGCTTGATATGAATGAAGCCGTATTGAAAAAAGCACAATCGTATGTAGCATCTATACTTGCAAAAGATGTGAGCAAGGGGAAAATAACGGAACGACAAAAAGAGGAAATATACGAACGTATCTCGCCAATTTCCGATATGCAAAAGCTATATGGCTGCGATATGGTGATTGAAGCTGTATCAGAACGGTTGGAATTGAAGAAATCGATTTTCTCCTCGTTGGCGAACATCTGCCGTGAAGATACGCTCTTACTTACGAATACATCATCCATTTCCATTACAGAAATCGCAGGGGGGATCAAGAGCCCTGAGCGCATTATCGGCTTTCATTTCTTCAATCCTGCTCCTGTTATGCCTTTAATTGAAGTGATTCGCGGGAAAAAATCAAGTGATGAGAATGTAGAGAAGGCTTATCAATTTGCAGAAAACCTGGGAAAAGTACCGGTCCTTGTAAACGATACGCCAGGTTTTATCGTAAATCGCGTAGCCCGTCCCTACTATAATGAAGCTTTGCGTATTACAGGGGATCAGGTGGCTAGTATCGAGCAAATTGATACGATTATGAAAAAGGCCGGCGGGTTTAAAATGGGACCGTTTGAGCTTCAGGATATGATAGGTATTGACATCAATTTTGCTACGACAGAATCCGTATACACAAACTTTTTTCATGAAGGGCGCTTTAAGCCAAGCCGCATTCAACAACGGATGGTACAGGCGGGCAGCCTAGGAAGAAAAAGCGGGGAGGGGTTTTATGAATACAGTGAGTAATGCCGTTCTTTTGGCGGGTAATAGCCCCTTATATTCGGAGTTGAAAATATTGCTAGAGAGTAAAGGTTATTCAGTTTTATCTTTTGAACAGGCTGATGAGCATAAACATGAAATCAGGCTGGCAATTGAAGTGAACAACCTGGACTTGGATATAAAAAAAAGCACAATCAAACAAATGGATATGCTCCTCCCGGCGAATGTACCCATTTTGACAAGTTCGCTTGCGATTACAGCGACCGAAGCGGCATCGTGGACAGAATATTCGGAAAGAGTATGCGGATTTGGGACATTTGTTCCTTTAATAGAACGATCATTAATTGAAGTAGCGCCTGCTCTACAATCGACGCCACTTATCGTTGAACAAGTAAAATCTTTTTTTGACGTGCTCGGAAAAGAAAGCGAGATTGTTGAAGACGAGGTCGGTCTCGTTTTCCCAAGAATTCTCTCCCTGATTATTAATGAGGCGGCGTTTGCCGTAATGGAGGGAACAGCGACGCCTGAAGATATTGACATTGCTATGAAAAAAGGAACCAACTATCCGTATGGACCATTGGAGTGGGGAGATCGCATCGGGCTGGATGAAGTGTTCGCTGTTGTAAAAGGCTTACACCGGGATCTTGCCGAGGAACGGTATCGGCCGGCTCCGCTGCTGCGCAAGCTAGTATTGGCCGATAGAGTAGGAGTGCGAAGCGGCCGCGGATTTTATTCTTATGAAAAGCAAGAGGTTTATCAGCCATGACAGCACAAAGACGGGAAGTATACGTTGTTGCGAGTGCCCGTACAGCCATTGGGAAGTTGGGTGGGAGCCTGAAGGATGTGCCAATGGATGACTTATCGGCTAGTGTCATGAATGGAGTTCTAACGCGTGCAGCGGTTTCAGGTAAACAAGTCGACGGAGTCATCATGGGCAATGTTATTTCTGCGGGCCCTTTTATTAATATTGCCAGAGTGGGGCTATTAAAGGCCGGTTTGCCGGAGTCTGTGCCCGGTTTAACCGTAAATCGGGTCTGTGCGTCCGGGCTTGAAGCGATTAATCTTGCTGTACAGTCCATTCAAGCGGGCCATGCGGATGTTATGCTGGCGGGTGGTGTAGAGAATTTGACGCGCTCGCCATATATTTTAGAGAAATTTCCCCAGCCGTATCAACGTGGGGAACAAACACTCATGGAATCCTTTGGAGGTCCTCGTTCGGCCCCGGTATCATTATATGGAGATTTAACCATGGGGGATACGGCGGAGAATGTGGCAGAACGATTCGACATCAGTCGACAGGATCAAGATGCATTTGCTTTGGAAAGTCAACACAGAGCGATTCGAGCAATAGATGAGGGGATATTTGCAGAGGAAATTGTTCCGATTACCGTTCCCGGCCCAAAGCGGGAACCTGTTGTATTTATGCAGGATGAGCACCCGCGCCGGGAGGTAACGATAGAAGCATTAGGGAAGCTAAAACCTGCTTTTCGCAAAAATGGATCTGTCACAGCCGGAAATTCATCAGGCATTAATGATGGAGCGGCGGCTGTACTGCTGATGAGTGAAGAAAAGGTAAAGGAGTACGGAATGAAGCCGCTTGGGCGCATTGTCCATTTTGCCTGCGGCGGTGTGTCTCCGGATGTTATGGGGATCGGCCCGATTGTTGCTATTCGTAAGCTGTTAGGCGATATGAAAATGTCTGTCGACCAGATCGATGTATTCGAGCTTAATGAAGCCTTTGCTTCGCAGGCGCTGGCCTGTATTCGCGAGCTGGGACTGCCGATAGAGAGGACGAATGTAAACGGGGGGGCAATCGCTCTTGGCCATCCGCTTGGTGCAAGTGGAGCACGGCTGCTCGGAACAGCTTTGTACGAACTTCGTCGGCGAAGCCGGCAGTATGGCATTGTCTCTCTCTGTATAGGAGGCGGACAAGGATTGGCTACATTGGTGGAAGCATTATAAGGTGAAAAAGGAGAGAGCGATATGGGAACACCTGTAATTGTCGATGCGGTAAGAACGGCGATTGGTCGGTATGGAGGTGCATTAAAAGACGTACGCCCGGATGATTTGGGAGCGGTTGTCATTCGAAAGCTTTTGGAACGAACCCCTATTTCTCCTGAATGCATAGAGGACGTATATTTGGGCTGTGCGAATCAAGCCGGCGAAGATAATCGAAACGTTGCAAGAATGTCTTTATTGCTGGCTGGATTGCCTGTAACGGTTCCTGGTGTAACGGTGAATCGTCTGTGCGGTTCCGGATTGGAAGCCGTGAATCAGGGGGCAAATGCGATTAAAGCGGGACAGGGCAGCGTATATGTAGCGGGAGGAACGGAAAGCATGACGCGGGCGCCGCTCGTTATGATGAAGCCCGGAAAACCGTATCAGAGAGGCAACCAGCAGCTGCACGATACTACGCTGGGCTGGCGGCTTGTTAATGATGCTTTGGCTGCCGTATACCCTCCCATCTCGTTAGGGGAAACAGCAGAGAATGTGGCAGAGCAGTATGGGATTTCCCGGGAAGTACAGGATGAATTCGCATGGACTAGCCAGCAGAAATATGCGCGCGCGCTTGCGAAAGGGGTACTCTCCGAGGAAATCGTGCCGGTTGAAATTAAGGGAAGAAAAGGAGAAGTCACTGTAGTTAATCAGGATGAGCATCCGCGTCCTGAAACAACAATGGAGCGGCTTGCTTCTCTTAAGCCTGCTTTTAAACAGGAAGGTACTGTTACGGCGGGAAATTCATCAGGGCTAAATGATGGGGCAGCAGCTTTGTTGTTAATGGAACAAGAAACGGCACACAGGCTTGGCGTAAAGCCAAGAGCCAGAATTGTCGCATCCGCTGTAGCAGGGGTTGATCCTTCCGTTATGGGGATCGGGCCTGTACCGGCTACACGCAAAGCGCTGAAACAGGCAGGTTTAACTATCGATGATATCGATTTATTCGAGTTGAATGAAGCTTTTGCTGCCCAGGTGGTAGCCAGTGTGCAAGAGCTCCACATTGATATGGATAAAGTAAATGTGAATGGAGGAGCGATTGCACTGGGGCATCCGCTTGGTGCAAGCGGAGCAAGAATTTTGACTACGCTTCTGTATGAGATGGAGCGAAGAGAAGTCCGGTACGGATTAGCGGCTATGTGTATTGGAGTAGGCCAGGGAATCGCCACCATTATTGAACGTGTATGAATAAAAACAAAGCCACGACAATCAGGGACATCTCGTGGCTTTGTTTTTTAGTTTTTTTCTGCTTGCTTTACATTGCGTAAAAATAGCAAGACCTCTTGCTCTGTATAGAATATTCCATTTTCCCCCTCTTCGGGAAGGATGAGCGAAGGAGGAAGTGAAAACAATTCTGCTTTTCCATTGCCGAAAAAAACCAGCTGGACGATATGGCCGTTTGGAAATTGCCAGCTGACTAATTGGTTAGCTGTGTCGCTGTCGCTATGAACATGAATGATATATTTTTCGAATGGATACGCTTTTTTTAGTGCTAGTGAGTGATCGAACTGGTTAGACGAAAGTGATGCCATGTCTTATGCTCTCCCTTGTCAGGCAGTTGTTGCCCTTTTTTCACTTCTTATCATAGCATATATGCCAAAAAGAATACCAATTTTCACTAAGAAGCGTGATTGACGTTATTTTTTCGCTCTACTATAATAACGGTACTTACTTGCCTGCAGAACAAAATGTGTGTATTGGAAAGGAGGGAGGGCGTATGGCTCTTCGTTTTGAAACGTAGAGTTGTCTGTGCCCATGACTTGTGAAACCGCAATCAATGCTATTTACCATCTATGGCGAATACGTACGGCATTATGGAAGTGAAATCTGGGTAGGGAGTTTAACGCGCTTGCTTGGTGAATTCGGTTTGTCCGAACAAGCGGTTCGCGCTGCCATATCCCGCATGCAGAAGCAGGGCTGGCTGGAATCTACAAAAGTCGGCAATAGAAGCTATTATTCCATGTCTTTACGTGGACAGAAGCGGCTGGATGAAGCGGCTGCAAGGATTTATAAGGTAGAGGCCGAAGGGTGGAATGGAAAGTGGTGCATCGCCAGCTATAATATTCCTGAGAGTCAGCGAAACTTACGGGATCAGTTGCGTAAGGAGCTTACTTTCCTCGGATTCGGGATGCTGACGACCAGTACGTGGATAAGCCCGAATGATTTAACAGAACGGGTAAAGGATATTACGTTATCGTATGGGATAACAGAATATGTAGAAGTGTTTATGGCCAGCCATATCGGCTGGAGCGAGCCGAAAAAACTTGTGGAAAAATGCTGGAACTTAGATGAGATGAACCAGGCTTACCAAGAGTTTATTGAATTATATCAACCCGAGTACGAAGTGTTGAAGAGAAAAATGGAGCAAAAAGAAGACGTTGCGGATAGTGATTGCTTTGTAGCGAAAACGAAGCTTGTGCATCACTATCGCAAATTTTTATTTATTGATCCAGATTTGCCTGAAGAATTATTACCTGATTTATGGTTGGGAAAAAAGGCCGATCTTCTTTTTAACCGCTATTATGACTTATTAAATCCTGGGGCTATTCGTTTTTTTGAACAGATTTATGAGCCAGTACCCGTACCGAATAAATAACATGACGAAAACCCCCTTCTTCTTATTATCAAACGTACCGAACCTTTCCGAGTAGACACTTGTTTACTTTGGAAGGGTTCTTTTCTCATCGGCGCGACCGAGTTCAAATCATTTCTTTTACTGTATAATACATAGCGTAAAACATATATACAGTGGGAGAGAGATGAAACGAATAAAGAGATGGATAGGGATGCTGTTTATACTGACAGGAATTTTATTTATCGGAGTGTTTCTTATTGCTATAGTCAATCAGGATACGTCTCCGCTGTCTAACATAAATAAATACGAGAAAGTAAAGCGATATGATGTACTAAGAGCAGAGTTACGCAAGTATCAGTTAGAGGAATATACGCATGTTCTGCTCGCCTTGATGTATCAAGAAAGCAGGGGGGAGGGGGGCGATCCGATGCAGGTATCGGAGTCGGCTGGCCTTCCTCCCAATACAATTGACGACCCTAAGCGTAGTATTCAGCAGGGGATCCGCCATTTAAATGATGTGCCAACCTATGGCAAGGAGAAGAATGTTGATTTTCCTACTATTATTCAGGCGTATAATAGTCCTACTCCACCACCATCAAGTTTAAGGCTTAGACGTAACTCGAAAGGTATTCGTGC
>NZ_KE952836.1:0-15056 GCF_000466385.1 Aneurinibacillus aneurinilyticus ATCC 12856
ACTCTGGATCATACTGGATAATCAACACCCTTGAGAAAAAGCTTCTTTCCATTACATTGTATGTGATGCTGTGGAATCAATACATTGAAAAGCATATTCGAGATCCCGGATTACATCCCCCGCTTCTTCAATTCCTACCGAGATACGCAGCAATGTATCTGTAACTCCCATCTGCTTACGCTGTTCTTCCGGTATGCTGGCATGCGACATCCGAGCCGGGTAGGTAACAATACTTTCCACAGCCCCCAGGCTTACCGCTAGAGCAGGCAAAGTCAAATTATTTAGGAACCGCTCTACCTGCTCTGCACTGCCAAGCGTAAACGAAATCATCCCTCCAAAGCCTTTAGCCTGTTTAAGTGCAAGCTTATGCCCACGATGTTCTGGTAATCCTGGATAATATACGTTTTTTACTTCAGTACGTGATGCAAGCCATGATGCGATTTGTCGAGCATTTTTCTCATGCTGGTCCATCCGTACTTTTAGCGTCTTCAAACCACGCAGCAGAAGCCATGAGTCTTGCGGTCCGAGAATAGCGCCAAAAGCATTCTGGATGAATCCGATCTCGTCTGATATTTCCTGACTGGCTGCTACAACAAGACCGCCTACTACATCGCTGTGACCGCCAATATATTTCGTGGCACTGTGCACTACAATGTCTGCTCCCAATTCCAGCGGACGTTGTAAATACGGCGTCATAAACGTATTATCAACAATTGTCAGCAGCCCTCGTTGTTTGGCTATCCGGGATACTTCCTCAATATCCGTAATATTCATCTGCGGATTGGATGGGCTTTCCAAAAAGATAGCGCGTGTCGCTGGAGTAATCGCAGACCGTACAGCCTGCGTATCTGTCGTGTCGACAAATTTTCCGCGAATGCCAAAGCGAGGAAAAAGCTTCGTAATCGCCCGATATGTGCCGCCATATATATCATCTGAAAGCAAGACTTCATCTCCTGAGCTTAATAGGCAGAAAACAGAAGAAATGGCAGCCATCCCCGAAGAAAATGCAAAGCCGGCATGCCCGCCTTCAAGTTCGGCAATCGTCTGCTCAAGCGCCTCACGGGTCGGATTACCTGAGCGGGAATAATCGAATTTCCCTGGTTCGGAAAGCGAGAATTGATGGAATGTCGATACTTGATAAATGGGCGTGCTTAGCGCACCATGATGCCTTCCACTACCAGGTTTCGTCTGAACAAGCTTCGTTCCGAAAGATATTTCTTCCTTCTGATTCTTGTTTAACATCGTAACGCCTCCTCCAAATCTGTGAGTAAGTCATCTATGTTTTCAATGCCAACAGATAATCGCAACAACCGATCGGTAATACCGAGCTGCTCTCTTGCTTCTTCCGGGATATCCGCATGCGTTTGCCGAGCGGGAAACGTAATGAGACTCTCTACTCCACCGAGACTTTCTGCAAATGTAATAATTTTTACATTCTTTAAAAGATGGGGCACAAGCTGCGGGTTACGAACAGAGAAGGATAACATTGCTCCAAACCCAGACGCCTGCTTACCGGCTAGATGATGGCCGGAATGTTCCGGCAGACCTGGGTAATGGACAGCTTCTACTTCAGGATGCTTCTGCAGCCATCTGGCCAGTGCCAGAGCATTTTGCTGCTGTTTTTCCAGCCTTATCGCAAGCGTTTTAATCCCGCGCAGGATAAGCCAGGAATCCTGCGGTCCAAGAATCGACCCGCACGCGTTCTGTAAAAGCCCAATACGCTCACCGAGCTCTTCTTCTCGCACCGCTACAAGACCCGCAACTGTGTCATTGTGTCCACCTAAATATTTCGTCGCACTATGCAGTGTAATATCCGCACCGAGTGCGAGCGGCTGCTGCAAATACGGCGTCATAAATGTGTTATCGACAATAAGCAACAAATCATGTGTTTTGGCCACATCAGCAATTCTTCTAAGGTCGGTAATTTTCATAAGCGGATTGGTTGGCGTCTCGATAAGCAAAGCCTTCGTCTCTGAGCAGATCGCTGCTTCTACATTTTCTATACAGGACGTGTCAACAAAACTTGCAGTAATACCGAATTCATGAAATACTTGCGTAAGCAGCCGGTAGGTTCCACCGTATAAGTCTTCAGACACGACCAGATGATCACCCGGCTTAAACAGGAACAATACGGTGGTAATGGCCGCCATTCCTGAAGAGAAGGCGAATCCTTTGGTGCCTCCTTCCAATGAGGCAATCGCCTCCTCTAATGCTGTACGGGTTGGATTGGCAGTACGTGAATAATCATAGCCCGTGCTTTCCCCGAGCTCCGGGTGCTGAAATGTGGCACTCTGATAAATCGGAGTACTAATTGCACCTGTTGTGTTATCCTTTTCCATACCTGCTCTTACAAGCAATGTCTCCATGTTCATATTCCTTCTTCATCCTCCTAGCTTTTTTAAAGTGGCAAAAAAGAAAACACCCTCCGTTGCAGAGAGTGTTCGCGTTATAAAAACAGGGCCTACACTCTCTCATCGACAGGAACAATCGTTCCACAGGCATTGGCACCGTTTAAGCGAACACATACATTCGCCTAATGGTTGCCGGGCTTCATCGGGCCAGTCCCTCCACCGCTCTTGATAAGAGAATATTTATTTATCATTTACAGGTTCAAAACATTCCTTTAAAAATAAAAACCTCTTTATCGGGGATAAAGAGGAGCATGCACATCCGTCTTATCTCCCAGGCTTATACTATCCTGCTGGATTTAGCACCTTCCTCCCTTTTAGTAAAGGTAATGGGGTTGCCGGGCTTCATTGGGCCAGTCCCTCTGCCGCTCTTGATAAGAATAATCAGTATAATTAATTTTTTCAATCATAATCTGTTTTCACTTAAGTTGTCAATCTTTTTTTTAAAAAAGAAAGTTCTTCAAATACATAAATATAACTGCCCTTCACAAACAAATGTCATCCCTCATAATAAGGCAAATGTATCGAAAAGATAGTACGGTTCTCATTTGAATGAATGGAAATCGTACCTTCATGCTTCTCTATTATTTGTTTGCAAACAAATAGCCCGAGCCCTGTGCCAAGATCTTTCGTAGTAAAAAAAGGTTCAAAAATCGTTTGTATTACTTCCCCCTCAATAATCGGCTCATTATTTGAAACAGTGATAACGATTCCTCCCGATATTTTTTGCAATAAGATTTCTATCTTTTTTTCTTTCTCTTTTGCATGTAACGCTTCAATCGCATTAAATAAAATATTGATAAGAACTTGCCGGATTTCATCATAATAACCGTGAAATAAAATATTACATGCCAAATCTTTAGATACATTGATATTGTGGTTAAGAAAACTAGGGTATAGGAAATTCAACACTTGATTAATCAACTGTTCCATGTAAAAGTCTTGCTTTTCTTTTCCGATGATTTCCTTTTTGGAAAGCATTAAAAATTGCGATACACGAAAATTGAGCTCTTCTAATTCACTATCAATAATATCTATGTATTTTAAATCAGGATATTCTGTTTTCAATAACTTAATAAATCCTTTGATAGAAGTAAGCGGATTACGAAACTCATGGACAAAGCTTGAAGTCATCTGACCAAGAATAGAAAGTCTATCTTTATGGTTCGTATCAATTACAACCGACTTTTCCTCAAGCATTTTATTCTTTAGTTCGGTATAATGAGAGACTGCATAATACAAGAATATATCAAAGCATTCATTGATACGATTAATTATGGGCTGCAATTCCTCCATACTCATCTCGAATACCGTTAAGCACTTAAAGATTCGGCTTCGTCCACCGTTTACATTGTAAACGAATTCTCCAATGTTAATACCTGCTTCTATTCGCTCCTCAACAATTTGACATGCAAGACGCTTTAAGGCTTCTTTTTCGCCTTCATTAATGAGGATCTGAATAACGATTTCATACATTTCTATTCCGTTTTGAAACACTTTATCCCGGAAAGGAGCGTTCTCCGAAACAAAAGCATCTTCTCTCCATTCTCTCACCAATACGTCTGCTTGCTGTTTCAGGAAATCAGTAAACCTTTTCATATCGTCCATTATACTCATCACTTTCCTTATAAGAATGGAAGTACAACCACCTTCGACATGTAATACGGCTTTTCCCATCGGCTGGAGCATAAAGCTATAACAAAATATTTCATTAAATTTTTTCTCTTTAATTCAGGGAATTATTTCCTCCCCTATGCTAGCTTGTGTATATAGTGATTCTATCGTGTTTCTTCTCCATAGAATACATTAATTTCTATTTATTAGGGTAATTATATAACATACAATCAAGCAGGAGGAAAAGCGCTCCCCTTTATAATGAGGTGGGAAGCGCCATATATTTTAATACAGGCAAAAGGCTCTATCCATATCCCTTCTCTTATAGCCGATATAATAAAAATCATTCGTTTCATGGTCATATATATATTCTTTTTTCCACTCGGCAATGTTTTCGATAATCCTATGCATCGCAGTAATGAATTCATATATCTCTCGATTGGACATCGTAGGATGAACGGAAAATCGTACCCAGCCTGGCTTACTAGAAAAATCTCCCTGAGTAATTTGTGATGCAATCAGCTCGGACATACTGTGATCAATTTTAAGCAGATAATGTCCGTATGTTCCTGCACACGAACAGCCCCCACGTACCTGAAAACCAAACCGATCATTTAATAATCGAACAATTAAATTATAATGGATCCCTTCCACGAAAAAAGAAACAATTCCCAGCCTTTCTGCAATATGGCCATCCAGTACATGCAGCTTCGGGATGCTTTTCAGTCCAGGCATCAGAATATCCATTAGCTCTTTCTCGCGTCGAAGCATATTTTTTGTTCCCATTTGTTCTTTCAGCTTTATGCATAAAGCGGCCTTAATAGTTTGAATAATACCGGGTGTGCCTCCATCCTCTCTCATTTCTATATTGTGAATATACTGGTGCCCTCCCCATGGATTGGTCCACAATACGGTTCCGCCCCCCGGTTTATCCGGAACCTCGTTGGAGTATAGCCTGGAATCGAAAATAAGTACACCACTCGAACCTGGCCCCCCTAAAAACTTATGGGGAGAAAAGAAAATACCATCCAGTTTTTCAAGAGGTGACGGAGGATGCATATCAATATCTACATAAGGAGCTGAAGCTGAAAAATCAATAAAGCAAATACCTCCGTGCTCATGCATTGTTTTTGCCAGTTGATGATACGGCGTCTGAATACCTGTTACATTGGAGCACGCAGTAAATGAGCCAATCTTCCATTTTCGACGACGATATTTCTCCAGAAGCAATTCTAGTTGCTCTACGCTGACTCTCCCTTCCTCATCCGGCTCAACAATAATAACGTCCCCGATGGTTTCCAGCCACGAAAGCTGATTGGAATGATGTTCCATATGTGTTATGAAAATAATTGGGCGATTGTCTTCGGCAATTGTTCCTTTATCTTTTGCCATTTCAGGCCATCGCAGTCCCATCATTCGTTGCAGTCTATTCACAACTCCTGTCATCCCAGATCCGTCCATAATAATAACGTCATGTTCATCGGCATGTACATGCTTTTTTATAATTTTTTGTGCCTGTTTATATGCCAGTGTCATAACTGAACTTGTAATATTCGATTCCGTATGCGTATTAGCAAAAAACGGTCCGAATTCATCACAAATTTTCGTCTCAATCGGGCGATATAAACGCCCGCTCGCAATCCAATCAGCGTAAATCATTCGCTTTTCTCCATAAGGGGAAATAAAATACTGCTCATTGCCCACAATGTTCTTCCTGAATTGCGAAAAATACATCTCTAACTCTTCAAAAAAGCGATATGTTTCATTCCCTATCTTCGCTCTAATCATTGCATCCCCTCCTCTCGCCATTCTCCATTATCTACATTATGATGTCAGTCGAAAGTAGGTTAAAAAAGCAAACCAATAAACAGCTGGATAAAATAAGGTCAGACATGCACACGGCTGTCTGACCTTATTTATATATCACTTTTCATTCAATTCACAATTCCTTATGAGAACTTCTGAACCTTCAACGAGGAACGACGTATTGAACCATCTTTGTACTCCCATAGTTTTCCTTTTGAATTTGAGATATAGAGAATATCGTTTTTCTCATCATAATCAATACTGGCGATATGAACTTTGCCAATCTGTAGCTTTTGGAGCCCACTTGATGCTGTATATTTGTACAGCTCATCCTTCTCTTCATTTTTCATATGTACATAGAAAAACTCTAAATAGGGTGAAAAATAAATATCTTCTATCTTTCCTTTTTTATCTGGCCATTTGTAAACAGGAACTGGTTTATCATGCGATCTCTGCATCAGACGCAGTTCCTGTCCCCTGCGATTCTCAACCATATAAAGCAATGCATTGGACTGCCCTAGCCATTTCATGTAGGTAATATTCCCGTCTTCCTCCAACGAATCGCTTCCGTTCCGATCCTCAATAATAAGCTTGCTTTCATCTTCCTCTGTTACATAAGCAAGATGAAGAGAATCAGAAGTCATATCATACCGGACGGCATCATCCGGAACGGTAAGCCGCTTTTTTCCTCCTGACTCCATGCCTGCAGCAGACACATGTTCTCCATCTAGGGAAGGCGGCGCTAGAAAATCATCCAGTTGATACAATGCACCGAATTGAACAATGGTAAGCACCGCCATTCCAATAACCCATAATGACACTTTACGTACTCTTTTAATGCCCGACACTATTCTTCACTCCGTCTACGATAAAACTGGTGGCTACATAGCGCTCCCCAAGAGGATTGGAAGGTGCCACTAGAAAATCGCCTTGATAGTACAGTTCAGAGCTATAGCCGCCGTCAAGGTTTGCGGCGAATTCAGCTCCATTATCCAACATAATTTTTTCGCAGTCCAGTAACGTAGCCCCCACTCCGTCGCTTCCCCGGCCGGATAATGCCAGCAACAAAATCGCTCCGTCACTCCGCTGTCCAATAGCTGAGCGAGGCGCAATACCCCATGAGCCATCATCCTCTCCCAGGAACGGTCGCCCGTCCTTTACAAGCTGAGGACCAAAAGAAATTGCATCTTGGATACCAAGCTCTTTTATTTCTTCATATTTATATTTTCCGATAATTAAGGCTCCCTGTTCTGTAATGCCGATAACAGGCTGACGAACCGATTGATCGCCGCTAATATATTTACCGCGCGAAATTGTAATTCCCATCGGAATACCGCCCGTACCCTTTCCTTTCACATCATAGAAACCGCCAGCATTAATTCCTCCAACAGCATTCGCATCCTTTACCATTTCACTCACGGTTTGTCCCACATTATTAATGTGCTTCGTTACAGCGACATGAACACGTTTCGGATCTTTTACTACTAACATGCTGCCATTATATCTCTTTGCTTCTATGGGAATGACTTCGATCCCATCATCATGCACATCGGAAAAATTATCGGCTCTCATATCCCCTTCGCTCATTTTGTCCATGCCTACCGGTTTGTACTTTGCAAGGGCCGTAGGCGAGTAGAAATATTCGATATACCAGGGGTGCCTGCTGGTCAATACGGCCCCGATGACCGTACTACGCAGATGCTCGAACGGACCATATAACACAAGTGCGGCAGTCGACAATCCCACGTAAATAGACAGCAATATTCCAATCCCAAGAAGTTTGCCTCTTTTCTTACGACGTTTTCTTCTTCTTGGTAACGTATTCTTCTCATCTATCTTCACAACTGACATCTAAACCATTTCTCCTTTTCTCGCTATCTCCCCAAATCTATACTATAGATACGAAAAATGATTGACAACAAAGGAAAATGGAGAAAACCCTCATTTTTCTTTCGTTTTCTCCTTTTTAATCATGTTTACGATAAAAGAGGCACCGAATCAAAAAAGTTTATTATATTTACAAGGGTGTTGATTGTCCAAAGTGGGTCGTCACCACACCGTGTCCCAAACGGGCGTCGGTTCGTCTCCCGCCCCGAGAGGCCCAGATGTTTTGCCGGTCCGGCCCTGGCGCCAAAAAGCGGCTGTGTCTCTTCCTTGTGAGAAAAAGACGAGGGAACACGCCGACGCGTGCATCTTTTCTTTCACCTTATGGATAATCAACAGGCGTGTTATATTTATATATCGGTATCGAAAAAACAATAATAAATTAAAGAAGGTCGACCAAGTTTACACCTTGGCCAACCTTCTTTTAAGCATATCCTCAAACATCTGCTCCCGAACTATGTGTAGTCCGCTTCTCAAGCACATCCATTACAACCGCAAAGGCGCTCAACGCTTTCGGAAATCCGGCATAAACAGTAGACTGAAGAACAATTTCCATGATTTCGTCCGGGGTCAGTCCGATATTTAACGCGGCATTCACATGCATAGGCAACTGCTCGGTTGCACCTTGCGTAATTAAGGATGATAGAGTAACAAGTTCTCTCTCCCTTAGATTTAAGCCGGGTCTGGAATAAATATCAGCAAATCCATTCGAAATAATCAAGTTAGCCAAATCCGGATATAATGCATGAATGCGCTCCAGCTCCGTGACACCATCGGCTCCGGTTAATTTTTCAAAAATTCCCCATCCTTTCTCATAACGTTTGTTTCCCATAAAGCTCCTCCTTTTTTTGATTATTATGTATATTCTATCTGCCCTTCTATCTTAGCAGGCTATTATCAAAAAGCAGAGCATTAATTTCCAAATGGAGTAAAATTCAAAAAAATGACAAATTGGATTATTATTTCGACATTTTTTTACGGTTAAAAGAAGGAAATTTAATACATTTGTAGAATTGTTTATGAAACATAATTAGTTCCTTATACACAAATTATCGTGCTGTTAAGTGAAGAATATATTCCCGCACTACTCGAAAAGAATAGGAAACATGTACTCATTATAGATAATTTACTAATTTATACAATAATACATATCAACAAATGTAGTATTAAAATAAATTTTGAACACTAGAGGTTGAAAAATGTCTAATTATGAATCCCTCTATATCCAAATATCCAAACAAAAATGTGCTACTATGGGCCTCAGCCCATATATTTTACCTCGACCTTCAGCAATTTCTAATACAGAGCTAGAACAAAGGCAAGAGCAGTATAAGGAAATTCTTTCTACTATTAATTTTTTTGCAAAAAAAATGTTATTTTTCGTAAACAAACATCCTATTGTATTGCTTGTTACCGATAAGAATGCAACCGTACTTGATATGTATGGCGATAGGGCAATTATCAACCATGTACAGCAAATGGGAATCAATATAGGAATCCAATTTAATGAAGAGGAGATGGGAACAAATTCAATCAGTCTGGCATTGGAGCAGCTCCATCCAGTCAAAGTAATTGGTCCGGAACACTATCACGGATACCTTAATGAAGCAGCATGCTATACAGTTCCTTTCATGTACAATACTTTCGATAACTTGGCCGGATCTTTAACTATTTTTACAAATATGGAAAATGCCAACGATGTTTATTTAGGAATGCTGCTGGCTGTAGTCGATTCCGTTGAACGAGAACTTATTTTACGCAGACAAAATCAAAAGCTCTTCGTATTGAATCAAATTATGATGAGTACAACCAAAAATGGAATTATCCTGACAGACAACAGAGGGATTATCATCGATGCGAATGATTCAACGGAAAACATAACCGGATATAAGAAGAATGAAATGATTGGGCATTCCATTGCAATGCTTCAGCCTATCGCAAAGTACATGTACAATACGTTGCAACATGAACAAATTCATGAAGATATTCTTGTTGAATTTGTTACAGGTACACAACAACAAAAAACAATTTGCCTTTTCGATACTTTACCTATTTACGACGAAAAAAACATCCTAAACGGAGCATACTGTCAATTCAGAGATATAACCGATAGATATAATCTTGAGAGACAAATCATCATCTCTGAAAAATTTTCGGCTATTGGCAAGCTATCTGCTGGTTTTGCACATGAAATACGAAACCCTCTAACCTCTATTTCGGGTTTCATTCACTTATTGAAAGAAAAAACGCACACAGACGATTCAAACAACTATTACTTTGAGATTATTCAAAATGAGCTGGAGCGGGTTAAAAAGCTGGTTACGAATTTTATCGTAGTAGCCAAACCGGATACCCCTGTAAGAAAGGAGCATGACCTTCGAAAAGTGCTGATGGAGACTGTCGAATTAATGGAAAGCCATGCTCTTCTATGCAAAGTGAATATTCAATGCAGCCTTTCCAGCGCTCCACTTCTCCTGCATATTGATGCTATGCAAATTAAACAGGTCATTATGAATATCATTCAAAACTCAATTGAAGCTCTGCCAGACGGTGGTAATATCAGCATCGAAATGGAAGAAACAAATGACGAAAATGTTGTAATCAGTATTCAAGATAATGGCTGCGGAATGACAGCCAATGAACTGAAGCAGGTGATGACCCCTTTCTTCACTACAAAAGATGATGGACTCGGACTTGGTTTATCTATTTCATATCGGATTATAGAAAGTCATAAGGGCTCTCTGCATGTTTTTTCAGAAAAAGGAGCAGGGACTACTTTTAACATTATTCTTCCTAAAACCATTGGAAAGGAATGAAGATACATGACTACTATCGCATCCGCTGTTGTCCACCATATCAAGAAGCTCGGAGTTACACACGTTTTCGGAATCCCTGGTAAATCAATTGTTCCCCTTGTTATTGAATGTGAAAAGCAGTCTCTTCCTTTCATATTGTCCCGACACGAATCTGGTGCCGGCTTTCAGGCATCTGGTTATGCTATTAAAAACCAAACAATAGGAGTAGCTATCGGCACTTCAGGACCCGGGGGAACGAATCTTATTACAGCCGCCGGACAAGCTAAGGCCTTTCATCTTCCTGTTCTTTTTATTACGGGACATCCCTCAATGAAACACACAGGCAAGGCCCTTGCCCAGGACTCTACGGCCTTTGGTACCGATATGGTTAAATTGTTCGAGCCCGTGACCAAATTCAGTGCTCGAGTTGAGAGAAGTGATGTATTCCCTATGTATCTTCGACATGCGCTCGAACAGTCGCTTACAGGAGTAAAAGGGCCTGTACACCTGTCCATTCCACTTGATGTATTGCTTGAGGAAATCGTACCGTTTGATATCTCTATCCCCAAGACTTCTTTTCCTCTCATTTCAACAGGAATCAGCGATGCACTTCCCATCATAGAACAAGCAAAAAGACCTGTTATGATTCTCGGAAAGGGTGTGCATGCCTCCCTTGCATATGAAGAAGTCCGTGCACTGGCGGAAACCTGGGGAATTCCAGTCGTAACCACTCCTGGAGGCAAGGGAACATTTCCAACCCTTCATCCATTATCGCTAAACAGTTTCGGACTCGGAGGAACACAGCAGGCTGAAGCCTATTTACGTTCTGGAGTTGATCTCATCCTTGTCATCGGCTCGAGATTAAACGATATGTCCACAGCCGGTTTTACAGAAGATATGTATCCTGAACATGTCATCCACTTTGACTACGAATCACATTACATTCAAAAATCGCTACCTGTTCCTACGTGCTTTATCCAGGGTGACATCAAGCAAAATATATGCGAACTTGTAAAAGCATCTTCTTCTGAACAAAAGATGAAATACAAAGAAACTTTCGAACAAATAGCTGCAGCATACGAGGCAGAAGCACCGCAGTATCATTCCGAAGCTGGTGCAGATTCTCCTTTTATTTCGGCTGTTGAGGCTATTCGCACATTGCGGGCGGCCCTTCCTATGGATACGGTTGTTTTCGGAGATGAAGGAAGCCACTCTTTCTATGCAATTCAAAACTTCGACATTTATAAACCTGGCACGTTTTTCTTTGACGCCGCATTTGGGACAATGGGTTATTCACTAAGCTACGCAATTGGAGCAAAGGTGGCATCGCCCAGCGACACTATCGCATGCATCTGCGGAGACGGTTCTTTATTTATGCATGGAACTGAAATTTCGACTGCGGTCAACCAAAATATCGCTGTTCTATTTATCGTGCTCAATAATAGCCGTTTGGACATGGTGGATAAAGGAATGTCCAATCATTTTGGGAAATCCATTGGTTCTGTATACGATATCGGTGTCCATGTTCAAAAATTCGCGGAATCACTCGGCGCAAATGCATTCCGTTGCCAAACAAGCGAAGAAATTATGCTGTCCGTGCATGAGGCTCTGACTCATAACGGACCATCCGTTATTGAAATCATGGTAGACCCATATGAAGTTCCTCCTACTTTACTCCGCGGGTAATCCGCAAAGCGATTAGGTAGCCAAAGAGCAATGTATAAAACGGGCCGTTTTTTGTAAAAGCGACCCGTTTTTTCCCCTTTACATTTAATTAATCAATCCTAGCCATTCCCAATATGGAACACAAAGAAGCACGATTAAAATAACGGCCAGCGCATAGCCAAGTGCAACTAGTTGTCCCTGCCGATGACTGAAAGATTTTCCCTCTACACTGTAATAGGCCGTTAAATAGGTGGGAGATTGATAAGGGAAAAAGAATGGATCAGTTGATAGCAGAATAATAAAGACCAACACCCACGGATGAATGCCCGCCTTTTCTGCCAGAGGAGACATCGAGATAACAAGCAAAATAACGGCCGGGTCATCCCTGACAATAAGCGTAACCATAAACGATAGGAAAATAACAGCAAGAAGAAAATATGTCGAAGATGACATAAACGGCATCATAAAATCACCAAGAAACGACGACATCGCCTCAATAATCCCCAACTGCTTTGCCGCTTCCGCAAAGCTAAATGCGATCCCGATAAATAATAAAAAAGGCCAATCGATACCTGACTTCAATGTCTTGGCATCCAAAACATTACTAAGCACAAGCGCCGCAAACCCAAATAGCATCACCCATGTGCTATCGATTCCGTGGAAGGGCTGAAGAATAAGAAGAGTGATACAACTAAGCACCGTCAGCATAGTAATGCGCTCTTCTTTTGTCAACTTGCCCAGTATTTGCAACTGCCCATCCAATACCTCTTGGGAGACAATCTTATTAGAACCTGTATTTCTAAATAATACGAGCAAGAAAGTAAGCATTCCTACTGCAAAAACGAGAAAAGCGGGCAAAGCATATAAAAACCATTGTATCCAGGAAAGCTGCTTCGTGCCCGGTATAAGCCCGTATGCCATTATATTCGTGTAGGAACCCGTTAAAACAAAAGGGGCTGTAAACCCGTAAAAAACCATGGCAGCAAGCCCTAATCCTGCCGCTCCTTTGCTTCGAGCAGAAAATCCCATCGATTCGGAAAGCGTCTGAGCAATCGGAACCCCAAGCGCCGTTTTTGCCGTTGATGACGGTATCAGCGGATTTAGCACCGCTCCACCGACCACAATACCCCAGAGCTGCCCCCGGTAATGGGAAGGGAATCTTTTTAACGCATGCAAAGAAAGCCGATATAAAATGCCTGATTTCGAAATAGCGGCCCCTATCGCCAAAATAAAGAGCATATATAGCCATGTTGGTGTAGCATAGCCCGATAAAGCCACTTCAGGTTTGACCAATCCTCCTATTACCCAGAACATAGCCATAAACAGAGCAACGATGTAATCTGGTATAAGATTGACAATCCATAGAACGACGGCCGCTATACCTATGCCAATAAAGTCCATTCCTTCTCTGGAGAGACCTGCAAATGGAGGAGCGTAATGAAAATAACTTATACTTATAATTATGAGTAAAATTGCTATGATACCGGAAAATCGGTTTCTTTTCCAAAACACACTTTTGTTTTCCGCTAGCTGTTTGCTTTTTTCACTGTCAAGCTTTTGCTTTGCAAGGCGGTACGTTCGATCTCCATTTTGCATTGATTCGTTCGTTGGCTGAGCAAGGGACGCCATACATGCTTCAGCCATCTGCAAATACTCAAGCGCTTTTTGCCTCATATCGAAATTATGGCATAATTCCGCTCCGTATTCGTATAAAGTCACCAGTTGGATTGGGGTATAAAGGGAGGGGTTTTGTTCTAGTGCCAGTTCTACTTTTGCTATCCCTATCTCTCTTCTCTGCTCAATACAATACTTCAGATAGGACTCTAGTACAATAAAACGGTTACATAACAATTCATCAGGGTATCTATCCAATCGTCCATATATCTCATGTTCTCTTGGAATGCTTCCCATCGTTTCATGTAATTTCTGATTCAGGACATCGACGGCGGCTTCCCACTCCTCGTTTTCTTCATATACCTCAACCGCAGCCATCCATTTTCCCTCTGCCATAAACAGCTCTGCCGCATGTCCAATCCACTGCTTCTTCTTATTATATCCATATTTTGTAATGTACAGCTCTGCAAGAGTGCTTTTCACAGCAGGCTCAATAACAAACCCATCCTTATTCAATGGATCAACCCGAATATAGCCCTGCAATTTCGGTATGTTTATCAATTCAAGTTCAGGCGAAGCAATGCCCAGTTCTGATTGAATTATCCCCTTACTAACAAAAGGCAAGACCGAACAGGCCAGAAGACACTCCACCAACCTTTCAGGGAAATGCTCCATCTCTTGAAGAATCCATTTCGACTTGGCTTCTTTGGATGCTTGCAGACGGCTGTTCGTTTGAATTAGCCTTTGCGACAACAATCGAATAAAATAAGTAGAGATTTTTGTATTTTCCTCGATTAGCGCTTGAAACGTAATCATGTCCATAACCAAAAGCTCTGTATTATCCGCTGCAACAGCGGTTGCCGAGCGGGGTTCTCCTGTAAGCAGCGCCATTTCACCAAGCGTGTGTCCCTGTTCCAAAATCGCGAGTGATTGGTTTTCCCCGTCCGGTGTAGTGGAAAACAATTCAATCTTCCCACTATCAATAATATACATGCTGTCCCCTACATCACCTTGCTGAAACAGCACTTCTCCTGCAACAAGATTTATTTTTCCTAATTTACCTAAAATTTTGGCCATTTCAAGGTTAGAAAGTCCTTGGAATAAATCGATGTCATATACAGCCACACTTTTTCACCTACTCCTGTTCATTCAAGAACTCTACAATTTACCGTTTCTTCATTCTTCTAGAAAATAATCATTTTTACGAAAAGGAAAAATATTTCTTTCAAGAGTGGCTCGTCACCACACCGTGTCCCTTCCTTGTGAGAAA
>NZ_KE952836.1:15156-24086 GCF_000466385.1 Aneurinibacillus aneurinilyticus ATCC 12856
GAGAAAAAGACGAGGGAACACGCCGACGCATGCATCTTATTTCTTCCGATATATGCATAATCAACAGGTGTGATATGTCATTTTATTTTATACATTACTTTTGTTTTAATCTATACTCTAAATAGGATATATTTTTCAAGAATACTGAAAAAAATGTGTATCTCTTTCTTAACATTAGAGACTTTAGTTCTAGCAAAAAGTTTTCTATTTCTTCACTGCGTTTCTCGCAATCAACTACCACTAAAAATGGCCTTAACCGGAAACTCCGATTAAGGCCATTTTTACGTAGACTTATTGCAACGCATACCGTACTGCCTCTTCCGCATGAATATATGTTGTATCAAATAACGGCACTTCCGAATCCTCACATTTTACAAGCAATGTAATTTCCGTACATCCCAGAATAATCCCTTGTGCTCCCTTTTGTATAAGGTTATTTATAATTTTTTTGTAGTTTTCTCTTGATTCAGGCTTTACCTTGCCTTTACAGAGTTCTTCAAAAATGACTTGATGTACTACCTCCCGCTCTTCTTTACTAGGAATGAGCACATCGATTCCTAGCTTTCGGAACCTTTCTATGTAAAATTCCTGCTCCATTGTATATTTAGTTGCCAGCAAACCGACTTTGCTAAACCCACTAGCAAGAATTTGAGATGCTGTGGCATCAACAATGTGTAGTAAAGGAATCTCAATTGCTTGTTCGACCTCCTTTGCTACTTTATGCATTGTATTCGTACAAATAACAATTATATCTGCGCCTGCCTTCTCGAGCCGCCGAGCAGTATCAATCAGTACATCTGCAGCTTCTTTCCACCTTCCAGCCTTTTGTAATGCTGCAATTTCTTCGAAGTTTAAACTATATGTAATCGTTTTGGCTGAATTAAGGCCTCCAAGTTTCCTCTGTACTAGCTCATTCATAATTTTATAATACAAAATGGAAGACTCCCAGCTCATTCCACCGATCAGACCAACTGTTTTCAATGCCATCAACCTTTCTTCTCTCTTTTTAATTCTTATTTTCATCATAACTTCTCCTCTTTTCATAAATCAAATTAATGTTTATGATAATATACATGAATAAAAACTCATGCAATAAGGAGAAGTATTCGTGACGTTAACGCAATTAGAAGTATTCATGGCAGTCGTGAAAGAAAAAAGTTTCACCAAAGCAGGACTTATTCTGGGAATGACCCAATCAGCTGTTAGTCATGTTATCTCAAACCTTGAAGCCGAGCTGGGGATTTCTTTGCTTGTACGTGATCGAAGAGGAGTTAAAACAACAGAAGCAGGGGAACGAGTACTTGTTCATGTCCGCGAAATTTTATATCGCACTTCTCAAATTCAACAAGATGTTTCTTCTCTAAAAAAGCTGGAATCCGGCACCATAAAGATCGGTAGTTTTCCAAGTGTATCCGCACGCCTGTTACCAAGAATTCTATCCGATTTTCAAGTTCGCTATCCAGGAATCGAACTCATCCTTTTTGAAGGGACAAATCAAGAGGTTAGAAATTGGATTCATACGAGGGCAGTCGATGTAGGCTTTGTTTCTTTACCGGATGAAGAGTTCGACACCGTCTCCATAACTCAGGATGAGATGGTCGTTATACTGCCGGAAAGCCACCCGCTAGCCCATAAAACGTCCATCCTAATAGAGAATATAAAAGCAGAATCCTTTATTTTGACCAAGGGTGGATGTGAAGGTCTCATTTTGCGCATCTTTCATCCTTTTATGCCGCGAATTCAATTCGAAGTAAGGGAAACCGGGACCATTCTAACGATGGTGCAACAAGGATTAGGCATTACCATTCTGCCTGCTATGGCGATTCCTTCCGCCGTTCCCCATACGAGCATTCTTCACTTGAATCCACCTATCTATAGGCAGCTAGGGTTAGCTGTGCGCTCACTAAAAACGTCCGCTTTATGTGTGCTGGCCTTTATTGAGCATGTACAAAACCGGATTCAAACAAACAAATTTGAATGACACAAACAAATTTGTTGATAAGATAAGTCCATACTCATTTCCTGCTTTAATGATATCTATATAGAAATCACTTGACGTAATAACAAAGATTCAGGTGGCTGGAAGTAGGAGATTCGGAAAAAAGAAGAGGCTGGATGCGCCCTGCACTTCGGCAGAGGAAAGGCTCGCGTGTCTTTTTCCGACCACTCCCGTCCACCGCCCTTCCTTTTTTCTTACCTCCCACCACAAACAGGTGTCGATTTATCAACTTAAATGTATTCTATATTAATCAAAACGCCAGCAGCTTAGACTCAGCGTTCCATACTGGTACTCCTGATGCAGCAACGTTCCTTTCCGCCCATTATCCGCCGCTCCCATTGCAAGCAGCAAAGGAATAAAATGCTCATTGCGCGGCACCGCCTCCCGTGCATAAGGTGCCTCCGTCTCATACGTAAACAAGGACCCAGTATCCCATTTCTCAATCTTTTCTTCCAGCCAATCATCAAACTTTACTGCCCAAGCTTCCGCTTCTGTGCTCTGCCAGTTCACCCGACGTAGATTATGAACTGTGCCCCCACTTCCAATAACCATGATCCCGTCTTTTCTAAGCGGGGTAAGTGCCTGACCGATACGATACTGCTCCTCCGGCGACAAGCCGGGATTGACGGACAGCACAACTACCGGAATATTAGCCTGTGGATACAGGAGCCTCAATACAACCCATGCACCGTGGTCGATACCCCGAATCGTATCAGCGCGGGTATCGATTCCCTGTTCAGCCAGAAGATTAAGCACTTGTTTGGCCAATACGGTATCTCCTTTGGCTGGATAGACGATATCATACATTTCTGGTGGAAATCCGTAAAAATCATATATCATGTCATACTTTTCTACTGCACTTACCGCCTGTACCGGTTCTTCCCAGTGCGCTGAAAACAAAACAATCGCGCGGGGTATCGGTAAGCGGGAGCCAAGCTCTTTCAACATTTTTGTATAATCGTTATTTTCTAATGCTAGCGTCGGTGCGCCATGTGCAATAAATAATGACGGCATCATTCTGATTGCTCTCCTTTTCGCTTCATGTTTTTTGTAAATTTCGTATGAATATAAAATGAAGCTTCAATTATTGGGGGTACTACTGCCTGTTAAGGCGCAATAACCTTTCATACTAACAAAGGGGGTATGAAACTTACATTATTATATTAACTTATTTATTTATATTTGTAAATTCATTTCATTCACAATCTTAAAGATAACGTTCTTCACACACCTGCTGATTATCGATATACGCTTCCCTACGGCAGACGAACCCCTCGCTCGTTCGGGATTTGTTATGATGGCTATTCACTCCGGAGCATGTTGGATAATCAACACCCTTGCATTATTCAGTTAGTTTGTTCCATTGTATTTAATCCATGCCATCAAGTTAAGAATTTTACGGCTTCTAGAATAAAAATCATATGTATTTTTGGAATATGCTTTTTCTTAACCTGATGGTGATAGGGTACCGCGCCACATTGCTTGCAAAATACGGATTTATAGCGTTAAAAAGGTGGGAACACAAAAATAGCCGGTTGTCACCACATTAAGGGGTGTAACCGACTTTCCTTATAGCTCAAAATCACCATCGTCTTCTTTCTGATTGATCATTGTAAACCTTTAAACAATCACGCTTTAAGTTGCTGGCTTGCGAGCAAATGCCAATAACACGCCGAAGGTAATCATCAGGGAACCACTAAGCCGATTGATCCAGCGGAAAGCATTCGCACTTTTGACATAAGCTCCAAGCCGGGCACCAATGAGCGCATAGATCGCAACTGCTGCCGCTTCCAGGATTAAGTATATGATGCCCATAATCATGAAACTTTGAGCATAAGCGTTCGGCTCAATGAACTGCGGGAAGAACGCCGTAAATATAAGGATAGCCTTCGGGTTACCAGAGGCAACGATAAACTCCTTCCTCATCAGGTCAAATAACGAGTAATCACTCTCAAAAGTGGTTGAGACACTTTGTGCAGGCGACTTCGTTAAAAAAACCTTCAATCCTATCCAGACCAGATACACGGCACCCAGCCACTTGACGACCGAGAAAAGCACCTCCGATGTCATTAGAAGTGCGCCAAGACCTACGGCGGCAATAACAATCATGATTACGAAAGCAAAGAGTCGACCTACAGATGCCACGATGGCAGCGTTCGTACCATGACGTGCCCCATTCATCAGGGACAGCAAATTGTTAGGTCCGAATGCCATGTTCAATGCGAAGCAAGCAGGGATAAACAGCAATAAGGTTTGTAGCGACATTGTTCCTCCTAGAATTGTAGTGATGGTTGCTTAGGGGATAAACATTGCCTGGCTGTGTCCTGCACCGCAAGGAGAAATTCAGTCTTCTCGCTCGCCTTCGAGCCGAACCATGCCAGTACAACGCTAGCCCCGTGTGTTTTGTTTATTATACAAATTCTTAGACATTTTCACTAGCAAAAACGCGCTTGCTGCAGCCTGTTTTCCTAGTGTTCATCAGACGGGGAGCAAAACACCTTTTAAACAGCCGGTTGTCGGTATTGCGCCTCCAATGTGCTTTGTCTGATCGCCTTGCGCATTTTTTTAATAGTACGCTCTGAAAAAGACGGACGGTTGCACAGCTATGTATAGAAAAAACTCCAGCAGGCTCCTTCTCAACTGCCATAGCTTTACTTGCCTATCCGATTATAATTCCCGAGCGGTCAAAGCCTTGCCTTTTAGACCCAAAACAGTAATACGGCCATGTTCATATCCCTGCGGCAACCGGCTTTTAGCAAATCCTTGTACCGCATTCAAGATATAATTCGACTGACTACCTGGTTTCTCCAAATTCGTTCGTACCGCGATATAGACATTGCCCTTATCTATTGTTACATCATACCCCTTTATATATTGTGCCCAGTGTGTTTTAAGCGTGGAAAAATCAAAATTTCTTTTCATATATATTTCAAGTTCTTCACTTATCCCTTGTTCCATGGCTATTTCGGATTCAACCATTGCGACTGGAGATATCACCTGACGCAACACGCCTTGCGTCTGTCCATCCGTATTCCGGTATAAATAATCGTCCTGCATCTTTAATCCAAACATGATACCGATAAAAACTGCAACAAGGATTCCACTCACACTGATTCGCATTAGAGATGCTCCCCCTTTTTCTCTCTCGCCCCTTTCTCTAAATATTTAGGCAAAATAAAACAAAATCCTTTTGGAAATCCCTTCATGCTATCCTACTACGGCAGTTTAATTATCGGTTTATGTATATAGAAATCACTTGACAATTCAGGTGATTGGAAGTAGGAAATTCGGAAAAAAGAAGGGATTGATTTTAAAGAATTTATTCATGTTGAATGCTTGATTATGAAGGATTTGCTTTTTTACTTTTATTATTATAAAGAGAGGATGAACATCAAAACAACTTAATTCGGATATGCAAAGATAGTTATACTGATGAAAAGACACCTTTTATTATCTTGTAAAGATAGAGTATAATCGAAAGGCCTTTAAAATCGGCTATCCTTTATTTCCTAAGAAAATTTTAAAGCAGGTTCAAATCCGCTATTATAATAAATCCCCATGTTCTTTGTATCAATAACAAGCCCAAGTTTACACATAAAATCAAATCCAATGATACCATCCAGCTCCAGTCCATAATCCATAGCTCCGATTTCAATTTGAAAATCCTTAAACTTTGCATCTCCAATTTGAATTGCATCCATCGTTTTGGAATACACAAATTCGGCATCGCCTACCCCATAAATCGTATACGTCATATCATCTGGTTCAGGCTTCACACCAATTTCAATAAGCTTATCCACGTTAAATATCGTTCCTGCCGAACCTGTATCCAGCAGAACATTTTCACACTTTATCGTTTGACCACGGAACGTAACAATTGCTTCAACAAACGGTAGGTCATGTTTTATTGTAATCGAGATCATATTCTACGCAGCCCTGTCCATTTCTTCTCCCTAATATCAAGCTCCTCACGTGACGTATGGAAAAAATAATACTCCCTTCCTGGATTTTCCTTGTGAAGTGCTGTATAACGCCGCAATGCATCCATAGAGTCCTTATAACGGTCAATCACAGCCAGATCCTCTACAATCCGTTTATTATTCTCGGAACGGGCTTTTAAAGCCTCAAACACAATCCACTCATTCTGATAGGCCTGTCTTACTTCTTGCCACTTCACGACATCCCATCCTTTCCGTTTTCCTTTTTACTGATTATACTACATGCTCCTATATCGCCAATATTACATCCAAAAATTCTTCCACCGTCTGTTTTCCATACCGGATCTCATACTCGCGCAGCCGTTCTGCTGTCGCTGCCATACTCTCTACCATATCCGGGTTCGTTTGGCTGACGATGTGGCTGAAGCACTTGGTGGTCAATTATCTCCTGTCAAAGGTAAAGGATATAAGATAGAAATTCCAAATGGTATAGGAACCATAAGTATTAAGTCTTCATCTAAAAGCTGGATTAACCAATACTTTTCATCGGCTAACTTTGCTCTTGAGCTTTGGAACTCAATGTTATTGATTAAAGCCAGAAGTATTACTATCAATGACTATGAATTTGAAGTTGGTTACCCAACATTACAATAAGTTGCTGGAACAGTATTATTGGATTTGATAAACATGTCAATTGTTAAGAAATTGTATAAGATAATCATAAAGCCATGAGGGATAAAATCTCATGACTTCTCGTTCCAACAGCCACCTGTACCTTATCAGCAAGCCGTCCCATTTCCTTCTTTTCATCAAGGCATGTTGGAGCGTTCCATCTGTCCTGTAGAACACAAATAATTTTGTTTGCAGCCTTTATCCATACAAACTATCTCCTATCATTCGGGAAGATTTTTTCTTTATAAACCTTTAAGCAAATTACCAGGCAATCTGAAAAGAACCGGTACCAGTTTTTCACTTCCGTATTATAGGGTAGAAAGAGGCGGAAATCCTACCTTGTGTCCTGTTCCTTTTCTGGTAGCCTTACGAAAGTATATCCGGTATTTTCCTCATTGATAGAATACAACTCTATCAGCTTTTCCTGGTCTGCTTCCCGGTAATAATAAAAAGTCTGGCTATAATTTCACTTCTTATTGGATAATTTCATAAGTACAACAATGACGATGATAACGGTTACACAACCTAATACAACCCAAGGCGATTCTTGCCAACCTGTACTTCTAAACATGTTTTTACCTCCTTAAACACATTGATTTTCTCACGCTTCGTTATAAATTTTAATTGTATAAAATTATCAATGTTATATCCTTATTTTTATAAAATTTAAAATTTATGGGTTGCCTTTCAATAAAAGGATGTTAATATTAGTATTATATTGAAATTATAGGGAGGTATGATGTTGTTGAGAAAGTCAAAATTTGTATTGATGCTATTCTTGTTGGTTAGTTTAACTTTGCCTTTTGGTACGTTCTCGACCCCTAATGTAGCCTATGGACAAGAGGATCAGATTTTACAGCAGGATAATAATTGTGTGCCCTGTTCTTTAGGGGATAAATCAATAAATACATCAGAAGATATGGTGAAAAATTTAGAAATTGATAGTTCCGAAAATAGTAAGGAGAAAAAGAAAGATAATATTGATCTTGGTACTTATTATAAAGTTAAGGATAATAATGGTAAAGATTTAATACTAAATAAATCGGAATATATGTTAATTAAAGATAAAAATGGGATAGAATTTTTTGTTGAGAAAAAATATAAAAAGTATATTGATGAAATGAAGCCTGAAGAAATCAATGTTTCTCACCTTAACTTTGCTTCTGATAAAGCTACGGCTAATATGCCTGAACAAAAAGTAGTAGATGTGTCAGATAGCGCCGTAAAAAATGATACCGATATATCTAGACAGCAAACCGGGGAACCATCAAAGAATAATTCAAGAGACGGTGCTAATATTTTGTCAAATACAGGTCCTATAGGTGATTGTAATTTACTTAACTATAAACAAGAATATAAAATAATAGGAAAAAGATTTATCGAGGAACGTTGGGGACCTGGAGACTTGTGGTGTATCGGTAATGTGTGTATCCCTACTATTGGAAAATGGAGTTATTGCGAATTTCAATTGCAAGAATACCAAACTCCTCAGTATAGATGCACCTATCGAGGACAAACTACTTACACAGAAGGAGCCAAGGTTTATATTAGAACAACCTATAGTTATGGGCCGTGTACATATGGCGAAGTAGGGCAATGGAAATAATGTAGTATTAATCAATAAGGTGAAGGAGGAAAGATATGAGTTTTTTAAAAGGGATTTTAGAAACTGTCTTGGGTTTTTTCCCTTTGTTTGTAATATTTTCTCCTTTTATATTTGATTATTATTATAAAAAAAGAGGTAAGTATAAGTAATGTAAAAAAAATAGTCATTACTGGGTTATAACAAAACACATGAGGCAGCAATGTTTTCATTCTGCCTCATACGTCTTTATTCTTTATCCCAAATAAATATATAATCTGGTTCTCTTGCTAAAAATTTATCTCCGATTACCTCAAAATCCAACAAACCACTATGTATGTTCTTTGTTATCTCTTCAGGTAGTCGAGTCCTTCCATTCTCATCGATCTGTATAATATACTTTCATGTTTCTGTCATTCTGCTTTCCTCGCTTCCATTTCGAATTTACACATACTACAGACCATTACTTTTTCAAATTGTATATGTGTAGCTTCAGAGTAGAGAACTCGGGAGGTTTCCAGTTCTGATTCAGAGAATAATTGTTTATTTCTGTCTAAGTACATAATCTGTCATCTTACAAACATAGTACCTCATTTTTTACTCTTCTTTCTACATCCTATTTTCACCATTCTATATAGGAATGAAAAAAACCTTTTGTTACATAGGGGATTTTTTCCAATTAGATACAATAGAAAAAACACCATCCATACTGATTTATATTTTGTGAACAGAATTACAG
>NZ_KE952837.1 GCF_000466385.1 Aneurinibacillus aneurinilyticus ATCC 12856
TTAATTTTTCTCATAACTTCTTCTTCCTCTCCTTTTATATAAATAATAATACAAAACAACTATTTCACAGCGTTACTCATCCATTGAACAAGACTCATGCTGCTGGTAGAACGGATATCTTCCACTTCTCGAACGGCTTGAAGTTGACCATTGTACATAAGCATAACCCTATCAAGAAGCGGTTCGATTTCTGTAACCTCATGGGTAGACATAATCACTGTCTGTCTTTCAACGTCAATAAAAGAAAGCAAACTTTTAATAATCAAATTCCGCACGATGGGATCAAGACCAGACAACGGCTCATCCATCAAAATGAGTGGTACTTGCCGGGAAAGTGCGAGAATCATCTTTAATCTCCCTTTATTTCCCTTTGATAGTGCTTTTACCTGCTGATCATCTGGTAATTCCATAAATGCCAGCATCTCAAACGCTTTTTTCTTATCAAAATCACTATACATTTTGCTGAAAAAATCAAGTGTTTCGGCCACCGTGTAAAATGGATATAAATTGTCACCGTCTGGAAAAAAGGAGACTTTTTCAGGAATCCGGCCCTTTATTTCTTTTCCATCGATCATCACGGTTCCTTTATTCGGCCTAATCAACCCGGCCATCAGCTTCAACATGGTCGTTTTCCCGCTTCCATTCGGACCAATTAATCCAATAATGCTACGGCTTGGCAGTTCAAAACTTATATCTTGTAAAGCAACCTGACGTGCATATTTTTTGGATACATTCTGAAATTTCACCAGCATATTCGACATATACGCTTCACTCCTGACCGTACAATTATTTTTCCTGCTTTAGATACTTCTCGATGCCTTCAATAATCTCAGCAGATGAAAAACCCATTTCCTTCATATCTTTTACAAACTCACCAATACACTCAACCTTGAGCTGCACACGCAACCGCTCCAATTCTTCAGTATTCTCCGTCACAAAAGAGCCTTGCCCTCTTCTCGCTTCTACAATTCCCATTCGTTCCATCTCGGAATAAACACGTTGTACGGTATTTGGATTCACTCCCGCTTGCACCGCCATCTCCCGTACAGAAGGAAGCTTTTCTCCAGGTTTTAGTTCTCCTCGAACAATTTGACGGCAAAGCCGGGCTACAAGCTGTTGATAAATCGGTTGTGAAGCATTAAACCCGTCACCCATCAGCTACACCTCTACTTTCCTATCCACTAACCAGCCAGCAGCAAAGAAAAATACAGTAACTTCTAGAAGTGAAAATAAAACATCGCCTATATGCAGCTCAATAATTGCCCAGGCAGAAGTGCTAGTAAAAGCTCCCCATTCTGTCAGCGAACGATATAGTTGCGTGTTGCTAAAAGATAGCTCTGCCCAGAATAAGAAAATAAACAGAAGCAACATAACCACTCCACTAAATCGATGCAACCAACGACGTACTGCCTGGATCGAGATATTAAGTAGAAGAACCCACACGCCTAAAGTGACGCTAAGAAATAAGATTAGAGAAAACATAGATAAAAAAGAACTTCTTATATACTCAATATAGCTCCTTACATCAAAAGCATCCGGAACTACAACTTCTAGCAACTGTTGCTTGCTGTTCATCTCTATCTGGCTTATGCCATAAAAAATGGCGTAGGCGATAAAATAAGAGGCACATAGGCTAATTGCAGCGCTTACCAACTTCATAGCTAACAATGTCCAGCCAGATTGGGGAAACTGCAGCCAATATACATACGTTCCCTTCCATTCTTTTGACAAACTTCTCCATACATATGCAGGTATATAAAAAACATGGATAAAAAGCAGAAATGAAATCAAAAAGCTGACCGTCCCTACACGCGTCTGGTAGGCAAGCCATGCGCCAAGCACCCCCACGACAGCTATTACGGCAGCACCACCAAGAAACCATCCTTTCATCATCTTCAAATCCTTTTTGAGCAACTGAAGCGTGCCTTCCATTCTTTCCTCTCCTTTTGTATGATCGTATTAGTGTATTAATTAAATAATACACTAATACATAAAGAAAGATCAACCAAAAAAAACATTTTCTATGATGAAAAAGAAAATAATACAGCCTGAATCCGTTGGAATTTCGGATTCAGGCTGCCTATGTTTGCAGTGTTCGGAAAAGGATATTAAAAATCGAAAATATTATATTCCTGCCCAAACATCCTTTGCATAACATCCTTCGGTCTGGAGGTTATTCAACCATTTTTTAGCCTCCTGTTCACCAACTCCATGAATCTCTTGATAAGCGATTTGCAAAGTCCTCTCCACATCCGGTGCCATCTTGCTTCCATCTCCACACACATAGAGTCGACCACCCCGATCCAAAATCGCTATCAATTCCTCTGCATTTTTCTGCATGATATGCTGCACATACGTTTTCGGCTGCCCTTCCATTCGGGAAAATGCCGTATGAAGAGTGACAATCCCTTCTTTTTGAAATTGCTCTAATTCCTCACGGTAAATATAGTCCGATTCATTGCGGCACCCAAAATAAAGATGAGCTTCTCCAAGCTTTTTTCCTTCCCGCTGCAGAGCACGTCGGGCTTGAAGAAAGCCTCTAAATGGCGCAATGCCTGTCCCTGGGCCGACCATAATAATCGGAGTATCCGGGTCCTCAGGAAGCTGAAAGCCTGATTCTGGAGTCCGTATAAACATCATAATAGCTTCCCCTGCTTTACGCTCGGCAAGGTAATTGGAAGCAACTCCACGATACTCCCCACGGCCGCTCCGAGCAGGACCACGAACAACAGCTACAGTAATGCTGGCACGGTCTGAAAGAGCGCGTGGCGAGCTAGAAATGGAATAGTAGCGGGCCTTTAATGGCGGCAAGAGTTCTAAAAAACGTTCAAACGGCAGCTCACAAGCAGGATATTGTTCTAACAGTTCCAGCATACTTACCCGTTTTTGTAATACATCGGTTTTATACGTTCCTTCCTCCAACAAAGCTTCTAATTCCCGTTTATGTGGTGGACAGGTCGTGAAGGATGCCAGTTCACGAAGTTGTGCACGTGTTGCCGCTTCCTGAAGCTCCACGCTATGACTTAACAAGTCAAACACCCTAACGGGTCGATCCAGCGGAAGATGAGCATTACTTCCTTTGCTTCCGCTGAGTACAACATAGTCATCTTCTTGTAATCCGAAGCGGACTAAAGCACGATGCACAAGCTCCTTGCTGTTCTGGGGCAGGACGCCTAAGTGATCTCCCTCACGATACGTTACCCCTTCTGGAAGCGCAATCTCAATATGACGGGTGCTGCGTTCGCTTCCCTTCAACTGCAGTTCCTGATTGTCCGTTACATACCCGGGAAGAGCATCATATGTTTCTACAAGAGGGATCCCTGCAAATCCACTAACAAACTTTATAGTTAAAGCACTACGCTCTTGCTCAAAATCCTGGTCAGTTTTCAAGCCTAATGCGCTGAAAACATCCGGCCACAAGCGTTCACGCCACTCATCAGCTTGCTGCTCAAAATCGCCACTTGCATCGCCTTCTCCACGCAGAGTAAGACGAGTTGCACCTTTGGTTGACAGTTGCTTATCAATAAATCGAGGAATTTCCTGGTACGTGGTCGCCCAATTATGATCTCCGCACCCAAAAACTGCATACTGAACTCCTTTTATTTCTTCAGAATCGGCTTCCTCTATCCATTGAACAAACGCCCGTGCGTTACTCGGCGGCTTTCCGTTATAAGAGGATGTAATAATAAATACGATTCCTTCTTTCGGCAGCTTGCCTACATAATCATTCAATGATGCGACTTCACTTTTAAAACCTTTATAACGAGCGGAATCAGCCATTTCCCGTGCCATTCCTTCCGCTGTTCCCAGATCCGATCCGTATAGCACTAATAATGGAGTATTATGCGCTTCTACATGGGTAGCAGGAATCTGCCCGACCTGCACATCCTTTGGTACAGCATGCTGCTCAGTGGGAATTGCATAAGAAATTTGGCCATTCCGTGTACGGACACGCATTGTAAATCCTTCTGGTTTTAAGGTTAATGTTTCCTTGACCTTCAGCTGATAATTAGCATGATCAATGATTTCAAAGCTTTTGAGCACCATACCAAGCACAAGCGTTGCTTCATGAAGCGCAAATTGCTGGCCGATACAGGCTCTTTGACCATTCCCAAACGGCTTATAGGCGTCGTGTGGGATTTTACTCGCATCCTCAAAACGCTCCGGTCTGAATTCTTCCACATCCTCTCCCCATACACTCGTATCACGATGAAGCTTTGGAATGAGCACATTAACACTTTCCCCTTTTTTCATTGGGTATTTCCCACCAAGCAAAGTATCCTCTTTTGCATATAAAGAAAAGGCCGGAGCTGTTGGCCAAAGACGTAAAGACTCGTTAAGAATCATGCGAATGTATTTTAGCTGAAGCACTTGCTTATATGTCGGAATCGGTTCATTTAGAATGCGGTCAACCTCTTCGTAAGCTTTTTGAAGTTTATCTGGATTTTTCAACAGAAAATAGAGGGCAAACGAAAGTAAACCACTGGTCGTCTCATGCCCTGCAATTAAGAATGTAATGATTTGAAAACGGATATTCTCGTCGTTGAGTCTCTCTCCTGTCTCTGGATCCTTGCTGCTTAACATATGGGAGAGAAGATCATCCGCATCTTGATCGCTATGCTCTTTACGTTCTGCAATAATTTTGTCGACTAATGCAAACATACTTTGAATGTCGTGCTTATACTGACGCTTTGTAATGACCATCAGCTTATCCTGTATACCTAAACGTTGAAGTTGATGCATCGCTTCGTCGAGTGCACGAACCATACTTGTAATAAAAGGATGTGGTTGTTCACGGTAGAAGCTGTTAAAGCGATAATTAAAACCGCACAGGCCAATCGTGTCCAGCGTTAGCCGTGTCATATCCTCCGGAACATTAACACTCTCGTCCGGATTTAGCCGCGACCACTTTTGAACGAGCTGTAAGGCAATGTCTACCATCATGGTATGATATTCTTTCATCGCTTTCTGGCTAAAGCTCGGAAGAAGAATCGCATGAGCCTTCCGCCAGTTCGGCTCATACGTCCAACTGGTAAATAAACCGTCTCCCGCAAACGCACGAACGTTTTGTAGTGGTGCCCAGACGTTCTTATCAAAACGGGATTCATCACAAGCTTCCGCCACTAATTCATGGCTAGAAATGTAGATGCCAGAACTTCCCGGCATTTCTAATCGAAAAATGGGACCGTATTCGTAGGAAAGTTTTGTAATGGATTGGGTAGGCTCTTTTGGATTGATACATGGTAAATTACCGAGTGGCCCATATGTTTTTGGCTGCGGAATATTGCTATTCTGTATCATGGAAACAATCCTTTCTTGTTTAGTATGTCGGTGTATATCACTACTGCTTTGTCCATGCTTCTAGCTGCCAACCTTAGCAGCCATTCGCCTTGCTTATTTTTGATGCTTTTCATATTGTACCCACCATAACAAAAATTCATAAAAACAGAAAAATCCTTCCAATCGCCATAACAAAACAATTGGAAGGATTTTAATTTTCAGTCAAAACAATAATGAATTTTTTGATACGATTTACGAAAATCGATAATTTCTTTTCTGACCGCATTCATTGGTTTTCGGTCTATTAGAACATCCATGATAAAGTCGGCAATAGTCTCCATTTCGCTCTCTTTCATTCCTAGTCGTGTGACCTCGGTTGTTCCGATACGAAGACCGCTTGGATAATCCCAATTTTCTGGTTTATCACCTGGAATTAGATTTTTATTGGTGATGATATTTGCTGTGCCCAATTTTTTGGCCATATCGTGTCCGTTGCCAAAGGCGCGTACATCTGCAATGACCTGATGTGTTCGGGTGAATCCTTTATGTGCACCAAGCATTGTTACTCCCCTGTCATGAAGGGCCTGACCGAGTGCCTGGGCATTCTTCACGATTTGTGCCATATATTCTTTTCCAAATGCCAAAAACTCAGCGGCAGCAGCAGCTAAAGCCGCAACACGATTTACCTGATGGGTGGCGGCAAGGGCCGGGAAGATGGCATCTGTGATTGATTTGTTAATTTCAGGATCATTCCATACAATAATTCCGCTTTGCGGGCCGCTAAAGGTTTTTCCCGAAGAGCCTGTCATGACACAGGCCCCTTCAGTCAGCGGATCCTGAAATTGTCCTCCACCGATTAGCCCCAGCTGATGAGCGCCATCAAAGAAAATTTTCCCGCCCCATTCCTGCACAATTTGTGTCATTTCTTTCAATGGAAATGGAAAAAGGGTCATAGAAGCTCCAAGCGCAACCAAACGGGGCTTGATCTGTCTGGCCTTCTTTGCAAATGCATCAAGATCGACCGTCAATTCAATTGAATCCATCGGCACATTGTGGATATTTAATCCCCGAATACCGGCGGGCCCATTATACCGATTGCTGGAATGCCCGCCTGTTGGCTGTGGAATCGTCATGATATCGTCTTCAGGTTTTGTAAGAGCCGTATACACTGTCAAATTTCCTACCATGCTCGCAACCAGCCGATGATCAGCGTAGTTTGACTTGAACACCTTTTTTAAAAGCTCCACACATAGGGCTTCAATTTCATCAATATAAATGGTTCCTGCAAACCATCTTTGAGTCGGCCCAATATGTCCTTCTGCGGCTCTCGTTCCTACTTCTGATGCCAAAAGCTTCCTTACTGTTGGGCTGGTAGGCGCCTCAGGAGCCAATAAATTCAGACATTCTTCCCCTCTCCAAATCGCATTTCTTTCTACCGCATCGATTACTTCTTTTTGGATAAGCCTTGGAGACGAGCAACGTTCAATGACTTCTCTTGCCTTTCGTAAAACTTCAGGATCATGAGCCTCATGTGCTTCTGTTTGTTGTATTGATGTACTCATTTGTAAATTCCCCTTTCATATTTTGGAGTAAATCAATAACCTAAAACCAATATATTAATTTTCACAAAGAAAAAAACCTTAAAAAGGTTTTTTGCATTACTTTTTACACTAAATACAAGGCTACCTTTCCCCATTTTAGGTCGAGGTAACCTGCAATTCATGAAGGATTCGTAAGTAGTTGGGAAAGGCTCAACCAATTTTCTTCAATAAGAATCGGAAGGTTTTTTTTATCTTGTTGTCTAATCACCTGGATAATCTGACGATGCACTTCAACAGATGAAGCACCATCCACTGAGCCGAATTTTAATAGTTCCAGTCGACGAATCTTAGGCATTATACGCTCAAGGGCAACTTCGATTTCCGGATTATGTGCTGCTTTTAATAGGACACGATGAAACTTGGTATCCTCATCCACCGCCTTAATTGCATCTTTCTGTTCAATTGCATGTTTAAATTCACGGTTGATTTTCTCCATTTCATTCGCATGGGTATTCTCCAAATACGAAATCGCCAGCTTGGCAGCAAGAGAATGTAATGCCGCCACGACAGTAAACGCGTGCTTTGCCTCCTGTTCATCTACTAAGGTTACTTTGGTCACTGCTCCGGGAGAAGATTCAATTAAGCCTTCATCCTCCAATCTTTTAAGAGCTTCTCTAACCGGAGTTCTACTGACACCAAATTGTTCAGCCAGGCTTTTGTCATTAATCCGCTGGCCGGGCTTTAACTCCAGATTAATAATCGCCATCCTTAACCGTTGATACACTTGATCTCTGAGAGAAATACGACTAATTTGATTTATATGTTTCATAAAACCAATATATCACATCACTGATTTTTTAAAAAAGCTTAATGCTTGGTTCTGATTCCTATTACCTGAAGAAGTCTACACTTTATCTAACTCCATTACATCCCCGGTATTTGCAAGTACACCATATTGAGAACCCAATTTTCCACACAATACATAGCTCTTTTGTTCAAAATCATATACATATACTGGAGTTAATTCAATTTTGTTTTTAATTTTTTCAAACGCTTCTTCCTTAGTGATGTTAACAGTATCAGATGCATGATAATGTTTGAGTGTTGCCAAAAAATATTGATTGTCAAAATAATTCAAGGCTTTATACTTTGTAGAATCGATAAAAACTTTTAACTTCCGTTGAAATGCTCGTATATCCTGAGCCTGTTTCAATTCTGCAATGATGTATCCTCTGTCACGGTACAAGCTGACTAACACCCATTTAGCAGTATCTTTAGGAAATTCCTTTCGCAAAAAATCTAAAACTTCTGCTATCGTTATGTCCTGTTCATGCTTTGTCAAAGGAAGTGTATCTGGATGGGACTCAAACGAGAAAGCCTGCTCTGCTGTGATGCTATCGTTTCTTAAATTTAATTGCTGTCTTTCAAACTTTTTATTAATAGGAGAATCCCATTCTATCACTTGATCTACCTTCACATAAGAGCTGTGTACGTTAATCTCGAAAGGAATCCTTATTTTTCTGTTGTTGTAAACATATATTTCTTCCATAGTATACATGGAAAGCCACTTCTCTTGTTTACTTGAAGGAAGTTCCAAAAGCTTCAAATGTTTATGTGCGACTTGCTTTACATCATGGTCAAATGTAAGTGTGTAATCGATTGCCTCTACTAAATCATTTGAAGGAAAGGAACCAGAGATAGAAAAAAAGAGTAATCTTCCAACATCATCAAGCTTTACTTCTATATAACCAGATGGCGAAGCAGGAATTCCATGAAAACATGCTTGAAATATTGTTTTGGTCCCTTCTTTTTTCTTGATTTGGAATTGCTCATGATATACTAAACCTGTTTTTTGTTCAATCCAGCGTATTATTTTTTTAGAATCATGCTTGTCAAACATTAAAGTGTTTATTAATGTTTTTTCTCCTACAAAAATAATACTTTTAAAACGGCGGGTTTTCAGGTCTAACTCCACAACAGCAGTACCCGGTGGATTTAAATCTTCTTCTGTTCGCTCCATGATACCGTTTGGAAACCATTCCATCAATAACGTGTAATCTGTATTATTAAAAATATTCTTATCCCAATATATGTTTGCTGTATGTAGGTAATAAGATTCCAGACCAATCTCTTCTTTTGTAAAATCAACCAGTTCTTGCAATCGTGAGTCCATATTCCCTCTCGATCCCTCCTATAACTACTTTATTTAAAATCACTCATCCTTTGTATGAATCTTCCCCTCTTGTTCTAAATCAGGCGAAAGAAACGGTATCGCCTCTTTCGCCTGAACAAAATTTACAAACAGTCAACAAGAATCTTTATTGCTTGGAGACCAAGGTATTGCCTCCAGTTGCAGGCAATTCTTTTGCGTTTTTCGCCGCTTCTGGAAGATCAATTTTCTTGGTGGCGTTATAATCGCTGTATTTCGTATTCTGTGTAATAGTCATTTGCTTAAGTAGCATCTTCTCCTTTGTATCGGCAGCATTTTCATTTAATGAAATGACAATTTGTATGCTGCTATCTATAGGAAGTTTTGTCTTCGGCTCAAGATTTATGGTGCCTTGAATATAAATGGTGCTGATATTTTTCTCTGCCCCTTCGATCACTCCTCGTATCGCCTGCATGTCTCTCATCACCGGAGCTAGTTCGGATAGCGTATCAATGCGTCCCTGAAACACCAATTGCCCCTCTCCTGTGCTTCGATAGAAGACCTTTCTCTCCTGTTGCAGCGGGATACGCTGTTCTATTATTGCCTTCATATCAAGCGAAAAAGCATCTTTCACTTTTACCCAACCCGACGGACTATCGGCAAAACGATTATCCATAAATCCTTCCGGTACCTTCCCATACTTCGTATAAATATCCTTCCCGATAACATATTGTTCGATCTCTATATTTCCCATATCCGTTTTAGTGTACATGGAGTCAGGCATCGCATAAACAGCTTCTGCCTTTATAGAGCTACCCTTTTTTCTCATCTCCTCAAATTCTTTTCGCTCATTGGCAGGCAGTTTATTCAGTGCATCCTGATTTTCTACTCCATCAAAAGATATATCACTTTGTACACGGAATGACTTAATTTGCTGCTGTGCCTTCCAACTTTCCTCTAAAAGCTTCCTGGCATCGCTGGAGGTGGATAGCAACTGCTTGACAAGGGCTTGTGCCTCCTGCTTTGTAATGGTTCGATCCAAATCATTCCAGTTATAATCCACTTTCACGCTCTTCATCCAGCTAGCAATATTGCTCGCCCCATGTTTGGAATCAAGCAGCGGAGAACCACTAGGAACAAAGGCGCTCGGAACGCCGAGCACACTGCTAATCAGGGCAATCGCTTCGCTCGCCTTCAGTTCACTATCTGGACGTACCATGTCATCATTAGAACCTTGTAAAGCACCCGCCGCCTGCAATTTGTTTACGATTTCTGATAACTCGCTTCCTTGCGGCACATCTTTATAAGTATTCTTTCCTTTAGCCTTCGGCAAATCAATGGCCTGGTCGAGCATTTTGAAAAACTCTCCTCGTGTCAATGTCTCACCCTGTGGTTGTACCACCGCAGCCGATTCTGCTGCGAGTACGTTCAATGTAGGTGTTCCTATTAACATTGCCAAGCTTATCATTCCCGCTGTTACAACTTTTCCTTTTTTCATATCCATTCCTCCTCAGAATTTTGTTATATAGTAACAAGGGTGTTGATTATCCAGTATGATCCA
>NZ_KE952838.1 GCF_000466385.1 Aneurinibacillus aneurinilyticus ATCC 12856
TCCACCTTATGGATAATCAACAGGCGTGATTTTATACATTATATTTTCGCAGCTTAATATCTAAAAAAAGCATAATGCGTTCATTCGGATTATTCAAATCAATATCACCGACTTCGCAGATACGCTTTAAACGGTATCCAAGCGTATTGGGATGAATATGCAACTGTTGGGCAGTTTGATTAGCCTTTCCTGTGTTATCTAGGAAAGCTTCCAATGTTTCAAGCAGATTCCCTTGATTTTCTTTGTCATACGTCAATAAGCGCTCCAACTTCAAATTCCGGTATTTCATTTGCTGGTTCCATTGCTTGAGCTTTGGCAACAGGCGATATACACCTAACTCCTGATATCCTTCGATCATCTTCATTTCATCCGGAAGTGCCTTTTTAATTTGCATAACTTCTAGAGCCTGCTGATAGCTAAGCCAGATTTCAGAGGGGGAGGTGACTGGCTCACCGTAGGCCGCTACCATTGTCTCGCTGCCAAATTGGCGCGTCAGCCGCCTGCGAAGCTGATGGATGAATGTTCTGCTTGCCTCTTCTGCCTTCTTCTGCTCCCACTGGTCCAATCCAGCCAATACGAGCAGTTGACGATCATCAAAAGTCCAAAGTGTAAGATGCCTGAACGGAAAAAATTCGCCTAGATTGCCTAATAGATAAGCAAGTTCCTTCTGCATGCTATTCCATTTCGTATCTGGACAATGCGCTTCCAGAATAAGCACGACCATCACGGGTGGCAGATGAAGACGCAGCTGAAGCGCCATCTTCTCAATATCCACGGACTCGTTGGCACTTCGTGATAACAGTTGCCAGAAGAATTGTTTCCGCTTCTCCTCCTGTTTTGTATGACGGTCTTTGCGGTGTAGCAGGCGCGGGAGCGCAAGACGGGCCGCCCGTTTTAATACTTCGAAATCTTTCTCATCGAGCGGACGCACCGCCTCCTGAACCCATATATAACCAAATACCTCATGACCACGGCGAATCGAGACCGCAATACGATTGTTAAGCCCTACTTCTTTTACTGCCGGAATGCGCACAGGTTCATCGCTATGCATAAGTGCCTGAATAATTCCATCTTTCCAAAAACGGATGAGCACCTCCTCCGGCACCTTGCGATTCATAATCGTCTGAATACGCACAGGATCTGTCATGTCACCATGTGTACTGTAAGCGATTACATGATGATTCATATCTTCAATCGTAATTGGATTGCCGACCCGTTCCGTAATCATATCAGCCAGCTCCATTAAATCAGAGAATTCCTCAAACGGCTCCATACCCATCTTCACCCCTCAATCTAAGCGTATACATAACAGCAAAGTAAGCGTAGGACAGGGATATAACGAATAACCAGTATCGTTATTTACGAAAAAAAGCCGCTTACACAGCGACTTCAATGACAATATGTATAAAGATCACACGTACATTCAATGGTGCGGATGAAGGGACTTGAACCCCCACGGTATTGCTACCACTAGAACCTGAATCTAGCGCGTCTGCCGATTCCGCCACATCCGCAACAAAAACATTAAACATTGGGCCTATTTTGATGATAAAATAGAATCGGTTAACATATAAAGCCAATGTAGAAATAATATATCATGGGGTAGCTTGCTTGGTCAAGAAAAGATTGAAAGGATGTGAACAGCTTGGCAGGACAGAATCGCCGACAATTTTTCCGCTTGCCCCTCCCCCATCCCCTTAGCTCCAACGTTACGATTATTCAAATCAAAAATAATGCCATCGAGACCGGAAAAGCAAAGGTACTAATTGAAGACATCAGTCCTGGAGGGCTACGCTTCATCTCTAATGTAAAGCTGCCAGCGACGCCTCAGGTCATCCTCGAGTTTGAAACGGAAATTCTAAACAACAACCTACAGCTCCCCGGCTATATCGTCCGCAAAGTCCCTAGGGATAAAGACATGTATGAATACGGCGTTAAATTCACGCTCGAAAACAATGTGCATGCGGAATTAATTCCGTTGCTACAGTTACTGTCCATTCGCTTGCGTCGTACCCCGCTTGTTGGCGGGTGTCGGTTTGCTACAAACGAGGAGCTGGAACAATTAAATCGAAGCAGCAAGTCATCATAACCATTTTTCTCAAGCTTTTATGGAAAGGAGACTTCTGCCAAGAAAAGCCTCCTTTTTTGCTGATCAGACGGCAACAGGTGTGTCATTTGGCCGCTGTGAACATAAGAGTAATCCACTCCTCATCCACTTGCCGCCGCTCAAGCATACACCCTCTCTCTTCATAAGCATGGCGTACATCTTCTTCAGCCCATTCTACGATACCGGAGACAATTAACTTTCCGCCCTCCTTAACAAGATGCACACATGTACCAGCCTGGCGAATAGCTTCCTCTCCGCCGATGTTGATTAAGATTACATCATACAGCGACTCCCCGAGCAGCATGTTGCCATCTCCCACATACACTTCTGGGGCTTTTACCCCATTCAATGAAGCAAGGTATTCAATTTCAGATGGTGAAGATGGGTTAATATCCACAGCCAGAACGGATGCAGCTCCCCGCATCTCACAATAAATAGATAGGATACCCGAACCTGCACCAATGTCCAATACATTTTTCCCTGCTACATCAATCTGTTCGATAAAACGAAGGCAACTCTGGGTTGTTCCATGCTTACCCGTACCAAATGCGCCACCCGGTTCAAATATCATCCGGTGCTTTTGTCCATACTTCCCTTCAGCTTCTTGCTGCTTCCAGATCGGTATTAATACTAATTCGTTCGAGATTTCCTCAATGTCAAAGTGCGCTTTCCAATCATCCGCATGCTGTAAATCTGGCTCTTTCCAACTACCCTCTCGCATACCGAATGGAGCTAATTCACGCTGCAGCGTTGCAAGCGAGCTTACCGCCTCTTCCTCCATATTCGCTTCGTCTTCAATCGATTCATATGTAATAATCGTAACGTCCGTATCTTTCACTTTGTAATCATAGCCATCCGGTATTCTAAGAATCTCCACGGATTCGTCCACCCAACTATTTGCAAACCCCTTTTCCCCGAGCAAGTACATAACAGATTCAGTGTCTGTCTCAGATGGAAATACAAGTTGATATTCAATCCATTGCATAGGCACATGCCTCCTTCCTTCTATACTAGTATACTCTCCGCTTTACATATAAAAAACCTCTTATCACGAGACAAGAGGTTCTTTCTTCCAATCATATCACTTGAAAAGCTCGCGAGGCGTGTGGTTCGGCGGGCGAACAAGGATGGACCACAATGCCCGCGAGTTTTTCTTATTAATCATTAAGCAAATTATGAATATCTTTGACAATCTGTTCGTTATCCATACTACTTCCCATCTTATATATCGCACGGATATTCTCATTTCCGTCCACGAGGAACAAATTGTTTGAATGCATGAAAATGCCATTTCCTTGATCTTCGGCAAGCACTTTAAATCCTTGCAGGACCTGATCCGTCTGTTCTTGCGTGCCACGCAAAAAACTCCAGCCCTCAGACTTAATCCCCTGGGATGACGTATATTTCTGCAGCATTTGCTCCGTGTCCCGTTTTGGATCAAATGTAATCGTCATAAGCAATACCTTATCGCCGAGAACCCCCTGCTCCTTCAGCTTCTGCTGAACCCGGATTAAGTTAAAGTTGGTGGCCTGACATATGTCTGGGCAATGTGTGTAGTGAAAAGAAACAATACGCACTTTGCCATCGGAATCACGTAACGAAACAGGCTTTCCATACATATCTGACATTGTAAAGGAAGGGGCCCGATCAAGCGTCGGAAGCTTATTAGACCCCCACCACAACTGATAGACAATCGTAAGGATAACCACCGTAATTAATGTGCCGGCTACACCGATAAACCAATAGCGTTTCATAAACGAAGCCACGGCTCCTCCAGCTCCTCCTGTGCAATCCTACTCCCTCGTCGTCAGCTTGGAAACATACATGAAGATGAAAAATAGGACGAAGGGAAATACGACATATCCTAGCGCATATAAAATAATACCCATGTCTATCCCTCCCTGTTATAGATTGCCGAGCTGCGCAAGCTTAATTCCGCACCATTCGGCAAATTCTCCAACTTCGATTAAGTCGCATTGGATAAATACAAACAGACCCATAATCATCGTATACATCCAGACTGCTGTTGCTCCGGGAATGAAGCGATTAAGCGATTTTTCGTTCTTCCGCATCTTGAAGTAGAAGGCACGGAGGTAGAGCACGATGCAAATAAGAACGAGAATTTCCATAATCGCTTGCACAATCACATAGGCGGTCCAGGCCGCTGGGCCAAGCGCCCTGTAGCTCTGGATAAGAGACCAGTCAATCACAACGTAGCCAACAGCTGCAATCATTGCTAATGCAAGTAGACTGAATGCAATTCCTTCCCTGCGTTTCTTATAGCTGATACCGCCTGCCATTGTCAGCACGCCAAGCGCTACTAGCAGCAAAACGTTGTAATTGACCAAATCCTGCACGTTCGCCGGAAGCGTAACATTAAATACATCCGGCGACCATCCGCGCAGGTAGACGTTCGATACAATAAATACGGCGAATGTAAACGTAAAGGAAATCAATCCGAGCCATACGCCCAGCAAGCCGTTGTCTTTGATGCCTTTCTTAGGGACGTGCTCTTCTCCTGCATGCACAGCCATGCCTCTACCCCCTCAATCCCGTTTTAATAAAGCGGAATTACACACGGTCAATCAAGACTAGTATCGTAAATAGCATCAAGTATACAAGCGAATAAACAAACGATTTGCGTGCAAACTTAATATCATCTTTAGCAAAAAATCCTGTCATATTAATAATCACATAGCCAATGCCTAGTATAGACATTCCGATTAGATATACCATACCGACTTTTCCAAGTGCATACAGCATAATGGAGACAAGCACCAGAGCTGCAGTATAGCGAAGAATGTGGCGCTTTGTTACCGCAAAGCCACGAACAGCCGGAAGCATCTGGAATCCAGCAGCTCGATAATCATCGGCACGACGCATTGCAAGCGCCAGGAAATGAGGGCATTGCCAGATGAATAGAATACCGAACAGTACCCATGCAGTCATATCAATTGTACCTGAAATCGCAGCATAGCCCATCATCGGAGGCATCGCACCGGATATGCCACCTACAAGCGTATTTAGCGTCGTTGTGCGCTTGGTCCACATCGTATAAACAACAACGTAGAAAACCAGGCCTACCAGTCCAAGAACAGCCGTCAGCGTGTTGATAAGCAGTAGTGTGATAGTACCTGCAATCCCAAAAACAAAGCCCATAATCATGACAGTTTGCGGATTTACTCTTCCTTCCGGCAACGCTCTGCTCTTCGTGCGTGCCATTAACTTATCAAGGTCACGGTCAATATAATTATTCAAGCACGTTCCTGACATAATTACAAGTGCGGAACCTAACATGGCCATAAGAACTGTCGGTACTGGAAGCGGGCCATCGGCAGCAAGCCAGACGCCTGCAAACAATGACATTAAGTTAGATACTACAATACCAAGCTTTGTTACTGACACATAGTCACGCCAGTCACCCTTCGGTTTCGCTTCAGAAAGCGGACCCGGTTCCATTACGCGGCTGGCTGGATTTTCGTACACATTTTTTTCAGAAATAGGCGTACCCATTTCAAAACCCCCCTGCATTTATAATAGCGTTAGCCAAGATTTACGATAGATTGCTCCTTGCTGGATACAGTGTCGCCTTCCTTACCTTTCGCATGAAGCAGATTTGCCCCAAGCCTTGCTTCTACCGATATAAATGCCGCAAGAGCCATCATCAAGGCGGCAATAGCCATATGGATAACATTCGTAAAGACAGCAAGCCCTGTTACAATTGTAGCGAACCCTGTAACTGGCTGTAATGCCAACAGGATTAGCATAACAATTGCCTGACCTTCCAGCACCTTACGTAAGCGGGCGTAGAAGAAAAGCCATAAAGATGAAAATACGATAAGTAAAGTAGCAAGTACATGTACATACATCAGTGTTGTCGCGATAGCAGGTGTGGAAATAATGTTATTCAACAACGAGGTTTTACCGTTGACCCATACCTGACCGGCATCGCTGTGTTTAATAAAGGCACCCAGCACATAGTCTGCATATATCGCAATCGCAACGATCAGAGCAGGTTTGAACATGGAGCGAACCTGTCTGTCTTCTCTAAATTCACCTTGCTTTTTGCGAACATTTGCCAGCGTTACCCCCGTCAATATGACAAATGTAGAGAACAGGAGAATCGCAAAGCTCGTATCCATCGCTGTAAAGCCAGGCGGAAGCTTTTTCAGTACGTTTATTCCACCAAGAACGGCTACGAATAAAAGCAAAACGAATGAGAGCACAACCAGTTTCAGCACAATGGGGCTTTCCTTTCGTTTACGCCACGCGAAATATAGATTGGCCAGCATAAGGAACCCCACTCCAGTGGATAACATGCGATGCGTATACTCTATGATGATTTTCCCTTCCATAGGCGGGATAATATGCCCATTACACAGCGGCCAGTCAGAGCATGCCAATCCGGCGTCAAATCCTACAACGAGAGCTCCGGCAATCAGCAACAGGAAGGTGGCGATAGTCGTTACGAAAGGTAAGCGATATCCCATTGTTACACCTCTTCTTTACGCTCCAAATGATTTTTTGGGCGTATATTGTTCTTCTGCTTCGCCGAATTCATACGGCGGAGCGGTTACATATGGCATTTCAATAAAATTGTGTTCAGGTGGCGGTGAGGACACCGTCCACTCAAGCGTTTGTGCGCCCCACGGATTTGCGGGAGCTTTAGCTCCACTTCTTAAAGAAACAATAATTGTAACCACCATCATGATTGCTGCTGCGCCAACAAGATACGAACCGAATGTCGCAATCTGGTTGGCAATTTGCATGCCGTTTGCCGGGTCGTACTGGAATACGCGGCGCGGCATCCCCATCATACCGATGTAATGCATCGGGAAGAACGTCAGATTCGTACCGATGAAATACATCCAAAACACGGTTTTACCAAGCTTCTCACTGTACATACGGCCAGTCATCTTCGGGAACCAATAGAAGAGACCTCCAAGGACTGCCATCATGCTCCCACCAAACAGTACATAGTGGAAATGAGCGACAACAAAGTACGTGTCATGCATATGAATGTCAACTGGTACTGTGCCAAGGAAAATCCCACCGAGACCGCCAATTGTGAACATCCCAATAAATCCAACGGTCACGAATAGCATCGGCGTGGTGAACCAGTTCGAGCCCCTCCATAACGTGGCAAGCCAGTTAAAAATTTTAATGGCTGACGGCACCGCGATAATCATCGAAGTCACCATAAAAGGAATCCCTGTTGCAAGTGGCATACCCGCCACAAACATATGGTGAGCCCAAACGAGGAAGCCGAGGAAGCCAATCGCTATAGATGAGTAGGCAATCGCATGATAACCGAAAATCGGCTTTCTTGCAAATACCGGAATAATCTCTGACACGATTCCCATCGCCGGAAGCACCATAATATATACTGCCGGATGGGAATAAAACCAGAATAGATGCTGGTAAAGCATCGGATCGCCACCTGCGGAAGCATCATAGAAATGCGTTCCGAAATGCCGGTCGAATAACAACGTAGTAATCGCACCTGCCAGTGCAGGCGTACCGAATAACTGAATAAACGCCGTAATAAGGGAAGACCATACATACAGCGGCAGACGGTTGAACGTCATCCCCGGTGCACGCATATTAAATACTGTTACGATAATGTTTATTGCACCAAGAATTGAGGAAAGACCTAGAATATGAACGCCTAATACCCAAATATCAAGGCCCAATCCTGGTGACTCGATACTGTAAGGCGGATACGCGGTCCAGCCGATGTCAGGCATTCCGAAATAAAGACTGCTTAGAAAAACAAGGCCACCGAGCACAAAAAGCCAGAAAGCCAGATTATTCATCCGCGGAAATGCCATGTCATGCGCTCCAATCATAATCGGAACAAGATAGTTCCCGAATGCTGCAGTAAGCATCGGAATCATAAACAGAAAAATCATGATGGAGCCATGCATCGTGAACATCTGGTTAAACATATCAGGCTGTGGTACTACATCCGGCATTCCGGGTGTCAACAGTTCAGTACGGATAACCAGTGCTGCTGCTCCTCCAAGGAAGAAGAAAAGCAAACAGACAACGCCGTACATAATCCCGATTTTTTTATGGTCAACAGTCAGCAGCCAGTCTTTAACAAAAGACGGCTTTTTCACATCGGCAGTGGCAACAGTCCCCATGCGATCTACCCCTCCCTATTTCAAGGTTTTGATGTATTCAGCAATGGCCTTGGCTTCTTCTTTTGTTACCTGCTGCGGCGGCATTGGTGAATATCCTTCAGGAGTTTTCGCTGCAGGATCTATGATGGATTCTATGATGTATTCTTCATCGTATTTTACTGTACTGCCATCAGACAACTTTACATCTTTTCCAAACATGCCGCCCCATCCTGGGCCGACAAGCTTACTCTGATCGGTAGCATGACAGCTTAAACAGCCTTTCTGTTCGACGAGCGCCTGACCTTCGCCGCCTGCGCTATCTGTTGCACTACCGCCGGCTTTACCACCGGATTGCACAAATTTATCAAATTCCTCTGTACTTACCACGTTAAGTTTTGCTAACATCATTGAGTGCATTGTCCCGCAATATTCGGCGCATACAATTGGGTATTCGCCCTTTTCGGACGGGCCGGTCCAAAACTGCGTTTGGCGCCCAGGTACCGCGTCCTGCTTAAGTCGCATCGAAGGGATCCAGAAACTGTGAATAATATCACCGGATGTAATCTTGAATAGGACGCTTTTGTCCTCCGGAATAACAAGCTTATTCGTCGTCTTGAAACCTTCCGGATAGTCAAAATCCCAACGCCACTTGTAACCGGTAACATTAATCGTGTACACGTCTTTCGGAGGGGTCTGAATTGCGTATGTCATTTGCGAACCAAACACTCCAATGGCAACCAAAATGAGCGCTGGGATAAGCGTCCAAATGATTTCCATTTTCGTATTCCCGTGCAACGCAATTCCTTGTTTGTCCGGTCTTTTTCTTCTGTAACGAACAAGGAAGATAAACAAAAGCATTTCAACCAGGACAAAGATGAAGACGGCAATAGATGCGATAAACCAGAACAAGGAATCAACCTGCTTCGCCATATCATTAATGGCCGGGGGAAACAACCAACTAAAATCCACACAATACACTCCTTTCTTCTATCATTTGTTCTAGAGGTCAGCAGAACAAACGAAAAAATTTTAGATATAAGAAATAACATCTACATGGTAAATACCATATAAATGTTATCAATTTTCATCTCGTTTGTATAGTGTTTTGAGCATATGCAGCGCTCGGTAAAATTATGTATGGAAGCGCTGAGAATGCTTGATAGAAATGAAAAAAGTACAGACGCCTGACTATCTTTACCCATACCCAAATTTCATATATTTGACACACTTTCTTCTACTTTTGTTCACTATTATTTTACTAGTGAAATAAATTCATAGAGAATACGTGCTGTTAGCCCCCATATAATCTTGCCGTCATACTGATAGAAGAATTCCGGGAGTCTTGTACTGCGCCATTTGTACTCCTTTCCCTGAGGAATGAGTTCAAACGGAAAGTTTTCTTCAGGTTTCACTGCAAGATGAATGTAGTGAACATCCGGCTCTTTTTTCAAAAAGAAATCAAGCGGTACATAAAATACCTCATCTACCTCATCCTGATTTGGAGTGATTTTTTCATAGTCATGTATTTTACCTACAAAGGAATAAATGGAGGATGAATAGGGAGGTATCAAAATCCCCAAGCTTTCGATAATCTGAATATTTTTTTCCTCCAGCCCTAATTCTTCGCATGTTTCACGAATGGCCGCCGCTTGTTCGCTTTCATCTGTCTCATCGATTTTTCCGCCCGGGAAGCATATCTCCCCGGGCTGCCGCTTCAACGTCTGGGCTCTTACTTCAAAGAGTACATATAACTTGCCCTCTTTCTCCACCAGAGGAATCATAACCGCTGCGCGCATGAGCGGGGCAAATCCAAACAAATTAAAGGACCGCTGGCTTATCCGACTCTGAATCTGTTCCATCATTGATGTTTCCACCACTCCTTTACTGCTTATAAAATAACCGCCTCATTCACTTCAATATGGGCGTCACGCAAAATTTTCATCAAATATTCGTATGGTGTACGTGCAATCTCCGTATAGCTCCTTCGTGTATACAGATGATATGCATTCGGGAATTCGTGCTTTAGCTGGGAACGCAATTTTTTGCCGGATGCATCTTCATCAACAAAAATATATACATCACAATCACCGGTACGGTGATAGATGTCCTCCAGCTTTCCCGTGCTCAATGTTCCATGCGTACAAATAATTTCTACGGGTTCCGCGATAACTTTCTCCAGACGCTTCTTATCTGTTTTTCCTTCTACGATAATGACCTTACCGATAATCATTGGCCTATCACCTCGCAGCGAATCTTCCTGCTTACCCTGGAAAACATAGAAGTACGGTTAAAACCGTATCATTTTGTTCTATTCCTACCTTTATTATATGGTGCTTTATCATTTTAGTAAAAAGAAAACGCATTTTTTATTCAATATGAAAACTCGATCTGTTTATTGCCCTGATTTTTTCTTTCTCCCCCTCTTTATTTATCCATTCCATCAGGTGAAAAAGTGCATCATCCTTCTTCTTCGCTTCCACCATCATATCAAGCCGCTCTGTATAATTGGCAACCTTACGCAAAAAAGGAAACATATCTTCTGGTGCGACATAATCAGCATGGCTTCGTCTATCCTTCTCGCTGCGCGGACTGGAAATATGCATCTTAACGGAAAGTAGCGAATCTTTCCAGGTATCAATAATACGTGGCAAAAGCGCGTCAATTTCTTCTTCACTCTCTTCGTAATTGCAACGATGATGATGAATATCAAGCACCATCGGTATTCCCAATGTTTCACATAATTCCAGCGTCTCCTTTGCTGTAAACACTTTATCGTCATTTTCCAGCAGCAGACTTTTCTTCACTTCTTCCGGAACAAGTTCCCAATTTTTAATGAATTGCCGAATCGCTTTTCCTTTGTCCTTGTATGCTCCTCCTACATGCAGAACACAGCGATGATCCGGCTGAACGCCGAGCATCTTAAGCATCCATATATGATGCTCAAGCGTATCCAGTGACACCTTAAGCACGTTCTTGCGCGGTGTATTGAGCACGACAAAGTGATCCGGGTGAAAATCAAGACGCACTCCATCTTTGGTAGCCACATTACCAAACATGCGGAATGCAGCTTCGAGATGACTTCGATACTCCCATCCCTCGGTGAGTTCATGGCCAACAAGTGGAATCAATCTGGATGAAAGACGGAAGAATGTAATATCATACGCCCTATTGTGATAAATCAAACGCACACAATTCCGCAGATTTTCCTGCGCGATTCGCTCCAGTTTTCGAAGCGCAGCTTCCCGGTCCATAATGCCTGCAAATTGTCTGGCGGTCATTGTTTTAGAAGGCGAAGCGTTGGGTACATGTACGCTCATGGCAGCATAGCCGAGACACACGTCCATGGGGACACCTCCCTTTTTCTATTAGGATTCCACTTCGCTTCCTTTTGCATGCTTTGAAAAATCGGCAAGCATGTACTAAGCTAAATACATGACAGTTCGCAAAAAATAATGATAAAGGGAAGGATGAGCAGGCATGGATAACGCCTATCGTACCCACTTGAAAAATCACCGCGATACCCATCTGAAAGAAATGAAGGAATTATTGAGCATTCCAAGCATTAGTGCACTTTCCGCCAATAAGCCGGATATTAAGCGTGCGGCAAAATGGCTTGTGGATGCTTTACAAGCAGCTGGACTGGAAAACGTAAAAATGATGCCAACCGAAGGCAATCCAATCGTATACGCTGACTGGCTGCATGCAGATAACGATATTACGGCACTCGTATACGGACATTATGATGTACAGCCTGTCGATCCGCTTGAATTATGGCAGACACCGCCGTTTGAACCTAATATTCGAGATGAAAAAATATACGCTCGCGGTGCGACTGATGACAAAGGTCAAATTTTCATGCATATTAAAGCCGTGGAAGCGCTGCTGAAAACAGAGGGCAAGCTACCAGTCAATATAAAATTCTGTATTGAAGGGGAAGAAGAGGTAGGCAGTCCATCACTGGAGCCATTCGTGGAACAACATAAGGATCTGCTGGCGGCAGATGTGCTTGTCATCTCCGATACACCTATGCTGGAAAAAGGTAAACCGGCGATTTGCTACGGCCTACGGGGATTATGTGCAATGCAGATTGATGTAAAAGCAGCAAACGGAGATTTACACTCCGGCATTTACGGCGGCGGGGTCGCCAATCCTTTACACGCTCTTGCAGCCATTCTTACTTCCATGCATGACGAAAAAGGAAGAGTAGCAGTCGAAGGATTCTATGACAAGGTGCAACCGCTCACGGATGAGGAAAGGCAGGCATTTCAGGACTTGCACTACGATGAGGAGGCGCTTAAAAAAGCGTTGAATGTAAACGAGCTGTATGGCGAAGCTGGCTATAGCTTTTTAGAGCGCACCTGGTGCCGACCTACACTGGAGATTAACGGCATGTACGGTGGCTTCCAGGGTGAGGGCATCAAAACGGTATTGCCTTCTAAGGCACATGCCAAGCTATCCTGCCGCCTGGTCGCCGATCAGGACCCGAAAGAAATCCAGGATATAATTGAGAAGCACATACAGGAACATACACCACCGGGCGTCAAAGTCAACATTACCCGTATGGATACTGGCCGCCCGTTCCAAACCCCGTACGACCATCCTTTCATTCAGGCCGCCATGCGCGCGTATGAGAAAGCATACGAAGCAACGCCTGCACTAACGAGAATGGGCGGATCTATTCCTATCGTGGAAGGCTTCGGCCGTCTGCTGAATGTGCCGGTCGTATTAATGGGCTTCGGTCTGCCGGGTGAGAATTTTCATGCGCCAAATGAACACTTCCATCTTGAAAACTTCGACAAAGGACTCTTGACCATTTGCGAATACTTAAAAGAACTCGCACAAACTAAATGAAAATAAACATCAGCAAAAAAGTCAGTACGCAGCACGTGCTGACTTTTGATACATCATTCCTTCCGCTAGCATTTCGGATAGCTTGTTTTCCCTGCTAAAAAAGCGGAGATACGGACCGGGCCGCTCTCCGCTTTTTTTACTTTTGAATCGATAATTTAACATCAGATTGCTTGCGTATATATCTCGTTAATTCCGCTGTCATCTGATAATAGAAGAACGGTGTAATTAAATAAATGCCTTTGAAGCGCTCCATCGCCATATCAACTAACTCCCGGGCAATCGATACACCTTCGTGACGAGCTTCCTCCCCAGGCTCATATTGACGCATCCGCTCCCGCGCTTCATCAGAAAGCTTAATACCCGGCACTTCATTATGCAGAAATTCTGCATTTCGTGAACTGGTCAATGGCATAATTCCAATAAAAATCGGGATATTCAGATGCTTCGTTCCTTCATAAATCTGTTCTATTATCTCCCGATCATATACCGGTTGCGTCATAATATAGTCGGCACCGGCCTCTACCTTCTTCTCCAAACGACGCAGCGCTGCATCAAATTGGCGTACATGCGGATTAAATGCCGCACCTACCACGAAATTCGCTCGCTGCTTAAGCGGCTTTCCAGAGAATGAGTAACCTTCGTTCAGCTGCTTAATCATACGAATTAAATCAAAAGAAGAAACGTCGAATACAGAGCTTGCACCCGGCAAATCTCCGAACCTCGCCGGATCACCTGTAATAACCAGCACCTGATTAATCCCAAGTGCATGTAGCCCCATCAAGTGTGATTGCTGTCCGATTAGGTTACGGTCGCGGCAGGCGATATGCAGCAAAGGTTCGGCACTAAGTTTTGCCTTCATAATCGAACCAAGTGCCAGATTGCTCATGCGTGTCGTCGCCAAAGAGTTATCCGCTAGCGTAATCGCATCAGCACCTGCATTCCGTAGCTCTGCCGTTCCCTGCAGGAACTTCTCCGTGTCCAGGTCGCGCGGCGGATCCAGTTCAACAATTACAGTATGACGCTGTGTTACCGTATCTACAATTCCCTTCGGTCGCACTGGAGGAACAACACGGATCGGGATCGGCTCTTCTTCCATTTGTACTTCAGGGTTTACCCGTGGAAGCGGCTCACGCTCTGCAAGCACCTGTGCCATCATGCGAATATGTTCAGGCGTTGTTCCGCAGCAGCCACCGATAAGACGCGCGCCTTGAGCACGGAAACGCAGCGCACTATCCCCAAAATATTGCGGGACTGAAGCATATGAATATTCGCCATCTGACATCGCAAGCCGACCTGCATTCGGAAAGACCGATAACGGGGTATCTCCCGGCACAACCGCACCCTCAATCGAACGCAGAACTTCCGCTGGACCCATCCGGCAGTTCAGACCAACTATATCGGCTCCAGCTTTTACAAGCTCTGCGAATGCCCGGGTCAGCGTATGACCGTCACGTGTCCGCCCGACTTCAATCGTCGCAAGCTGGGCGATAATCGGCAAATCGGTTAGCGGACGAATGACATCAAGCGCCAACAGCAACTCATCTACATCAAGGAACGTCTCCAGAAGAATCGCATCAACATTTTCCAATAGCAGAGCTGAAGCCTGTTCCTCGTACTGATCTCCATACGTGGCCATCTGTTCGGTATTTCGCACCCGCCCCGCATTAATCGAACCTATACCGCCAACTACATACGCATCGCTTCCAACTGCCTGGCGGGCTACCTGCACCGCCGATCGGTTAATCTGCTGGACTTGCGTTTGCAGACCATGTCGTGACAATGCATCCCGATGCGCTCCGTATGTGTTAGTTTGTATAAATCGCGCTCCAGCTTCATAATACGAACGATGAACCGTACTAATAATCTCGGGATTCGATAAATTCAATTCTTCATAACAAACACCTATCGGAACACCCAAACGATAAAGCCATGTTGCCATTGCCCCATCGCCAATCAACAAATTATCCTTTAGATATGTTTTTAGATTTTTTTGTGGCATGACCATTCTCTCCTTCCTTCGTTCATTCCCCGACGTTGAAGTAGCGGGCTTCCGGATGGGAGAACACCAAGGCTGAAACAGAAGCTTCCGGCTCCATCATACAACCTTCGGTCAAATGTATGCCGATGTCTTCCGGTCCCAATAAATCAAATAGCGGCTTTTGATCTTCTAAATCCGGACAGGCCGGATAGCCAAACGATACACGAATCCCCTGATAACGAGCACCAAAACGTTCCAGCATTGTCATCTCAGCTGGATCAGGAAAGCCCCATGTATCCCGCAAAATATGGTGTACACGCTCCGCAAACGCTTCTGCCAATTCAAGCGCCAGTGCCTGTAATACGTGTGAACGCAGGTAATCGCCCCGCACTTTCCATTCCTCTGCTTTTTCGCGGACACCTTGGCCTGCGGTCACAACCAGAAATGCTACATAATCCATCACACCGCTTTCTGCTGGCTTCACGAAATCAGAAAGGCAAAGGTACGGTTCTTTTTTCTGACGCGGGAATGAGAATGTTTTAAGAATCTTACTATGATCATCCGGATCGTAGATATACATCTCATTTCCTTTGGATTGTGCCGGGAAAAAGCGATACATCCCATGTGCTTTTAGCAGTCCATTCTCCTTCGCTTCCACCAGCAATTCATCGACAATTTGTTTTAATTCGACCGTCTTGGAGTCACCCGCAGCCAGTAGCGCATCCACATTTCCACGTATGCCTAGGTGTTTGCCAAGCAACATACGCAAGTTCAAGTATGGCTGCAAATGTGCAAGTGGATAATCGCGCAGAATATGTCGTTCGAAATCCGGCGGCATAAACACCGGAGCATTTATACTTACAGAGGAGCGTTCCGGTACAGTCGAATCCTTCGATGCATCCACTATCTCTGTAGCTACAGCAACCTGCCGCTCCTCTTTTGCCTGGACAGCCGTTTTTTCCAGCTCATCCCTCAACTTCGGATTCATTAGTTTGTTAGCCATGTCTAATCCGTTCATTGCGTCTTTAGAATAAAGCACAAGACCGTCATATTCCGGTGCAATACGGTTATCAGTAAATTTACGAGTCAGCGCTGCCCCACCGACCAGTATGGGCACATCAATACCGACGGCTTTTAGGTCCTGGGCCGTCGTTACCATCTGCTGTGCAGATTTGACAAGCAGACCGGACAGGCCAATAATATCGGGCATTTCCTTGCGACAAGCGTCAATCAACTGCTCTGGAGGAACCTTGATGCCCAGATTGACGATTTTGTAGCCATTGTTACCAAGGATAATTTCCACAAGGTTTTTTCCGATATCATGCACATCCCCTTTCACCGTAGCTAGCATCACCGTGCCTTTGGCAGCTGTCTCCGATTTCTCCATACGCGGCTCTAGATAGGCGACCGCAGCTTTCATCACTTCCGCGCTCTGCAGCACCTCGGCAACGATAAGCTGGTTGTCATTAAACAGTTTTCCGACCTTATCCATCCCTGTCATAAGCGGTCCGTTGATAATATCAAGCGGAGCATATTTTGCAAGCGCTTCTTCCAAATCCGGGATAAGTCCTTCCTTCGTTCCCTCAACTACATAATGGGCTAGCCGTTCTTCTAAAGTCAGGCTAGAAGCCTCTTCAACGTTCTCTACTTTTTTCTCACGATAAAATGCTGTAAATTCCGCCAACGTTTCGTCAGTTGTATCGAACAACAGAGCCTCTGCCATCTTGCGCTCCTGCTCTGGAATAGAAGCAAAACGTTGCAATTTTTCCGTATTGACAATGGCATAATCAAGGCCAGCTTTCGTACAGTGATATAAATACACCGCGTTCAGCACTTCCCGACCGGTTGCAGGCAGGCCGAACGATACGTTACTCACGCCGAGAATCGTCTGGCATTCAGGGAGCTTTTCTTTAATTAACCGAATGCCTTCTACCGTTTCTTTTGCTGATCCGATATACGCTTCATCCCCTGTACCTACCGGGAATACTAGCGGGTCAAAAATTAAATCCCGTGGAGAAAGGCCATACTTGCCTACAAGCAGCTCATACGAACGCTCCGCAACTTCAAGCTTCCTCTCTCTTGTAACAGCCATTCCTTGTTCATCAATCGTACCAACAACAACCGCACCGCCAAATTTTCGGAGCAATGGAGCTACTTCCGCAAAACGCTCCTCACCATCTTCGAGGTTAATAGAGTTAATAATCGCCTTCCCCTGTGAATATTTTAAAGCCAGTGCAATAACCTTCGGATCAGTGGAATCAATCATAAGCGGCACCTTCACCTTGCGCACGACAAACTGCAAGAAGGCTTCCATATCCTGCATTTCATCACGGTCAGGATCGGCAAGACAAACATCGATGATATGGGCTCCACGCTTTACCTGAGCACGTGCAATTTCTGATGCTTCTTCATACTTTCCTGATTTAATAAGGTCACGGAATTTTTTTGATCCGATAACGTTCGTACGTTCGCCTACCATAAGCGGCCTATTATCCTGCTCAAGATATACGGGTTCAATACCTGATACAGCATGCGTATGCAGTCCTTGTGCCTGACGCGGCTTATATTCTTTCAGCTTCTCTGCAATGGCTCTAATATGATCAGGTGTTGTTCCACAGCAGCCGCCCGCTACATTAATCCATCCTTGCTCAGCGAAGCCAGCCAGCTTTGTTGCCAGCGCCTGAGGCGATTCATGGTAATGTCCATCCTCATCCGGCAGCCCCGCATTCGGATAGCAACTGACCGCACAGCCAGCCATACCGGATAGCGTGCGAATATGATCGCGCATAAACTCCGGGCCCGTTGCACAGTTCAGGCCCATAGAAATTGGCTGCAAATGTTCAAGCGATATATAAAAAGCTTCAATATTTTGGCCTGCAAGCGTTGTTCCCATTGGTTCAATCGTACCGGAAATCATAACCGGAACTTTATAGCCAAGCTTTTCAAAAGCACGTTGGATACCGATGCCACCCGCTTTAACATTCAACGTATCCTGTACCGTTTCAAGCAATAGAACATCTACGCCCCCTTCAATTAACGCCAGCGCCTGTTCATAATACGATTCAACCAATTCCTCAAATGTGACACCGCCGGTTACTGACAACGTTTTGGTGGTCGGACCAATGGCACCCGCTGCATAGCGAGGCCATTCTGATGTTGAATATTTGTCGACTGCTTCGCGTGCCAGCTTGGCGGCAATCAGATTAATCTCCCTCGCCCGCTCCGGTATATCATACTCAGCCAGCACAATCGATGTCGCGCCGAACGTATTTGTTTCTATAATATCGGCACCTGCCTCCAGGTACGTCTCATGAATACCGCGAATTACGTCAGGCCGTGTCAGATTCAATATCTCGTTGCAGCCTTCATACTGCTCACCGCCGAAGTCAACCGGACCAAGGTTTTCTTGCTGCAACATCGTTCCCATCGCTCCGTCAATAATCAGGATCTTATTTTTTAGCTGATTTTCTATCGGCAGCTTTTTTATCGCTGTTTCATTCATTGCAAGCGTCCCCTTTCCATTTCCCAATTTAAAAGAAAATACATACCACTTTCTTATCCATTAAAAAAGACCTCCTGAAAGAAGGAGGTCTCTGAGTTCGGTCAAAGAACGGGCATCCTTATCTTTCAGGATAGAAATCCTGCTGGAATTGGCACCGTATATGAATACATACCGGTTGCCGGGCGTCATCGGGCCAGTCCCTCAGCCTGCTCTTGATAAGAAACAAATATAGTTTTCATTTTTCTCATTATTAAACAATGCAGAAAAAGAGTCAATAGTTAATTTACAAGGATTAAATCGTTTTTGTAATAACAATATTATTATGATTTTGTAAATCTATCTCATACGGAGAACTTAGGGCGGTGCCGTCACGCTCCTGAATGATGCGTACTATCGGCCTGTGAACAGCCTTCGGATCAACATGGGAAACGACCCCAACTTGTCCGGTATTTAGCACAACGGTAGACGCCACTGGATATACAGCAACATACTTAACGAAAAGACGTACCAGGTCCAGATCAAATAATGCATTTCCGGAGGCAAATAAATATTCCGTCGCTTCATTCGGCGTATAATGCTGGCGATAGGAGCGATGCGATGTGAGGGCGTCATATACATCGGCTATACTGACAATCTGAGCATATTCATGAATTTGCTTATTCTCCAATTTGCGAGGGTACCCTGTCCCGTTATACCGTTCGTGATGCTGCAACGCACAATGCGCAGACAACAACGAGATATCATATTGATAGCGCAGAAGATTAAAACCATCTTGCGTATGGTTCTCAATCCTCGCACGCTCCTCTGGATTAAGGGCTCCCTTCTTGTTCCACAGATCCTTAGGCATCATGGTCATGCCGATATCGAACAACAACGCGCCCACTCCCAGCTCGAGCAATTGATTGCGATTATACCCCTTAGCCAAGCCTATAATTCCCGCAAGTACAGCTACGTTAACCGAGTGATGGAACAAATACCCATCAAGCGAATGAAGGTTAACCAGGTTGACAAGCACCTCTTTTCTACCGCTTAAATCCCCGATAATATCGCCGAATACATTTCGAAACTCTTTTCCCATATCCGGCACAGCCATCCTCCCTTTTACCTTTGGCTGGTCCATAAGGCCGGTCATTGTCTTATATACGGTCTCTACCGCTTTGCGCCGCGTTATATCATTAATAACATCCTCCGGTACAATATCATCCGTATTTTTATCCTCAATATAAACAGTATCAATTCCCATACTTTTTAGACGATCGATATAACGCTGGTTCAATTCAAGACCTATACCTAAAAGAATATGACCTGTTTCCGAAAGAATTGTCCTTGCTATTTTATCTCCTGGCTTTACAGAGCCGATGTGCATCTTTTTCACAAGTGAACCCTACTTTCCTGGTCTTTTCTTTATCAATTAAAACTTCCATCAGCGGGGAGCTTGCTGCCCATTGGACCGGGATAATTGCCCCCCTTTAAATTGTAGCACAGGACATCAGATTCATTACTAAAAACATAAAAAAAATTCTTTCTTTGGCAGTAAAACCTGATTTTTTTTGATGATTAGTTACTCTTATACTATGCATTTTATATATAGTTTGTTTAAAAAAGTCACCCCTGCCTAACAAGGGTGACTTTTGACTCATCGATCATGCTATATCTTTGTCAGAACCAAACCGAGCAAGGCTGTGCATATGCCACATATTTGGTACAGCTTTAGTCTCTCTTTAAATAAATAACACCCGGCCAATACGACAACCAAACAATTCAAGCTGACAACCGGGAAAACAATACTGGCCACACCGGTCTTAAGCGCATAGAAGTAACAACTGAAGCCAACCGTGCTCAGGATACCTACCAGCGCGCCAATTTTAGCTTCCTGCAATCGGACCCGTTCCCGACCCATCCAGATAGCCAGATACAGGCTACCTCCTCCATACATTGCCGCGAGCATATCCATCGAGCTAATCTGTAAGTAGGAAGACTGCTTCATGAGTACACCGAGTAAACCAAAGGAGAAGAACGCAAACACCACACGGCCAAGCCAAGGCAAATATTCCGTATTGCTCTTCGTTCCCGGTGTATATTGTATGACTACAGCAGAACCCATCATGCATAAAATTCCAAGCCAGTGTAGAAAAGGAATCTGCTCATGGAAAATGACACCAGCAGCCAAGACAGGAAAAATCGCATTTGCCGCAATCAGCGGAGATGTTAAACTGGCTGGCCCTTTTTCAAAAGCACGCGACATCTGGATATTGCCGTTCGCATTTAATACACCGATGATGCCTCCAAGCACAATAGAGGTAAAATTGGGATGAAGCGAATGAGACATTATTCCTGCGCTCATAATAATCAAGAAAGCCGCAAAATAAAAGAAAAATTGAATGTTAATTTTCGACAGTCCCCGGGAGGTGCCCCACTTAAAAATCGTATTATTGAGTCCAAAACATCCCGCCGTGATTAATGCCGCTAAAAGCCACATGATACGTTACCTTCTTTACGCGTAAAATAATTCTTGTTGTCCTATCCTATTGTTCATCAAATTCCGCCAACAAAACTTCATATGTACATATCTCGCCGCCTGCCGGACAGCGAACATTTACTTTGGTTCGCTCATCATCCACAGACGCAAGCTGCACCACAATGCTCTGCTTTTCATCTACCTGACCACACACGTTAAGCAACCATGCTAAAGCTTCTTCCGTAAGCGGCAAACCAACAATTTCTCCGCCAGCTACCGGCACATGAAGCAATTTCTTATTATCCACAAACCCGCGAACCGAATCCAGCAATACTTCTATCTGCAAAGGTGTTAGGGAAAGTTCATATGTCTTTTCCATAAACAGCCTCCTTTCCTGTGTCCTTTTTTATTTTAACATGCTTCCCATACGTTTCGCTGCTACCATGACATAGGGAAGATTATCCTTCATCCTCTCCAGCGTGAGCCGATTAGACGGTCCCGACACTGATAAAGCGGCTACCAAATGTCCCCTGCGATTAAATAACGGAACAGCCACCGCTGCAGCTCCCTGCTCACGTTCCTCCGAGCTGGTTGCATACCCATGTCTGCGAATTTCTTCTAGTTGTTCCATATACATCTGTTTATCAACAAAAGAAGGCCAGGATGGATCGGACAGAATTTCTTTTTGAATTTCCGGTGGCGCATATGCTACTAGCACTTTACTCGAAGCACCTACTGAAAGTGGCAGATGCGCTCCAATCGGAGCTACCCTGCGAATGGTTTCATTGCTCTCTACTGCTTGTATGCGGATGCGTTCGTTCTCATTGCGGACGTATAAGCTAATCGTCTCTCCTACCAGATCCCTGAGCCGGACCATCTCCGGCAATAGAATCGTTCCCGGATCGCCCCCTTGAGGAAGATTTGCCGATAGCTGCCAGACCCGAAACCCGAGCTGATATTTTTCTGTATCCGGATTACGAGCAAGAAACCCCTTGTTCTCCAGCGATCCCAGCAGCCGATACACGGTGCTTTTGTTCAATCCTACTTTATGGGAAATTTCAGTAAGCGTTAGCTCTTTTTCATCAATAAAACACAACAGAATATCCATGGCACGATCGACTGCCCGAACGGTCATTTTATTATCGGAAGACTCCATTCTTCTGTTCACCTTCCTATTTACGATAAGTTTCATTTAGCGAAACTGTGTTGCAATATGTGACATTATAACGTATTACCATTTATTTCGTAAACTATCATCACTCATTCGAAAAAAATTGTAAAAATGTATGTACGTTATACAAAAAAAGCGATATAATGTTATCGAAAACAGAAACGCAGTTTCACTTGATGAAACCGTTAATGAAACACGAAGGAGGTCTTCAACTTGGCAAAGAAAGATAACTTCTCTGTACGTTCATCTTTGCAAGTGGGCGACAAAAACTATGCCTACTATTCCCTTAAAGCTTTGGAAGATAAAGGACTTGGTCCGATTTCTAAACTTCCTTTCTCCATTAAAGTTCTGCTTGAAGCGGCAGTACGTCAATTCGATGGCGTAGCAATTACGGAAGACCATGTGAAAAAAATTGCCACTTGGACGGAAGAGCGTGATCCGAATCAAGAAATTCCGTTTACACCTGCCCGTATCGTATTACAAGACTTCACCGGCGTACCGGCGGTTGTTGACCTTGCTGCTATGCGTCTGGCAATGAAAGAAATGGGCGGTAATCCTGAGCGCATCAACCCGCTCGTTCCGGTTGACCTCGTTATCGACCACTCTGTTATGGTAGATGACTTCGGTAACCCGAACGCCCTGCAAAATAATATGGACCTCGAATTCGAGCGCAATGCAGAACGTTATCGTTTCCTGCGTTGGGCACAGACAGCGTTCAATAACTTCCGTGCCGTTCCTCCGGCAACTGGTATCGTTCACCAGGTAAACCTGGAGTACCTGGCATCTGTTGCGGCTACAAAAGAAGTAGACGGTCAGCTTGAAGTATTCCCGGATTCCCTTGTTGGTACCGACTCTCACACTACCATGATTAACGGCTTGGGCGTTGTCGGCTGGGGTGTTGGCGGTATCGAAGCGGAAGCAGGTATGCTTGGTCAACCTTTGTATTTCGTAACACCTGAAGTTGTCGGCTTTAAACTGACAGGTACACTGCCAGAAGGCGCAACAGCGACTGACCTTGCACTAACAGTAACCAACATTCTCCGTAAGAAAGGCGTAGTTGGCAAATTTGTCGAATTCTATGGCCCTGGCCTGAGCAATATCAGCCTGGCGGACCGCGCAACTGTTGCTAACATGGCCCCTGAATACGGTGCAACAATCGGCTTCTTCCCGGTTGATGAAGAAACTCTGACCTTCCTGCGTGCAACAGGCCGTAGCGAAGAGCAAGTGGCACTTGTTAAAGCATACTACCAAGAACAAGGTATCTTCCGTACAGACGATACTCCGGACCCTGTGTTCTCTGAAACACTGGAACTCGACCTCGGCTCTATCGTTCCTACTCTCGCAGGTCCAAAACGTCCGCAAGACCGTATCGAACTGACTGCTATGAAGGAAGCATTCAACGATGCGCTGCGCACCCCGATCGATAAAGGCGGTTTCGGTCTTGATGATGCGCAAATCGGCAAAAAAGTTTCCGTTACACATAAAAACGGCAAAACATCTGAGTTTGGTACTGGTGCGGTTGTTATTGCAGCAATTACTAGCTGTACGAACACTTCCAACCCAAGCGTAATGCTGGGTGCGGGCCTTGTGGCAAAGAAAGCCGTTGAAAAAGGATTAGTAAAGCCTGAGTATGTAAAATCCAGCTTAACTCCAGGTTCCCGTGTTGTTGCACAATATCTGGAAAAGGCCAACTTATTAACATCGCTTGAGAAGCTTGGCTTCTATATCGCGGGCTATGGCTGTGCGACTTGTATCGGTAACAGCGGTCCACTGCCGGAAGAAGTGGGTAATGCGATCGCAGAAAACGATTTAACGGTAACATCTGTTCTGTCCGGTAACCGGAACTTCGAAGGTCGTGTACATGCACAGGTGAAAGCAAACTACCTTGCTTCTCCTCCGCTTGTTGTCGCATATGCACTAGCAGGTACAGTAGATATCGATTTGACAACCGAACCAATCGGTACAGGCAAAGACGGTCAACCTGTATATCTGAAAGACATCTGGCCGACGAACGAAGAAATCCGTGAAGCTATCAATGCAGCAGTGAAGCCGGAAATGTTCGAAGAAGAATACGGAAATGTATTTACAGCTAATCCGCGCTGGAACGAAATCGACTTCCCAGAAGGACAGCTGTATGAGTGGGATGCAAAATCCACTTATATCGCACATCCGCCATTCTTCTCCGGTCTCGGTGCCGAAGCTGGAAAAATCGAAGAAATCATGGGTGCGAAGACTCTGGCTCTGCTTGGCGATTCCGTAACAACGGATCACATCTCACCTGCGGGTAACATCGCTCCTGCTAGCCCGGCTGGCGTATATCTGGCTGAGCATGGCGTAGAACGCAAAGACTTTAACTCTTATGGTTCTCGTCGTGGTAACCATGAAATTATGATGCGCGGTACATTTGCAAACATTCGTATCCGCAACAAAATGGCTCCAGGTACAGAAGGTGGAGTAACTACTTACCTACCAACTGGCGAAGTAATGCCAATCTACGATGCAGCCATGAAATATCAAGAATCCGGCACTCCGCTGGTCGTTATTGCCGGCAAAGAGTACGGTACAGGAAGCTCCCGTGACTGGGCTGCCAAAGGAACATTCCTTCTGGGCGTCAAAGCGGTTATCGCCGAGAGCTTCGAGCGTATTCACCGCAGCAATCTGGTAGGCATGGGCGTGCTGCCATTGCAATTCGCTGATGGTACCAGCGCTGACAGCCTGGGTATTACAGGTAATGAAACCTTTGATATCCCTGAGTTGAATGACAATATCAAACCAGGTCAAACAATTAAAGTAACAGCAACTCGCCAAGACGGCACAACATTCGAATTCGATGTATGCGTTCGTCTGGACAGTGCGGTTGACATTAAGTACTACCGCAATGGCGGTATCCTGCAAACTGTTCTGCGTCAAATCGCCGCGGAAGCAAAAGCAAGCGTATAATCGAACAAAAAAGGAGGGCTTCCTTATGGAAAAGCCCTCCTTTTTATTTTGCTGGAATTCTGCCTTGCTCTCTCGATTGGTCAGTCACATAAATAACAATCATACGGCTTCGCCTTAATGATAGTATTCCCCCAGAAGGAAATTTTACTTACTCTTTATCGTCTAGCATATTATCGATCTGGTTAAGCAGCTTACGAATCGATTCATCATCGAATTTTTTCCCCTGTTTAAACGCGTCAAGCATTTCCGAGATTTCCCTTCCTTTTGTATCATCATCCAAATCCTTCGACAGGCCGGACGGATCAAACCACACATACGCATCCTTATCACTGCCGCGTAGATATGTTTTCGTCCACATCTCCGGATACGTATAATCCTGCCCGTCCAGAACAATAGCAAGGACATCATCTGTATCGACCGGGAGGAGGTGATCGAATACTTCTTCAATTCCCCCTTCCATTAAATTGAGGTGATGCTGGACATACCGGACATAGTGCTCACCTGTAACAGTATCTTTCCATAACGCATAATGCTCGTGCTCTTCTTTGCGTAAAGGTCGGACTTCTTCCAGTCTCTTTTCCAATTCTTCATGCAAGACGATTTGCGAGTTCTTCAGAGATGTATCCATTATTTCTCCGTCCTTTCCTTTATCTTCTCTCATACGATATCATAAGTAATAGCAGGCTTGTCATTTGAAATACACTTTTTGCAAGGAGGAAATGGCATGAAAGCTATACTCGTAGAAGAAAATACTCACCACCTATATATTGGGGAAACAGACGAACCTATTATGGGTGATGATGAATTGCTTGTTCGTATTCAAACAACTGCCCTGAACCGTGCAGATCTTCTCCAGAAACGCGGTCTTTATCCCCCACCCAAGGGCGCATCTAACATCATGGGCCTTGAGATGGCAGGCATCGTCGAAAGAACGGGTAAACATACAACAGGCTTCAAACCCGGTGATCGCGTCTGCGCCCTTCTGCCAGGCGGTGGATATGCAGAGAAAGTGACCATTCCAGCTGATATGGCCATTCGGATTCCAGATCACTTTTCATTCATAGAAGCAGCGGCAATTCCGGAGGTATTCTTAACGGCATATTTGAACCTGTTCTGGCTCGGTGGCCTAAGAAAGGATCATACTGTACTTATTCATGCAGGTGCCAGCGGGGTAGGCACAGCTGCCATCCAGCTGGTACGGGAAGCGGGAGGCACATCGATTGTAACAGCCGGAAGTGACGAGAAACGTAGAACATGCCTGAATTTAGGGGCCAGCCTGGCTATCGACTATAAGGAGGGCCCATTTGAACCGAAAGTCAAGGAAGCGACTAATGGACAAGGTGTAAACATCATTCTTGATTTTATCGGTGCCGCATACTGGGAACAAAACCTTTCCTGCCTGGCTATGGATGGAAGACTTATTATTATCGGTACAATGGGCGGCAGCAAAGCCCCTGAGCTTAATCTAGGTCAGCTTCTGAGCCGACGGCTACAAGTTATCGGTACAGCATTACGTTCTCGTTCCGTGAAAGATAAGATTGCACTAACGAAAGAATTTGTCAAGTTCGCTATGCCACGCTTTGCAGACGGACGACTGAAGCCAATCATTGATTCTGTATGGGATTTAGAACAAGTACAAGAGGCTCATACCTATATGGAAAATAACAAAAACACAGGGAAAATCATACTGCAAATTCAAAAATAGTTTCTCCCCTGAGGCTGACCCAGAAGGTTATTTAGCCTCAAACAAGATACAATATATAGGTTTCTTACTGTTTCCCATGCGTATATGCGGTATCGAAGAAGGGTGTCCCATCACTTTTGGGACACCTTCGGGTTGAGTTTATAAAACAAACTAAAAAACTGTATAAAAAGAATTTTGTCGTATATTCATTCAAACCATTTCTTTTATCCTAAAAAAAAGATATACTATTACCAGTCCCAAAGACATTTATTTTATAAAAAATGGGGAAACGGTGATAAGTGTGCGTCATTTCAACCGAAGAAAGGAAGAAAGACAACGATTCGAAATCCCTCTTTGTACTGAATTAACGATTAGCTCTATCAACCAAAAGACTGTTTCTTCCGGCAGGATAGAAATTTGCGTCAAGGACGTGTCGATTCATGGATTGCGCTTCGCCTCTTCTCTCCGCTTTCCAGTAAGCGAAAACCTCTTGTTAAAATTTCAGACCAGAATTATGGATAATCTTATTACTTTGACAGGAAAAATTGTTTGGCGTACCTCTTCTCCATTAAAGCCTTTCACTTATGAATATGGCGTCCAGCTTCTTCATGATGAATTTACTCATTCATTATTCACTAAATTGTATAACGATATGGGTATATGGCTCAAAAAAATACCTTTTGTTCCCGGATGCCGCTTCTGTAATACAGAAAGTTGTCCTCTATATCCTATACATAAACAGAGAACCAAATAAGAAACGCCTCGTTCTAAAGAAGCGAAGCGTTTTTCTGTAATTGTTTATCAGTCTACGATTTCCTTCTTACGTTTGTCACGTGGCACTTTACGGGCAACACCGGTTTTGATTGCCGCATCAACAACAGCATCCCGTACATTCTTCACAACCCGATCATTGAAGACACTCGGAATTATGTACTGTTCATTCAGTTCTTCCTCACTAATAATGGAAGCAATAGCGTGTGCTGCAGCGACTTTCATCTCTTCATTAATATCCGTCGCACGACAATCGAACGCACCGCGGAAAATACCCGGGAAGCATAGCACGTTATTAATCTGGTTTGGATAATCTGAACGGCCGGTAGCAAGAACACGCACGACATCAGCCGCCTCTTCCGGATCAATTTCCGGATTCGGGTTAGCCATAGCGAATACGATCGGCTCCTTTGCCATCGATTTCACCATTTCTTTGGATAGAATATTACCGCGTGATACGCCAATAAATACATCAGCATCTACTAGAGCATCCTTTAATTCACCCTGAATATTATTAGGGTTGGTAATGTTCGCAATTTCTTCCCACATCGGGTTTTCATACGTATCAGAACGAGACAGTATACCATCGCGATCTACACCAATGACCTGTTTGGCGCCGGCACTCAACAGGATTTTGGTGCAGGATATACCTGCGGCACCCATGCCGGTTACAACAATTTTGCTGTCTTTAATATCCTTGCCGACAATTTTCAGCGCATTCAACAAACCCGCCAGAATAACGACCGCTGTACCATGCTGATCGTCATGGAATACCGGAATATCTAAACGCTCGCGTAGCGCTTTTTCAATTTCAAAGCAACGCGGAGCCGAGATATCTTCCAGATTAATGCCGCCAAACGCAGGTGCCATACGCACAATCGTTTCGATAATTTCTTCCGTATCCTTCGTATCCAGACATATCGGAAACCCATCTACCTTTGCTAACTGCTTAAACAACATCGCTTTTCCTTCCATAACTGGCATCGCCGCATACGGACCGATATCACCGAGACCGAGCACTGCCGTACCATCGCTTACGATAGCAACTGTATTTCGTTTAATGGTCAGCTTGTATGCTTTAGACTGGTCCTTCGCAATCGCTTCACATACGTTAGCTACACCCGGTGTGTAGACACGGGACAAATCTTCCCGGTTTTGAATCGGGCGCTTGGCGCGCACTTCGATTTTTCCTCCGATATGACTCAGGAAGGTGCGGTCTGATACCGTAATAATTTCTGCACCCTCTAACGCCTCGATGTTGTTGATTACCTCATCAATTTGTGGTCTGCTTTTTGTATTGATTGTATAATCACGTACCGTAGCTTCATGGGATGACTGTACAACGTCCATTGCTACGATATCACCGTTCGCTTTACCTACCGCTGTCGCTATATCAACAAAATTTACTTTGTGTACGTCTAATTCCAGACGCAAAACGATACTTGTCCCTAAAGATGTAAATGGCTTCATAGTCTCCTCCTTTTTCCTGAAAACCTCTGTAAAAGCATCAGAATCGTAGACATATGTACAACTTTTTATTTTAACTGTAATAATAGAAAAAAGTGAAGCCCTAGCAGCCCTTTTGTAAAATTTCCCATCTTATCTTATAAGCAAAGACGGATAATTTATTGCAATACCACAACAAAATGCTTTTCGCTACCTTATATCTCCATGATCATTAATCGGATTCATACCGGCTTCTTCCGCTTCTTTTGCGAGTGAGTGTAGGCTATCTATAATGGAAGTCAAACGAACAACATGCTGTTGTACCTGACCGGGAGATTGTGCCTTTTCTTTCATACTTGTAGCGCATTCCACTAATTGGTCAGCGAGCCTATGTGTAAGTGTAATATCAAACGGTTGATGCATCTTCTTCACCTCATAATGATGTTTTTTATAGTATGGGAGAAATAATCAAAAGCATACTATCACGCCTGTTGATTATCCATAAGGTGGAAGAAAGAAGGTGCACGCGTCGGCGTGTTCCCTCGTCTTTCTCACGAGGAAGAGACACGGCCGCTTCCGTGAGGGAGACGAACCGACGCCCGTTTGGGGCACAGTGTGGTGGCGATCTCCTCTGGATTATACTGGATAATCAACACCCTTGGCATACTATGACTACATCCAGACGCAGAGCTTTTTTCCTTTACCCGTTTAACTCCCTAAAACAAGATGTTATAATGGAATGCAATGAGGAGATGACACTCCCATTGCATTTTGGATGCATGGAAACAGGTAGGAAAGGAGATAAAGGATTCATGAAAGAAATGAACGCACAAGAAATTATCGAATTTATCCAAAAAAGCGAGAAAAAGACACCGGTTAAAGTACATATTAAGGGAGATATTGAGGGCATCGATTTTGGAGCCAATACCAAATCGTTTATTACAGGAAATGTAGGGGTACTGTTCGGTGATTGGAAAGAAATTCAGGCTGCCCTTGAAGAAAATAAATCAAAAGTCGAAGATTATGTGGTAGAGAATGACCGTCGCAACTCTGCTATTCCGCTGCTGGACATGAAAAACATCCAGGCACGCATCGAGCCAGGTGCTATTATCCGCGACCAGGTCGAAATCGGTAACAACGCCGTAATTATGATGGGTGCATCCATTAATATTGGAGCAGTTATCGGCGAAGGTACAATGATCGACATGAATGTAGTCGTAGGCGGTCGCGGCACAATCGGAAAAAACTGCCATATCGGTGCAGGCTCGGTTATCGCAGGTGTTATCGAACCGCCTTCTGCACAGCCAGTTATCATCGAAGATGATGTAGTGGTTGGTGCGAATGCGGTCATCCTAGAAGGCGTGCGCGTGGGCAAAGGCTCTGTTGTCGCTGCCGGCGCAGTAGTCATTGAAGATGTTCCGTCGAACAGCGTAGTGGCGGGAACGCCTGCTCGCGTTATCAAAACAATCGACGAGAAAACAAAGTCCAAAACGGAAATCAAGCAAGAACTTCGTCAGCTGTAATGACAGCACAAAACCGGCGCTCGGCCAGGACAAACATCGGCCGTCTTCAGCGCCGTTTTTTCTTAATAAATACCCGTATGTTTTGTCAATTAATGAGCAACAATGCCCGCAATTTTTTCTTATATAGATGAGAGGTGAAGATTCATGCGTATAAACGCAAAGCCATTTGTTGAAATCCGGCGGGAGCTTCATAAAATTCCTGAACCCGGATTCGCTGAATTCAAGACACAACGCTTTCTGCTAGATTATCTAGCAACATTGCCACAGGAACGGATAAAAATCAAAACATGGCGAACCGGTATACTGGTGAAAATAAAAGGCTCAAATCCGAGCAAGCGCCTAGGATACCGTGCTGACATGGATGGACTTCCTATATCAGAAGAAACTTCCTATGAGTTCCGCTCAACCCATCCTGGTTTTATGCATGCCTGCGGTCATGACATGCATATGGCAATCGGTCTTGGCGTGCTAACCTACTTCGCCCATAATCAAGTAAAAGATGACTTGATTTTCATTTTTCAGCCTGCGGAAGAAGGACCGGGCGGTGCACAGCCGTTGCTTGCAAGCGAAGAATTCCAGGAATGGCGTCCGGATGCGATATTTGCCTTGCATATTGCACCGGAATATCCAGTTGGCACGGTCGCACTGAAGCCGGGCATTCTCTTTGCCAATACATCGGAGTTGTTTATTGATCTCATCGGCAAAGGAGGCCATGCCGCTTTCCCCCATACGGCAAACGATATGGTTATCGCGGCAGCTCATCTAGCGACACAGCTACAAAGCATCGTCTCGCGCAATATCGATCCACTTGATTCAGCAGTAATCACTATCGGTAAAATTGAAGGTGGTACCAAACAGAACATTATCGCTGAAAAAGCACGACTAGAAGGAACCATCCGTACGCTATCCATGGAATCAATGCAAAAAATCAAATCACGCATCGAAGCATTAGTCCGGGGTACAGAGGCCGGTTTTGAATGCAACGCGACTATTGATTACGGTTCCAATTACTGTCAGGTATATAATAATGAAGACCTGACCCGCGAGTTTATGAATTGGGTACAGGAACATAATACTGTCACCCTCATTGAGTGCAAGACAGCGATGACAGGCGAAGATTTTGGTTATTTCTTATCGGAAATTCCAGGCTTTCTATTCTGGCTTGGAGTCAATACACCGTATGGACTTCACCATGCTAAAATTGAACCGAATGAAGAGGCAATCGAGGTAGCGATTCAGGTACTTACGCAGTATCTTACATGGAAAACTTCATAAGCTTGATATTCGCATAAAAATAGCTTGCTGGCTTTTCTTCTCACTTGGATGATACTACAAATCAAGGAACTATCCAATCTGAAGCTTTCAATATTTTAGTACGTGGTGCTAATACTTTGTGTTATAATGATGCTGATTGTATAGTATTCGAAAAGCAGGTGACATTGTATATGCATTATCCCGATTTTAAGGAAATTATTCTGGGACGCCGAAGCGTACGAAAATTCACGGACCAGCCAGTCGATATGGAAGATATAAAGGAAATCATCGATTGTGCCCGCTATGCACCCAGCGATACAAACTCACAAACATGGGAATTTATCGTGATTTTGAATAAAGAGAAGATTAACAAAATCTCTGAAATGACATGGGAAGAATTGCACAAAATTGCTGATGGTGCAAAAGAGCGGGGTTTAGAAAAAGAAGCTCGTCTTCTGACACGCTCTTTCGGTCCATACGCGACAGCATTCACGGGTGCGCCAGCGCTCATCGTATGCCTGGCGCCTCCATACACATCGAAATTCCGGGAAAAAATCTTTGATCCAATTATGATTAGTGAGCCTTCTTTCTGGGACGAAGAAGGGATTAAAAGCAGCTGCCTAGCATCACAGAACCTCATGCTGGCTGCACATGCTAAAGGATTGGCGACATGCGCTATGACAGGCCCTGTACTGCTTGCCCAGCATCGTATGCGTGAGTATCTTCAAATCTCGCCCGAAAAACAAATCAACATGGTTATCGCGCTGGGCCATCCGTCCGAGACACCACCTCGTCTGCCACGCAAACCTGTGGAAGACATTCTTCACATTATAGAATAAAATAGTTTTTAAACCGATAAAAAAGGGGCATTTTGCCCCTTTTTTCTATCAATATCAAAACCTATATTTTTAGTATAATAAAAAAGACACGCTGGCCTTTCTTCTGTCGGATCACGGAACGCATCCAACCTCTTCTTTTTTCGAATTCCCTCCTTCCAGCCACCTGAACTTTTGTTACTGCGTCACGTGAATGCTATATAGTATTACCGAGCGCTTAAAGAGTGTGATACAATACAAGCAGTCGAATAATGAAAGGGGGGCAAAATGATGGACGAGAAAAATCTCTTAGACTTATTTCAAATAGCTTTGCAACCAATAAATGAGCGCTTGAGCGGGATTGAAAAACGACTAGGCACGCTCGAACACGGCCAACAGGAAATTGAAAAACGATTAGGTACGCTCGAACATGGCCAACGGGAAATTGAAAAACGATTGAACACGTTGGAACATGGTCAACAAGAAATTGAAAAACGATTGAACACGTTGGAACACGGCCAACAGGAAATTGAAAAACGATTGGACACGCTCGAACATGGCCAACAGGAAATTAAAAATACCCTTCAACTTGTAAAGGAACAGACGGCATGCGCTAGTGAACTACAATCCCCTATAGGTGATGTTCAAAAACAAGTCGATGATTTGGCACTCGATTTAAAAATTTTAAAACGTGCAATTACAAATCAGTAGATCTGAATACATACTGAATGCTTCTACTCGCTTCCATGACTAGCATCATCAAACGTTCCCCATTTTTCATGATAATTGATGAACTTCAACAGGATTATTCATATCAGATCCCTTACATTATAATATTTATTGTATGAACGTGCTAATACTACATTCTTAATCACTTTGCCTCTGATGTCAGCTCCGCTAGTACTCCCTGGTAAGAGGCACGGAACAGATAGAGAAAATCAGAGGTTGGAAACAGTCCCACTGGCCTTTCTTCTGTCGGGGCACGGGACACATCCAACCTCTTCTTTTTCTGAATCCTCTACTTCCAACCATACGCCCCTGTTGAAATATCAAGTGCAACTTACATAGCTGAAATCAAAGTCAAAGCAAATGGCAACGAGTATACGTTTGTGTGGCACTATCAACACCCTTGAGAATATCTATGGTTTTTCATACTAGAAATGGATATCGTGTCCGTCTTATGACGGAGGGATAAATGAAAGAGGATTGATACAATAACAAGGTAAAATTTAGAACAGGAGGAAATTATATGGTTTCCGAACAAACAATCATTCAAATTCGAAACCTGACCAAAAAGATAGGGAGAAAAAAACTGGTAGATTCATTAACATTTGATATTAAAAAAGGGGAAGTATTCGGTTTTTTAGGTCCGAATGGAGCAGGCAAAACAACAACAATTCGGATGATAGTCGGGCTTATGTCCATCACAAAGGGCGAAGTTATCATAGAAGGTAAGAGCATTGCGCACGAGTTCGAACAAGCGATTCAGCATGTAGGAGCCATTGTAGAAAATCCAGAGATGTACAAATTTCTTACAGGTTATCAAAATCTTGTTCACTTTGCCAACATGGTTCCAGGCGGTATAAAAAAAGAAAGAATTAAAGAAGTCATAAAGCTGGTAGGCTTGGAAAGCCGGATTCACGATAAAGTAAAAACATACTCCCTGGGCATGCGACAGCGCCTTGGAGTAGCCCAAGCTTTGCTTCATAAGCCTTCCGTTCTTATTTTGGACGAGCCGACAAACGGACTAGATCCCTCAGGTATTCGTGAGCTGCGGGATTATTTACGTAGTCTGGCACAAAATGAAGGTGTCTCTGTTATCGTATCGAGCCACTTACTGTCCGAGATGGAACTTATGTGTGATCGAATTGCCATTATCCAAAACGGAAAACTCATAGATGTCAAACGAATCACAGAACTTGTTCAAAATAACGAAGAAGAAATAACGGTGATGTTTACGGTTGCTCAATCGCAAATAGCAATCGAGCAGGTGAAAAAATATATGGCTGACGCTCACATTAGCATGACAGAAACCGGATTCCAAATAACAATTGAGAGAGAAAGAATACCGGACATCATCACTCTTCTTGCTGATAATTGTGTACGTATTTATGAAGTCAAACATATAACAAAAACGTTAGAAGACAAATTTCTGGAAATGACTGAGGGTGAAAAAATTGTCTAGCCTAATTCGCCTCGTTCGAAACGAAAACATGAAGATGTATCGACGTATCAGTTCCTGGATATTAATTGCTGTTCTTATTCTTTTAACAATTGGTGTAGGCCTACTTCTACGATACGATAGTTCATCCGACAACAATGAACAATGGAGAAACGGGCTTGCTTCAAAAAGTAAGGAAATACAGGAGGTGTTGCAAAAAGAACAAAACATACCACAATTTCAAAGAACACAGATGGAAAAAGAAATGAAAATCTATCAATATCGCCTGGATCATAATTTCGGTCCCAGTGTATGGAATGGGGTAAAGGCAACATCTTCCCTTATGTCATTCGTCACTCTTTCTGCCGTTGTCATTGCCGGAGGAATTGTAGCTAGTGAATACAATTGGGGTACGATTAAACTCTTGTTAATTCGGCCGCAAAACCGAACAAAAATTTTATTATCAAAATATATAGCAACAATGGGTTACGCCCTACTTATGATTATTATTTTACTTTCCGTATCTTTTATAACGAATGGCCTCTTGTTCGGATTTCAAGAAATGGGACAGCCCTATCTTTATGTAGCGCAGAATGGTACCGTTCAGGAAGGAAACATGCTTGTTAACATTCTACAAACGTATGGCCTTTCCTCAGTTGAAATGATTATGGTTGTTACATTCGCTTTTATGATGTCTGTTGTTTTTCGAAGCAGTGCTTTGGCCATCGGGCTATCATTATTTATCATGTTTATCAGCCAACCATTGATTCAATTTTTAAGCAAATTCAGCTGGGTGAAATATTATCTTTTTGCAAACACGAATCTTTCTGTGTATCTTGAAGGAACTCCACTGATTCCTGGAATGACACTCACGTTTTCACTTATCGTACTAGCCGGTTACTTTCTTGGGTTTACCTTTATCTCATGGTTTGTTTTCAAGAAACGGGATGTAGCTGCCTGATTCATACATAGCAATAACAGAGCCTATGCGGGAGAAGGATAGCCCCCTTGCCCTCTCCCACATAGACGATGCTAAGCATAATCTGTGATATAATTTTTGTTGCGAACAATGCATAATGCCAACGATCGCAATTCGAGACCGGTTTCTAAAATAGTTACCCTTATGCCGTATTCTGCCCTGCACTCCGGGCTTCAAAGTATGGGCCAAGCCGCTCCGCTGCATCTCCGCCGCTAATAACCACCGCTTCGATGCCAGGCCCATATCCAACCCCTGCTCCAACCAGATATAGTCCTTCAATCGGAGATTTTACGTAAGGGAATTCACTGTCCATCATTTGACGTTTTATGCTATAAACAGAACCTTCATATGTGCGCATATACCTTTCCATTGTTTTTGGGGTAGCAACTTCCGAAAATAAAATATGGGATGCCGCCTTTTTATCAATTTGCTCAAGAATTTGGCGACATATCGCATCAATCTCGTTTTTTAGCGCCTGATATTCATCCTCCGTCATTGCCGCATACACACCGGCCTCCGCTTTCGTAACAAGATTAATCGTTATCGTGCTTTTTCCTTGAGGCGCCAGTGAGGGATCCAGCGATGAGGCGGATTGAACACCTGCTCCCTCAAAAGCAATATCCAGGCTTGACAGGCGCATTGGCTTTGGAAATGTATAGTGAATCAGTCTATCAGTACAGAACACCGTATCTACCGCCGCGTTCCATACGAATAAAGACATCGAAGGTTCGAGCTTTCTTACCTTCTCCCTATAAGCCTGAGGCAAACGCGACAAACCGACAAGCTGCTCATACGTTACACGCGGGTCAGCATTCGAAATCACTACAGGAGCTTTATAGACCCCTTTATCCGTTTGAACACCAGTAACCCGATTTTCTTTCACTGTAATCGCTGTTACATCCGTGGAAATCCGTATGTCTCCCCCATACTGCTTCAGCTTCTCTGCAAGCTTCATCGCCAGCTTTCCTGAGCCGCCTGCAGGTCGATAGCCTCCTACGATGAAATACCCCATCAATGCGATCATACTATTCGCGGATGTTCTCTCTCCCTTATCACCAACATATCCTGTCAGTATTGATACTTGCTGACGTACTGCTTGATTTTGAACAAACGCATCGAGCAGCTCACGCCACTCCCTGTCCTTCCAGCGCAAGTAGTGCGGATTCTGTTCGGCGTATGCGTTCATTTCCTCTACTGTTTGTGGAATATGTGGAACGAGCCGATCCGGCATAAAAACGGTGTACATCTCTTCAAAGCAGGCTTTCAATTCCGCAAATAAAGCATAAATGCCTTCCTTCTCCTCTGGAAAACGCTCAGCCAGTCGATCACGCCAACCGGTATAATCATGCGGAATGATAAAACGCTCATCCCCTTCCCGAAATTCATACGTATTTCTCAACCATGTTATTTCTTCTTCCAATCCGTGCCGCTGCAACAGATGACGTAACGGGCCAGCCTCTCCCAGTCCACTAATTGACTCCACACCTGCTTCGAACTTGAATCCTCCCCTGCGGGTATACGTAGTACATGCACCGCCAATTAGGTAATGTTGCTCCAATACGAGTACCTTCGCTCCTTTTCCTGCTAATTCAACTGCCGCCGTTAGTCCACCAATGCCTGAACCGACGATAATTACATCATACTCAGTTTGCCCCACAGGCGCTAGCGGAGCAACGAAAGGTTCCCATGTCAATTCTGGTGCTTCCGGCTGCTGCATTTTCACAGCGTACCTCTGTTGCATATACCTTGGTAGAATCATGTTAGCAACTACACCGATAATCGACCATATATTCGCTGTTATCATACCGATTTCCAGGGGCAATACTCTCAGGGCAGTGAGAACCGCAAACAGAGTCGATAGCGAAAAAAGCAGCGCCCATACACCAGTAAGAACACGATTAATTGTGAGAAACAGCGGATGGTTCCACACAGCTTCCGGAGTAGTCTCCTTGGCGTATTGTAATGTAAAAGGCTGCGAGGAAAGCAGAGACAGTGCTGTAGAAATGGTTAGAATAAGATAAATGGTGACCTGACCGTATTCCAATACAGGTGTGCCCGGAACCAGAAGGATAACAACCGCAGCAGTTAAAAAATAAAGCGTATTGATAACGGCCAATGTCTTAACCCTCTTACGCCGTATCTGCATTATCAGTAAAAGCATTGCAATAACCAAAGCCGCAGTACAGCCAAGCCAACGAGGATTCACAAGCAGCGCTACAGCCAGCGGAATAAAATCAAGCAAAATCAATCCTAATGTTTTCATACTTTTCGCCTTCGCTTTCTTGTTATTATCTGCTTAAATCTTAACATACCGACCGACGGTTTGTAAATGACTTTGACAAACCGCCGGTCGGATTGTAGGATGAAGTAAGTACAGTAATAGGGGAAGGATAGCTATGACACAATCTACAAACACAAATCCGAGCTTCCAGCTTCTTCTCACAGTTACCGAGCAAACGATTCTGGAACTTGGATGCAATAAAGCAACGCTTCAAGAGATTATGAATCGTACCGGACTTTCCAAAGGAGCCATTTATCACTATGTTAAGAGCAAGGATGAGCTTTTCAGCCTCATCCTGGAAGCCAGGATGCAAAGTGTAAACGAAAAATTTCATGCAGCCGTGAATCAGGCGAAACCAGGGGAGCTGATAGGACCCCTGCAGGTCATCACCGAAGGCATTATCCCACAAATTACCGACGAAAAAGATGTTTCCAATATTATCTTCGTTTATTTGTTAAGCAGGCGGGATGATCCGCGCATTCAAGAAATATTGCAACGAAATCATCAATATTCATTAGAGTTGGCTGTAAAATGGATACAAATCGGACAACAGTATCATGTCATTCCCGAGCATCTAGACGCACATACAGTCGCTTCTTCTTTCCTGCTCTATGTCTACGGACTTCGCGTTCAGCGAATGATCGTACCAAACGCTTCAGGAGTGGACGGCAGGCAATTGTTTGAATTTTTTTATCGAACCTTACGTGTTACTTAAATCGTGAAGTAATAGTAAAAGCCCCCTGCGTCATACGCAGGAGGCTTTATTATGCCCCTTCTGTCCTATCTTCTGTCATTCCGATCCTTTTCGCTTCAAGCCACCTGATCTGTAGCCCTTCCATCTTCTTAATCGTGAATCGCCATTGAGCATATTCAATATACATGCCTTCCCGGACTTCACGTATACGAGCGGCGGCCCATCCTCCTATCGTATCGAAGCCTTCCTCGGGCACAACTCCCGTCAACTCCGCCACTTCCGAAAGCAACACCTTATTGTCCAACAAATAATGATAGGGTCCGATTTCTTCCACAGGTGAACGCTCATGTGAATCGAATTCATCATGAATTTCGCCCACAATTTCTTCTAGAATATCCTCCATCGTAACCACGCCCGCCGTTCCGCCGTACTCATCGATCAGAATGGCCATCGATGTTCGTCTCTCCCGCATCTCTTCCAATAGCTTCTCCAGTGGAGCCGCTTCATTCATGAACAAGGCTGGACGCATCACATCCGTAAGCATGAGGTTGCTGTCTTCAAGGTATTTAATAAATAACTCCTTCGCATGCACTACGCCGAGAATACGATCTTTGTCTTCGCCCGCAACCGGGTAACGTGTAAAGCCTTCTGTCCGGATTGTAAGCAAGCTTTCTTCAAGACTTCTGTCCGCATACAAACATACCATCTCTGTACGCGGTACCATAATCTCTCGTGCCACCCGGGCACCAAATTTAAAAATATTGTTCACATACGCATATTTCGTAGGATTAATCTCGCCATTATCCAGGCTTTGCGCCAGCATAAGGCGAAGCTCTTCCTCCGAACAGGCATGTCTGCTTGCAGATTTTATACTAAACAGACGAATAATCAGTCCCACGGTGGCAACAAAAAGCAAAGCGACAAGCAACCAACTTATGACACCGTCCATCCGTTCCCCGAAGGGCCACCTCCGTCAAGCAATTTTGCTTTTAGGAATTATTCGTCTCCGCCGCCAAACATATCACCAAAGAAATCACCAAATCCACCCCCATCTTCTTCACCGCCGTTAAATGCACTCTCAGTTTCTTCTGTATTCCCCATCATTCCATCCATCAACTCCGACAATACAAGTCCCCCCAGTATACCGGCCGCAAATCCCCCCATCGCTCCGCCGAAGCCGCTATGACGGTGCTGGTGGCCATTCTCAGCTCCCATCATATGACGCTGCTCAAGGTAGGCATTCGGATTTCCGATCATTTCCTCCAGCATTTGCTGTAAGTAGGCTCGTAAGCGTCCAACATCAACTAACAATTCATCGGATAAAATAACTTCTCTTTTCACTTCCATTTCCCTGCTAAAGGATGGCATATCTAACACAAGTAACAGGCGAACTTGTTCTTCTTCAATGGCGGCAATGAATTCTACTTCCCTTACACTGTCCTGCAGGAATGGCGCCGGGAAAAACTCGAACGTTTGCGCATATCCATCAAATGCACGAGAGTCGTGTTTTTCCCGCATGCCCAATTCTTCAAACGCTGTAATAATGTTTGTAAAACGTACTGGCGGATTAACACGAATATAATCTTTATCCTGGCTATCCACTCCTGCCGCGATATCCAAATTCGTCGTGAAATAGTAGGCTACAGCATGACTGGAAATAAGCAAATCCTGCGGTAACCGATACATAAATGGAAATGCTTTTCTTTCACCCGCACCAAGCGTAAAACGGCAGTCGAAAGGAATGGTGGCCATTGCCTGCCGGTGTTCACTTTTCTTTGTGCGTAGCGCCAGCATAAACTGCACATCAACTTTGTTGATGTATTGTTCTACCGCTCCACCCTGAAGCACCAACTCACCCTCTACTGTATCTCCCAGGGTATATTCATTTCCATGCAGCACCAAGTCGACCTTGGCTGAACCAATACCTATCTTTGCCATCAATTTTTTAAACATCTTTTATCTTCCTTTCTTTTATGTATCTCAACCATTCAGTGGAACGTTACGGTTTACCCCGCCTTACTGGGCAGCATTCCCCCACTGCATGAAATTTCACTTTATATTATTTATTGTATACGCTACTAAGCCATAGCAGTTGCACTTTTTGTAGAATATTCGGTCAGATTATCTGGGGGAAACGATAAAAACCAGCCTATTAAATAGGCTGGTCATGTAATTGCTATTTCTATCATTCTCTTCCGGCCTGTAACCGCGCAATCCGATCATCTAAATCCGGATGGCTGGAAAACAAGCCGAGGAGACCGCTTTTTTTCCCACTAATTTTAAAGGCAGCTACCGACTTCTGCTCTGTGTCTACTAACTGTACTGTATGCTGCAACGATTGCAGGGCATGAATCATCTTGTCCTTACCTGCCAATTGCGCACCGCCTGCATCCGCACGGTATTCACGATAACGGGAGAAGGCCATAGTCACCATGCTGCCCAGTATCGAGAACAAAATATCAAATATAATAACTGCAATAAAATGAACGAGCGGTGCCACTTCTTCCTTAACAAAACGGGAAGCAATATACGCACAAATACGGGACAAGAATACGACAAATGTATTAATAACACCTTGTAGCAGCGTCATCGTAACCATGTCGCCGTTGGCAATATGCGCCACTTCATGCGCCAGCACACCAGATACCGCATTACCATCCATCCGCTCAAGCAAGCCGCTGGATACGGCCACCAAGGAGCGATTTTTGGATGGTCCAGTTGCAAAAGCATTAACCTCTGGTGAATCGTATATTCCTACTTCCGGCATTACCTTCAGCCCTGCTTTGCGTGATAGACTATACACTTCATCAAGCAATGCCTTCTCAGCAGGGTGCATCGGCCCATTCGGATCAATTACACGCACACCCATTGCCCATTTGGCCATTATTCTTGATAAGCCAAGCGATATTAACGCTCCCGAGAAGCCTACAACAGCACTAAATTTCAGCAAGGTACTGAAATCGATTCCGTTAGAAGTAATGTACCCCCGGACACCCAGCAAACTAGTAACAATGCCGATGGTGACAATAACCAGTCCGTTAACTAACAAAAACAAACCAATTCGTTTAAACATGACCTCTCCCTTTCCTTATATGCTTTTTCAAAATATATTTGCTCTCTACCTACTCCATACTGCTGCCATTTTCCTGTTCAGGGACAGCCACACGCTTAATTTCAACGCGTTTAATTTGAAGGCCGTCCGTTTCCATAACAGTAAACTGCCACGCTCCAATTTTTAGCTTCTGTCCTTCTTCAACGTTGGCAACGTGCGCGGACAGCCACCCGCCGACAGTGTCAAATTCCGGGTCAGCTTTTGCCCCGGTTAACTCTTCTACTTCTGTCAGCAACACTTTATTGTCTACAATATAATGATTTTTGCCAACCTCTTCTATCGGAGGACGCTCATTCACATCGAACTCGTCACGGATTTCGCCTACGATTTCTTCAAGAATATCCTCCATTGTCACCAGCCCGGACGTCCCTCCGTATTCGTCAACGAGAATGGCCAGTGAATTGCGCTGTTTTTGCATCTTTTTCAGAAGCGTCTCTAATGGTGTTGCTTCATTCACGAATAAAACCGGGCGCATGACAGCTGTAATATCTAATTGCGGATTATCTAAATATCTCATGAACAACTCTTTTGTATGAACAACGCCCAGAACATGGTCCTTGTCTTTCTCGACCACGGGATAACGGGTCAGACCTTCCCGGCGAATCGTTTGAAGATGCTCCTCTAGACCATCTTCCACGTACAAACACGTTATCTCCGTACGCGGGATCATAATCTCACGCGCTACCCGCTCGTCAAACTTAAAAATATTGTTCATATACGTAAATTCTGCCGTATTAATCTCCCCGCTCTCCAGACTCTGCGCCAGAATAAGTCGAAGCTCCTCTTCTGAATGGGCATGTTCGTGTTCATTAGCTGGCTTCATACCAAACATTCGGATAAATAATCCGGCTGATCCATTAAGCAGCCAGATGAACGGATACATTACCTTATAAAACCAGATTAGAGGACGGGACAACCCCAGACTAATAGCTTCCGCTTTTTGAATCGCCAACGTTTTTGGTGCCAGTTCTCCAAGTACCACATGCAGAAACGTAATGAAAGAAAATGCAAGAATAAAGGAAAGTGTATTGGCCAGCTGTTCCGGCACATTATACTCAAGGAACAGCGGGTGCAGCAGATGGTGAACGGTCGGCTCCCCCAACCAGCCAAGTCCCAGTGCTGTAATGGTAATGCCTAGCTGACACGCCGATAAATAACCGTCCAAGTTATCAATAATACGCTGTACGGCGATAGCTGATTTGTTTCCTTCCATCGCCAATTGGTCAATCCGGGTCGGCCGCACCTTAATCATCGCAAATTCAGCAGCGACAAAAAACGCCGTAGCGACAATTAAAACTGCGACCAAAATTAAATTGATGATACTTTCCATCTACTTCCCCGAGGGGACACCTCCACATTGTTTGGTTTTTATTCATTCTTCTCCAAATGTCTGCCTGATAAACGAATACAAGATTACTAGCTTTACCACTGATTATTCCATACGAAATATCAATTGGTCAGGTTTCATTTTTATAAAGAAAAAAACAGCCAGGCACTATCCCCTACCTGACCTTGTTCTTACTTCTACCATTCTGCAACCGTTCCGTCCTTATGACGCCATACGGAATTTCTCCAGCTATGACCTTCCTGCGCCATCTTACATACGTATTCTTCATTCACCTGAATGCCCGGGCCTCCCGGTCGCTTATACGATCGTTTTCATTTTCAATTCCTTTTCCAAATCGCAGTCAAGAATAAATACTTCTACTTGTTCCCCTAACTTGGTGCTTATATCACTATGGCTGGAGAGAACTCTACATCCTGTAATGCCAGATATAATCGCTTCGGTTTTTTCACTGTGTGACTCACGCAAAATTCGCCGCATTTCTTTCACAAGCGGCCTTCCTCTCTCTATTTGCACAAGCGTTTTCTCTTCCTGGGTCAGCACTTCTTTTAGACGAATAATCACCATATCATGAATGATGTACGTCTTCGTCTCTTTTGGCCCCCTACCAAGAATTTCCCGCAAAAATTTAATATATGCTTCGCTAATGATTGCTTCCATCCTATTTTTGCACGATTGTGCCATTTTCTCCAGGCTCCTTTAGCTTTCTCTTTTCATAAAAAACACAAGGGGGTTGATTATCCAGTATGATCCAGAGTGAATCGTC
>NZ_KE952839.1 GCF_000466385.1 Aneurinibacillus aneurinilyticus ATCC 12856
GAGGGAACATGCCGACGCGTGCACCTTCTTTCTTACACCTTATGGATAATCAACAGGTGTGATATGACTGCTTGTTTGTCAGAACAGCAGAAAAGCAACAGGGGTGACAAGTAAAAATGTAAGAAGAGTCCGCTGGAACCATACAATGATAAGCTGTGGAATGCTGATTGGAATCTCAGTAGACAAAATGCACGGAATGGATGCCGAGAAGAAAAGAACGGACGAAACTGAAACAACAGCAATTACAAACTTAGTCACTAACGGCGCACTTGCTACAACAAGGGCCGGCAGGAACATTTCGGCAATTCCAACCGAAAGCGCTTTCGAAGCTAGCATCGGTTCAGGTATTTGCACTAATAACGCAAGCGGATAGAATACATATCCGATAATATCAAACAACGGGGTATATTTTGCAAGCACCAAGCCAAGTAAGCCGATGGACATAATAGATGGAAGAATCCCCATCGTCATTACGAAACCATCTTTAAAATTCTGTGTGATATTCACAAGTAGACTTGGCGCTCCATGCGCTCCTTTCATACCTTCATTCCAGGCTGACTTGAGCAGTTCGTCCCTGTGTTCCGGTTCTGGATCGCCCTTTTCCGTATAATACGTATCACTTTTTCGGCTGAGCGGACGAATACGCACCGTGATGGCTGTGACAATAAAAGTAATAACAAGTGTCGTCCAGAAATATTGATTCCAGTATGGCATAATATCCAATGTTTTCGCTACTACAATCATAAACGGTGTAGATACGGTGGAAAACCCTGTAGCAATAATACACGCTTCCTTTATCGTGTATTTTCCTTCCTTGAAAACACGATTGGTAATCAGTAATCCGATGGAATAGCTCCCTACGAATGAAGCAACCGCATCAACCGCCGAGCGGCCCGGTGTTTTCCAAATCGGACGCATAATTGGACGGACCAATACGCCAATGAATTCCAGCAAGCCATACCCTGTAAGTAATGCTAAAAAGACAGAACCTATTGGCACAAGAAGCCCGACCGGAATGACAAGCTTCTCTAAGAGAAACGGCCCCATATCCTTCTCAAACAGCCATGCTGGACCGATATGAAATACCAGCATAACAGCCACGAAAAAACCTATGATTTTGAGGAAGGAAAATACGATGTTTACCTTGTCCTTCTTCCATGTCTTGCTTATGAATGGATAAAGGGAACCTAGAAAAATAACAAGCAAAGCATAAAACGGCAGAAGAGAAGGTATACCGGCCTTGATGGCATTAACGATATGATCAAGGACAATCGTCGAATTTCCTTCGATTGTAATGGGAACAAAAAATGCAAAAATACCGAGAAAGCTAAAAATAAAAAATTTATAAGCGCTTCCTTTGCCATTCGTCTGAATTGAAGGGATTTCAGATGTTACTAGGTTAAAATTGTCTTTATCCATCACTCTCTTCTCCTTATTCACCGTGAAACGGTGCGCTTTTTTGATGCTTACATCCCGTCAAAAAAGAGACGGGATGTAGCAATGACTTTAGTTGAGGATACGAGTGAATGTGTTGCAAACCAATCTTCCAGCATCTACTACGATCACTCCACCTTTGAGTACCGTGTGTGCATGATTAACGCCATACTGATATTGAAGCTGCATATAATTCGGTACATCAAAAATGACAATATCAGCTTTTTTTCCTTTTTCCAGGCTACCGATTTCCTTCCCCCGTTTAATCGCATGCGCTGCATTAATAGTGGAGGCTGTCAATACTTCCCCCGATGTCATTCCCATCTTTAAACAACCAAGATTCATGATGAGCGGCATAGATACCGTCGGGGAAGATCCCGGATTACAGTCCGTAGAAAGTGCTACCGGAACACCTGCATCAATCATTTTGCGGCCATCGGCAGATTCCGCCATTAAGAAGAAAGCTGTACCTGGCAACAGAACAGCAATTACTCCCGCTTCCGCCATCATGGCGATCCCCTTATCCGACGCCCGCAACAGATGATCGGCAGATACGGCTCCAATCGAAGCCGCTAATTCCGCTCCTTCATACGGTTCGATTTCATCGGCGTGAATTTTAGGAAGCAAGCCATATTTTATCCCTGCTTCTAGAATCCGCTTGGACTGTTCGGGTGTAAACACGCCTCGTTCGCAGAACACATCGTTAAACTCAGCCAGATTACGGCGGGCCACTTCCGGAATCATATCCTGAATAACTCTATCGACAAATACATCTGGATCGGCTTTATATTCGGCAGGCACGGCATGCGCACCCATGAACGTTCGAACAATGTCAACCGGATGTTGTTCATGCAGCTGTTCCGCAACTTCGAGCTGCTTAATTTCGTGCTCAAGAGTAAGCCCATATCCGCTTTTTGCTTCTATCGTCGTTACGCCATGCAACAGAAATTGATCAAGTCTTTTTCGTCCCTCTTCAAATAGAACTTCGTGGCTCGCCTCTCTTGTCGCAGATGTAGTCGCATGAATACCTCCGCCCTTATTCATAATCTCCATGTAGGTAGCACCCTGCAGGCGCATGTTAAATTCATTCTCACGGCTTCCCGCATACACAAGATGGGTATGTGGATCAACAAGGCCCGGTGTGACAAGCTTACCTGTCGCGTCAATAATTTCTGCTTCCCCAATCCGGTCTTTATATCTTTCAGCAACTTCTCCGTCCACTCCGATGTACTCGATAAGACCGTCTTCAATCCAGAGACTACCGTTTTCGATAATGTTCAGCTGGTCCATCCTCTTTCCCGTAAGAGGGGCATCCGAGCTACCTGTTAGCGTTACCAATTGATTGGCGTTTCGAATGAATGTTATTTTCTTGCTCATAATCAGCCTCCTATTTTAGCATAGGTATGTGGATACCTTTTTCTTTTGCTGTTTGGATGGCAAGGTCATAACCTGCATCTGCATGACGGACAACGCCCATTCCCGGGTCCGTAGTAAGAACGCGTTCCAACCTCTTTTCTGCTTCTTTCGTTCCATCTGCAACGATAACCATTCCGGCATGCAGAGAATAACCCATACCAACGCCGCCACCATGATGGACGGACACCCAGCTCGCTCCGCCAACGCTATTAATCAATGCATTCAGAATCGGCCAATCAGATACCGCATCACTTCCGTCTTTCATCGACTCTGTTTCCCGGTTTGGCGAAGCGACCGACCCGGAGTCAAGGTGATCACGGCCGATAACGATCGGTGCCTTCAGTTCCCCGCTGGCTACCATCTCATTGATAATTCTTCCGAACTTTGCACGCTCTCCATATCCCAGCCAACAAATGCGCGCTGGAAGCCCCTGAAATTGAATGCGCTCGCGGGCCATTTTAATCCAATTGCATAAGTGCGTATTGTAGCTGAACTCACGTAAAATAACTTCATCCGTTTTGTAGATATCCTCTGGATCGCCTGAAAGTGCAACCCAGCGGAACGGCCCTTTTCCTTCACAAAACTGCGGACGGATGTATGCTGGTACAAAGCCCGGGAAATTAAAGGCATTCTCTACTCCCTCGTTTTTTGCAACCTGGCGAATATTGTTACCATAATCGAACGTAATTGCACCTTGTTCCTGCATTTTCAGCATGGCACGCACGTGTTCAGCGATGCTTGCTTTTGACTGCCTTTCGTACGCTTTCGGGTCTTGCTTGCGAAGCTCTGCCGCTTCCTCCAGGCTCATGCCTGTTGGAATATAGCCGTTAAGTGGGTCATGCGCAGATGTCTGATCCGTTAGAATATCTGGAATGAATCCTTTTGCGAGCATCTGGTTCAGCATAGCGGAAGCATGGCCCAGCAATCCGATTGAAAGCCCCTTCTTCTCCTCTTTTGCCTTCAAGGCTATCGAGATCGCCTCGTCTAAATTGTCTGTCATTACATCCAGGTACCGCGTATCGATCCTGCGCTGAATACGCGTCGGGTCCACCTCAATGTTAATGCTCACTCCGCCATTTAGGGAGACGGCAAGCGGCTGTGCTCCACCCATACCGCCAAGCCCTGCCGTTACAGTGATCGTCCCCTCCAAAGTACCGTTGAAATGCTGACGTCCACACTCTGCAAATGTCTCATACGTTCCCTGAACAATACCCTGACTGCCGATATAAATCCAGCTTCCCGCCGTCATCTGTCCGTACATCATTAATCCTTTTTTATCAAGCTCGTGGAAGTGATCCCAGTTCGCCCATGCAGGTACAAGATTAGAATTTGCAATCAATACGCGAGGCGCATCCGTATGAGATTTAAACACAGCTACTGGCTTTCCGGATTGGATAAGGAGCGTCTCATCATTTTCCAGGTTCTTCAGCGTCTCCACAATCGAATCAAAGCACTCCCAATTCCGGGCTGCCTTTCCAATCCCGCCATATACTACAAGATTCTGTGGATGCTCGGCCACATCTTCATGCAGGTTATTCAACAGCATACGCAATGCCGCTTCCTGAATCCAGCCTTTTGCATGGAGCTTTGAACCTGTATAATGTTCAATTTTTCTCTCTGTTTGATTATTAATCATATTTTCTCACCTGCTTCTCGAGTTTTCATTTATCTATTTCAAGTGTAGAAAAGCACAGGTAATAAAAATAGAGGTTTGATTTTTTAATTTTTAAAATTAATTTAGAAAAAAGAAAGCGCTTTGTCAGCGCTTCCAACTAAAAGCTATAATTATTTTATATTCCTATATTTTTTTACGATTTCTAAATATTCGAGGGGTAATCCCTGTTTTTTCTTTAAAAATCTTGCTGAAATAGTTTGCGTTAATAAATCCAGTCTTTTCAGCAACGTTCTGGATTGATAATTTGGTATCCTGAAGCAGACGCTGGGCTTCTTTTATCCGCACAGCGGTTACAAGCTGTCGGAAGGACTGTCCATGCTTTTTCGTCAGAAACGAGCTAAAATATGCCGGACTGCGGTCCACATAAGCAGCAACATCTTCAAGCCGAAGATATGGATTATTATAATTCTTTTCTATGTAGCGAAGCGCCTGTTCAATAATGTCGGTACGTGAATATTCCTGATGGTTGTTTGCCGTATCCAGTACTTCATATAAGAACAGCAGAAATTCCTGCACAATCCGGTACAAAATCGGATTATACAGAATGGTTTCAAACACCTGGTGATAATGCTCTTCAAGCCTATCTTCATCTAAACAATGCGACTTCATAAAGCGACGAACTTGAGCAAGAATACTGGTTAGGCGTGTCCGCAGCAGTCCCGGTTCAGGATACGGCTCTTCTTTATTTAAAAACTCTTTATACATCCACTGCTTGAGTTGCTCCTTGTCGGCATCACCCAGCATATCAATCCATGTTCTTTGTTCTGTAGGCGTTAAAAAAGGGTCGATAATTTGCCATTCAACCTTATTTTCGATAACGGAAACCTGGCGGTAGCCTTTAAAAAAACGAATGTCAAGCGCTTGTCTGGCGTATTGGTATTTTTGACGAAGCGAAAGGGACTTATCGTTCGTATCATATATGACAAGCGACAACGGCTCCGTAAATTTTTCTTCCCAATCCCGAAGAAGCCGATTTCCCATTTTCTTGAGTGATAGTAGCGAGTGCTGTGTCTCACGGTTAAAAATAGATACTATCATATCGCTGAGTGGCAGCAACACCGGCTCATTATAAAATGGATAATCCTGCAAAAATTTGAGCAGTTTGGGCTGCTGTTCCGTCTCCTCAAGCTGTAGCAACAGCAGCCAGCACTCATCTGCTGCCGACCTATGGGGAAGAAAGATAGAATAGTAGGATAGGGCTGGTAAAGATCCATCTTCTCCATTAATTTCCGGACCTTGTTGCGTATGGGAAACAGCCTTGCAGCATCGTGCCAGCACACGCCGAATGCTGTCTGGCGAATGCGGTTTTATCCATAGATCGTATGCATGCAGCTCAATTCCTTGCATCGCTCTTTCAAAGGTGGCTTCTGCTGTCGTAACAATAAGAATTTGTTTATACTGTCTTATTCGCTCTTTAAAATCATCCCATGCTTCCCGCGGAATCATATCGAGTTCTATGCAGATGACATCCGGCATTTCTAACTCTATGATTTGAAACACATCGAGCATAGTACCAGCCATCAATACATGGTCAAACGGAATACCGTATGAATTAACCAACCACCCTATCCCCGTTCTTTCGTTATGATCCCTATCAGCAATCAATAACTTGGCCATGCACACTCCCCCCATTTCCTTATCTGCATCTTCCCTTTAGTCTATATTCGCAACTCACTCTTCCTCCCCCTTTTTATAATAACATTTAGCATCTATATAGAATTTACATGACGTAGTAACAAAAGTTCAGGTGGTTGGAAGTAAGAGATTCGGAAAAAAGAAAAGGGTGGATGCGCCCTGCGCCCCGGCAGAAGAAAGGCCAGCGTGTCTTTTTCTTACCTCCCACCACAAACATGTATCGATTTATCCAATCAGATGTATATATGTATCTTATTGAAGGTAAATCTAGGTTTTTGAAGTATTTATATTTAGAAACGTCTTTGTTAAAAACTTCAAATTAGGAGGACAAGAATTATGAATCCATTATTATTAGATTTTCCTGCTGAATTTTGTACTGAAAGATTATTGATTCGCATGCCAAAGCCAGGGGATGGAAAAGCAGTATATGCGGCAATAAAATCATCAATTAATGAGTTGAAACCCTGGTTACCATTCGCACAGAAAGAACAAACTGAACAAGACGTTGAAGCAAATATTAGAGAGGCTCATGCCAGTTTTTTAAAACGTGAAGATTTACGATTGCTTATAACACCCTTGGTATCCATAGATGTGATAAGCATTAACTAAGCGAAGCGCCTCCTTCTATCACAACAGGTATATTCTCTACTGTCTTCCCATCCAGCGAGACACGATACCATTCATGTTCAGGATCACCCTCGCCAAACTTCTTATCCCACATAAAATAAACCCACTGACTTTGTTCATCGAATACTGCCGCTCCTGCGTGCTTCTTTAGGTAAGTCAGCTGGCGTGTCTGATTGGTTTGTCTGTCCAGTATGTACAGCTCATACTGAAAATTCTCATTCGTACCAGGGTTCGCAATTGAATTGAACACCATCCACCGGCTATCCGGCGATACCTCCACATCGAATACATCCTCTTTAATCCCTTGCAGTGGAACCGGCTCGATTTTCTCCGGATGTGCCAGCAATATTCGAAACACTTTATGCTTGGATGCAAAAATATCCTCAGCTGTCTTCGCGTGCTGATCATCCTGCTTCGTTACGTACACTTCTTTACCGTCCGGCGATACTTTCAACGATTCGAGCATATAGTCTTTCATTGTCGTAATCCGCTTCGCCTGTCCCCCGCTTACATCCAATGAATAAAGGTCGAAATCATGGGCATCTCTGCGTGCAATCGGTGAATAATTCGTGAATGTTTCCGCCTGTAGATAATAAATCGTTTTGTTATCCGGTGCAAACACAGCTTCTGTAATAAGCGAATCGATAGCGTACAGCCTACGTTTTTCGCTTCCATCGATGTTCACTACATACAGCGAACTCTTCACCTCTTCTTTATCCTTCGGAGTAGCGATATATAGAACCGTCTTACCATCCGTTGAGAATACCGGATGGTGTACGATTTCACCTTCACCTGCTTCCGCCAGACGCTTTACATTTTTCCCATGCAAATCGGATGTGTAAATCCCTACCTTTCCCTTTAAAGAATAAGCAAAAACAGCCTTTTCACCTTTTATGTCAAAAGCCTCCAACAATCCTGTATAAATGCCATTTACCGGCTTCTCCTTACCATAGCCAAGGCCCAGTAGAAAAAATAGCCCGATCAGCGTTCCGGCGACAATCCAGATTGCCTTTGTTTTTCTTCGCATACAAAATTCCCCCCCTATGTTTTTATCCCAACATCCCTAAGAATACATAGACAATGCTACCCGTTAGCATAAGCGAAAAACTGCCAAACAGATAGCTTACTCAAGGATTCTTTCGATATACCGATCAAACGAGTTCATGAAAGCCCCTCCGCACATTTGAAAATCAAATGATTAATCGAATGCCAATCTTTCAGTTTACACTCCAGCTCCTTCCTGCCAGCTTCTGTCATGCGATAATATTTGCGCCGTCCCCCTGCATCTGCCTCCTGCCAGTATGACTCGATCCAGCCCTTTTTTTCCATTCGTTTCAATGCCGGATACAATGTTCCCTCGCTCATATTATATAAATTCCCACTCGTTTCTTTCAGCATTTTCACCATCTCATAGCCGTACATCTCTTGCTGTGCAAGCAATGACATAAGCAGAATATCGATGCTGCCTTTCATGATTTCCTTGTCCAAAACGTACCACCCTCCTCCCCGTTTCTTCATGAACATTGTATTACGTTGTACATCGTATTACAAGGGTGCGATATAAAAATATCCTTTTGCAACTTTTCGTTTATTCATTCGTCAAAAAAATAGTAACGTTTGGCATACGCCTCATGAATTTTTCAAATGATATGAGCAAGAGAAAGTAGATATCGCTTTTTTATCGATAATATAGAGAGGACTAGAGCATGACTAGCCAAAACGCTATTAAAGTACAACATGTCTCAAAAAATATAGGCGGGAACGATCTTATTAAAGATTTGTCGTTTTCCATTCAACGCGGGGAAATCTGCGGCCTTCTGGGGCCCAATGGTGCCGGGAAAACCCTTACCATCCGCATGATGGTCGGCCTTATCTCCATAACCGAGGGTGATATTTTTATCGAAGGTCATAGCGTCCGAACACAGCGAACGAATGCACTTCGCCATATTGGGGCCATTGTGGAAAATCCGGACTTATATAGCTATATGACCGGAATACAGAATCTGAAGCACTTTGCCAGAATGTACAAGCAGCCGATCACCAAAGAACGCATGATGGAGGTCGCTGAACTGGTCGAGTTGACCGATGCCATACACAACAAAGTGAAAACGTACTCCCTCGGTATGCGACAACGTCTCGGAATTGCTCAGGCTCTTCTGCATAAACCCAGCGTTCTTATTCTTGATGAACCGACGAATGGCCTTGACCCGGCCGGAATTCATCAGTTGCGCAACTACCTATATCAGCTTGCCAAGAAAGAGAATATCGCGGTGATTATATCAAGTCACCTGCTGTCCGAGATAGAATTAATGTGCGATCGTGTCGTTATTATTCAGAACGGAGCGTTCGTCGGAGAACATAACATAAAGGCAGCAAAAGAGGCGAACACACAGGTTGAAATGGAGGTCGAGTTCGAAATTACCGAACCTGTCAGGGCCGCTACGCTTCTCACTAATATCCCCATTATCAGGACAACCGAGCGCACCATAACTGTCTCAACCACAAAGCAGCATATCCCTGAACTTGTGGCAACGCTTGTACAGAATGGAATCGGCGTATTTCAGGTTCAAATCAAGACGAAGTCACTGGAGGAAACTTTCTTGTTAATAACAGGAGGAACGCATCCATCATGAGATTTCTTGCGCTCGTTCAGAATGAAATCATGAAGATTAACAGTAAAAAGCAAAGCATATTTTTTCTGTACTTTTGTCTGGTGTTCATCATCGGTATCGGCATCGCAAACCGAAGCCTGCCTGATTTGTATGCGGCCAGAGAGTATCTGAAATTCACCTATAATCTTGCTCCGTTTCTCATGATTTTTGTTACGCTATTTGCTATTGTGCTGGGCGCCCAATCCATCACAGACGAATTCAAGGATGGTACTATTAAACAATTGCTCTTGCGCCCTGTCAGCCGCAGAACGATACTTCTATCGAAATACGTCGCCAACCTCATCGTTATCATAGGAACTGTTCTGGTTCTATGGGCAGCAAGTGTACTTATTGATGTACTGCTTTTCGGGATGGTTCGATCCGGCGAATTAACTTTTGGGATTGTATGTAAGACTTATTTATATGGACTGCCTGACAGTATTTTTATGATGACGCTGTCGTTCTTTATCGCTACGGTATTCAAAAGCAGTCCGCTCTCAATTACAGTCTCCTTTTTTCTCTATATAGCGGGAAACATGCTGTCTTCCCTACTGCCAGAAAAATGGGGAGCCAAATATATCATCTTCAATAATTTGAACTTAAAAGTATACGATCCGAACTTGCTTATAAACGGTGGAATAGAGCCACCGTTTTCAGGAATGTCGTTCGGCTTCTCAGTTGCAATGATGATTGTATATATTGCCGGCTTACTGTTAATCCAAATCGCTGTTTTTGAGAAAAGGGAGGTATATTAACAAGGGTGTTGATTATCCAGTATGATCCAGA